>JAFMDF010000002.1 GCA_017857395.1 Bacteroidota bacterium | reverse complement strand
AGAGATCGCGACAGAGGAAGAGATCGCGACAGAGATCGTGGTGGCCGAGATAGCAAGGACAGCCGAGGTCGGGACAGAGATCGTGGTGATAGAGATAGCAAGGACAGCAGAGATCGAGATCGTGGTGACCGAGGAGATAGCAGGGACAGTCGAGATAGAGATAATAGAGGAAGAGATAGAGATAGAGATAGAGATAGAGGTAGCCGAAACAATCGTAGAAAGTATGATGACCAAGTAGAAGAAGACCCAAATAATCCAAAGTTCAATATTGAGCTGGATGGTATTATTGAAGGAGAGGGTATATTGGAAATGATGCCTGATGGATATGGTTTCCTTCGTTCTTCAGATTATAATTATTTGACCTCTCCTGATGATATTTATGTTTCTCCTTCTCAAATTAAACTATTTGGTCTAAGAACAGGTGATACTGTTAGAGGTGCAATTCGACCTCCAAAAGAAGGCGAAAAATATTTTGCTTTACTTCGAGTTTCTAGAATCAATGGACTATTACCTCAAGAGATTAGAGATAGAGTACCTTTTGATTATTTAACACCGCTTTTCCCAACTGAAAAGTTTAAATTAAATACTTCTCCAACGGGTAGAGACTTTGGGAATCGAATGATTGACATGTTTACGCCTATTGGTAAAGGACAACGTGGACTAATTGTAGCTCAACCCAAAACAGGTAAGACGTTCTTATTAAAGGATGTTGCGAATGCGATTACAAAAAATCATCCTGAAACCTACATGATTGTCTTATTAGTAGATGAGCGTCCGGAGGAGGTCACAGATATGAGAAGAAGCACGAATGCAGAAGTAGTTGCGTCTACCTTTGATGAACCTGCTGAAAACCATGTAAGAGTAGCAGGGATTGTCTTAGAAAAAGCGAAACGTTTAGTAGAATGTGGTCACGATGTAATTATTCTTTTAGATTCGATTACTCGTTTGGCTAGAGCATATAATACCGTTGCGCCTGCAAGCGGAAAAGTATTATCTGGTGGTGTAGAAGCAAATGCTTTACACAAACCTAAGAAATTCTTTGGTGCGGCAAGAAATATTGAGCACGGCGGTTCTTTAACAATTTTAGCTACTGCCTTAATTGATACAGGTTCTAAAATGGATCAGGTAATTTTTGAAGAATTCAAAGGTACTGGTAATATGGAACTTCAACTAGATAGACATTTAGCCAATAGACGATTTTATCCTGCTATTGACTTAAATAAATCTAGTACTCGTAGAGATGATTTATTAATTGATAAGGATTCTTTACAACGAATGATTATTCTACGTAATCACTTAGCAGATATGAAGCCAGAAGAAGCATACTCTTTCTTAAGAAAGCAAATGGTAGGGTCTTCTAATAATGACGAATTAATGACTTCTATGAACCGATAGAACCGTAGGCAGGAAATACTTGATTATTTGCTAATGTCTATAGTTTTTTCATAAAAGAAAAAGCCTTCTACTCCATGTGAGTAAAAGGCTTTTTCTTTTATATTGATATTGCAAAAGTAATTGATAAGACTGTTCTAGCAACTATATTTTTGCAAAATTTAAATCAGCATTTTACTGCCTACTGCACGCACTGCTAACTGCCTACTGTTAATCCATTTCCGCTTCTGCTTTTAGCTTCTCTGCATTTTCTGCTACTTGCAAGGCTTGTAGTATCTCATCTATCCCCCCTTCTATAATTTTATCTAAACTATAAAGTGTCAAATTAATTCGGTGATCCGTCACTCGATTCTGTGGATAATTATAAGTTCGAATCTTACCAGAACGATCACCCGACCCAACTAATGATCTTCTAGCCGCCGCTACTTTAGAATCATGCGCTGCTCGCTGCTGATCATATACTTTTTGGTACAACCGCTGCAAAGCAATCTCTCTATTCTGAATTTGCGACCGTCCATCTGTACTTTCTGCTACCACTCCCGTAGGAAGGTGGGTAAATCGAACACCAGATTCCGTTTTATTAACGTGCTGTCCGCCCGCACCACTCGAACGGAAAGTATCTACTTTTAAATCCGATTTGACAATATTTACGTCTTCCATCTCCAATTTTGGCATCACCACTACGGTTGCTGCCGAAGTATGCACTCTACCTTGAGATTCTGTTTTTGGAACTCTCTGTACTCTATGCGCCCCCGATTCAAATTTTAAGCGACCGAAAACATTATTACCAGAAACTTCTAGTACTAATTTACTATAGCCGCCTGCCGTTCCTTCCGTAATATTTAATACTTCTGTTTTCCAACCTTGCCGCTCAAAAAATCTAGAATACATTTTATATAAATCACCCGCAAAAATACTCGCCTCATCTCCTCCAGTTCCAGAGCGAATTTCTACAATAACATCTTTTTCATCTTCTGGGTCTTTAGGAATCAGCAAGGTTTTTAAAGCTTCTTCTAATTCTCCTTTTTTAGGATTTAGTTCATTCAATTCCTCCTTTGCCATCTCCTTCATGTCTGCATCATTCTCTGCTAACATCTCTTTGGCAGTCTCAATATTTCCTAGCACTTCTTTATATTTCTTATAAACTTCGACTACTTCTCTTAAATTACTATAATCTTTATTGGTTTTGGCATATAATTTTTGATCGGATACGATACTTGGGTCAGACAAGCGCTCTTCCAAATAATAAAATCGTTCCTGAATGGCTTCTAATTTATCTAACATCTTTTTCTAATGATGAATTATTAGTGATGAATAATGAGTAGGAAATGGTAAGGACAGTTGGAACTGTCAAGACAAGTTAGCGAAGCTACATAAAGAAGTGAGTACCTAATAAGTTTATCATAATCATTTTTTTAGAGTGCAAAAGTAGGAAATTTATTTGTCTTTAAACAACTCTACCCAATGCAAAGCCTTCTTCCCCGTAAAATGCTCAATCTGATGTCGGCAACTAAAACCACAAGCCACCAACGTTTCCTCTGCTTTCATATTTTTAACAAAAGGCAAGAGAATTTCATTCCCTATTTTTTCGGATAAATCATAATGCTCTTTTTCATAACCAAAAGAGCCTGCCATGCCACAGCAGCCCGAAGGGATTTCAGATACATTCGTATTACCCAATAAATTTTTCATAGCTTTTGTACCATAAATCGCCTTTTGGTGGCAATGTCCATGTACAAAGATTTTTTTTGCTTTGGTCGTCAATTCTTGCTGAATATTGCCTGCTTCCATTTCTTCTTGGATAAATACATCAATCATTTTAACCTGTTTTTTTAACCTTTTAGCTAATCCTTCATCTTCTATCAAATCTGGTAAATCATCCGTTAAGGCAGATGCACAACTCGGTTCACATACAACTACCGTCAATCCTTGCTGAAAATACTTGTCTAATTTTTGTACCGTTTCAGTGCCTTCTTTTTTAGCAGCACGTAAAAATCCATGAGAGATTTTTGGTCGTTGACAGCAACCGACATTAGCTAAAATGACTTCATAGCCTAAAGTTTGCAATAATTGAGTCGCTGCAATACCAATATTTGGTTCATGAAAATTCAGGTAAGTATCAGCGAATAGAACGACTTTTTTAGTCGCTTCTTTTTGGGAGCTATAATTATTAGCAAACCATTTATAAAAAGGTTGAGCAGCATATTCTGGTAAAATTCGCTCCTTTTCAATGCCTACTACCTTTTCTAAGGTATTGCGAAATAGCTTTGTTTTTTGTACCCTATTCACTAATCCTGCTAGCTTTCCAGAAAATTTAGCTGCCATATTCGCTGAATCCCTGACAAACCGATCTCTTAATGGAATGCCTTTTTCATCGTATTTCTTTTGCCACACTTCTCCTTTTAATTTCCCCATATCCACATTACTTGGACATTCAGATTTACAAGCTTTGCAAGATAAGCACAAATCCAAGGCATCCACTACCTCTTCATTTGTCAAACCACCTTCTATTTGATTCGACATGGCTAAACGCAAAGCATTTGCCCGACCTCTCGTAGAATGCTCTTCTGCTCTAGTCGCCTTAAAGCTTGGACACATGGTGCCACCTTGCATTTTTCGACATTCTCCTACGCCCGTACACATGTGCACCGCATTTTCAAAACTACCATCTTCTTTATATTTAAAAATGGTGTCAACGGTTTCATCTTTATAAGCTGCACCATAGCGTAAATTTTGGTCGATAGGTTGGGCATCAATTATCTTACCTGGATTCATTAAATTTTCGGGGTCAAATAATTGCTTGACCTCTTTTAATAAACCATAAACATGGTCGCCAAAAAACTCTTTGAGTTTATAACTTCTTACCAATCCATCGCCGTGTTCTCCACTCCAAGAACCACCATATTCTTTCACCAAGTCAAAGGTGTCTTCTGAAATTCTTTTAAAACGTTCTATATCTTTTGCTTGTCGCAAATCTAAAATAGGGCGTACATGAATTACGCCAACACTTGCATGTGCATACATCGCTGCCTCCGTTTCATGCTTGGCACAAACTTTTAAAACTCGGTCAATATATTCTGGCAAATGTTTGGAAGGAATACCCGAATCTTCAATAAAAGCCAAAGGTGTTTTGTCTCCTTTAACACCTAACATTAAGCCTAAACCTTTTTTACGAATCATCCAAACATCCTCATAATTCTTCCCGTCTGGGAAAACAGGATAAGCATATCCAAAACCCAATGCTTTTAATTTAGCGACCATTTCTTTAGGTCGTTTCATTACATCTTCTTCTGATTGAGCATAAAATTCGACAATCTGAATGGCAGCAGGATTGCCTTCTATAAAATGACAACTCCTTTTAGTCAGTAAATTTTTTCGACTTAAATCAACCACTGTTTTATCGAGTATTTCTACCGCAGAAGGTTGAAATTCTAGCATTGTTTCTACTGCTTGAATTGCTTCTAATACATCTGCAAAATGCACAACACAGACTGATTTATGTTTTGGTAATAATTCTAGATTTAATTTAGCTTCTAACGTAACGGCTAAAGTGCCTTCACTTCCACAAACTAATTTGGCTAAATTCCAATTATCTGTATGAATAAATTCATCTAAATTATAGCCTTGCACTCGGCGCATAACTTTAGGAAAAGCGGCTTCAATTTCGTTTTTATTATTATCAATGATATTTTTAAATTGGCTATAAATATTACCTTCTCGATTGTCTAACGCTGCTTTTTCAGCATAAGCTTTTGCATCCAATTCGCCAAAAATACAGACTTCGCCATTTGATAAAACAGTTTTTAATTCCAATACATGATCCACCGTTTTACCATATAAAATACTCTTCGTTCCAGAAGAATTATTCCCTATCATACCGCCAACATTTGCTCTACTAGAAGTAGCAGGGTCGGGTGCAAAAATTAATCCATGCTGTTTTAAAACCACATTCAAATCATCTCTAGCCATACCAGGTTGCACTTTCACCCATCGTTCTTCGGCATTAATGGCTATAATCTGATTTAAATATTTTGAAAAATCTAAAATCATCGAATGTCCAACTGTCTGTCCTGCCAAACTTGTTCCTGCCCCTCTTGGTAAAATACTTACTTTATGGTCATTTGCTATTTTTACCGCCCTAATAACATCTGCTTCATCTTTTGGCAAAACGACCACAATAGGTTTGATTTGATAGACACTAGCATCCGTGGAATAAAGTCCTAAACTTAAATCATCGGTCAGAATATCCCCTTGAATATTTAATTGTAAGTCGTTGATAAAAAGTTGTTGATTATACATGATATTTTTCGTTTGCCCTAAAATTAGAAAAAGGGCAAGAATTAACCCGCTTATTCCCATAAAAAAGTCATAAAAAGTCAAAGTCATTTATTAATGGGCTTACGCATCCAATAAAATCCGTAAATTTGCATCATGTTAGAACATAAATTACCAGTAACAGATTGGCTTCCAATTACTAAAAAGGAAGTAGAAATGAGAGGATGGGAAGAATTAGACATCATCCTCATCTCAGGAGATGCCTATGTAGACCATCCAGCTTTTGGAACGGCCGTTATTGGTCGAATCCTAGAGAGTGAGGGGATGCGTATTGGTATTGTACCGCAACCGAATTGGCAAGATGATTTACGGGATTTCAAAAAAATGGGGAAACCCAAATTATTTTTTGGCATTACTTCTGGTTGTATGGATTCGATGGTCAATCATTATACTGCTAGTAAACGAAAGCGATCTACAGATGCTTATACGCCTGGTGGCGCAGCGAATTTTCGACCTGATTACGCAACAGTTGTTTATTCAAAAATTCTAAAGAAATTATATCCTGAGGTACCCGTTTTAATTGGTGGTATTGAAGCTTCTTTACGACGAGTGACACATTACGATTATTGGGCAGATAAATTGTTTCCCAATATTTTGGAGATGAGTGGGGCAGATATGTTGGTGTATGGAATGGGCGAAATGCCTTTGCGAGAATTGTTGCGTTTATTAAAAAGAGGCGTGCCATTTCGTTCTATCACCACGATTCCTCAAACGGCAGTCAATCGACCACAATCGGAAGGTATTCCTAAAAATAAATCGTGGGAGGATGTATATTTAAGTTCTCACGAAAAATGTTTGCGTGATAAACGTTCTTTTGCGGCGAACTTTAAAATAGTGGAGCAAGAATCTAATAAAGTTAAGGCACGGCGAATTATTCAAGAAAATGGAGACAAAAACTTAATTGTCAATCCGCCTTATCCGCCAATGCTAGAAAAGGAAATTGATACTTCTTTTGATTTACCCTATACTAGATTACCGCATCCAAAATATAAAAAACGAGGGTCGATTCCAGCTTATGAAATGATTCGGTTCTCTATTAATATGCACCGTGGTTGTTTTGGTGGTTGTAGTTTTTGTACGATTTCTGCACATCAAGGAAAATTTATTGCCAGTCGCTCCGAAAAATCTATCTTAAAAGAGGTAGAAGCGGTTACCAAAATGCCTGATTTCAAAGGCTATATTTCTGATTTAGGAGGTCCATCTGCCAATATGTACCGCATGAAAGGAAAGGTGCAATCTATCTGCGATAAATGTGTTAGTCCTTCTTGTATCCACCCTGTGATTTGTAGTAATTTAGATACTTCGCATAAACCATTAACAGAACTCTATAAAAAAGTAGACGCCAATCCTAAGGTCAAAAAAGCCTTTGTTGGTAGTGGTATTCGTTATGATTTATTATCGGATTCTTATAATAAAAATTCGGATGGTAGCGGCGAGGAATATATGGAACAATTGGTTACTTGTCATGTTAGCGGTCGCTTAAAAGTTGCGCCAGAACATACGTCTGATGACACTTTAAAAATCATGCGAAAGCCTTCTTTTAAGCATTTCCATGATTTTAAAAATAAATTTGACCGCATCAATAAAAAGCATGGTTTAAATCAGCCATTAATTCCTTATTTTATTTCCAGTCACCCTGGGTCAAAAGTAGAGGACATGGCAAACTTGGCTGCGGAAACTAAAGACATGGGCTTCCAATTGGAGCAAGTTCAAGGCTTTACGCCGACGCCGATGACAGTGGCGACTATCATTTATTATACGGGTTTACATCCTTATACTTTAAAGCCTGTTTATACGGCGAAAACCAAACAAGAAAAGAAAAATCAACACTTGTTCTTTTTCTGGCATAAACGAGAAAATCACCAACAAATTCGAGAGAAATTAAAAAGTATTGACCGTGAAGATTTGATAGAAAAATTAATTGCGGATAAGCGAAAGCATCAGAAACGGGAGGTTTTGAAAGGGCGAGCTCGAAATTCAGGGAATAGTGCTAAGAAGCGGCGGTTTAAGGGGCGGAAGTAGTTTGCCTACAGCTTTAGCATGGCAAATTTCTTTGTTTTGTATTTCCTATTTGTAACCTTTTGTTCTTAATTAAAATTCTAAAGTATGGACATTTACCATTTATTGATAAATCCTTTTCATCATTTCCTTTTCTAAATTTTATTATTTCAAATTGCTCAGGGTTGAATTTATGTAAAAACGTTATTGGTACGCCCATAAAACCTTTGTAATCCATAGGTATATCTTTGGTCTTGTTTACATTAATCCCATCATAGTTGTCATATTTAGGATATTCGCTCTCGTTTCCATAATATGTTTTTGAAAGGATTATATCTTCGTGTCGTTTAGAGGTATCTAAATTTGTTAGCCACAAACAATTATTTGGAGAAACAATTCTATTTCCAGCGCTATCAATACGAGCTTCTGTACCATAAAGCTCATAATGTTCAGGAACTATAAAACCAGAAATACCTCTGCCCAAATTTATTCCTAACCAAGCCTTGTTTTCTTTAATTAATTTAAAGATTTCTTTATATGTAATTGCATTTATATTTCCAATTATTAAAAACTGCTTATCATATTTTATTAATTGAGCAACATATTCCCGAAACAATGAAAATGGTGGATTAGTTACAACAATGTCAGACTTTTTCAAAAGTTCGATGCTCTCTGTACTTCTAAAATCTCCATCACCTTTAAACTGAATTATGTCAATTTCATCTGTATTGGCTATATTTTTTTCTTCTTTCTCCCCTTCATATTCGATAAAAAATCCATTTTCAGTTTTTTTATTCTTGAACAAATCTATTTCTTGTTTTTTATAACAAGCTGTGATTAATTTTTTTAGCCCTAAATTTTTAAAATTAGCGGAAAAATAATTAAAAAAGTTGCTAACTCTTGGGTCGTCACAGTTACAATAAACTACTTTGTCTTTAAAGTGATTTTTATAGTGTTTCAATTCACTTTCTATATCTATAAGTTGCGTATAAAACTCATCTTTTTTGTTAGTTTTTGCTTTTGTTAATAAAGAGTGCTGTACTTTTCTTGCCATTATTTTTTAATAGAATATAGGGAAAGTGTGATTCTGTAAGCATTATATTCGCATATTCTGATATGTTTTTAGGAGACCTCTCAATAGCATTCCCTGCTGCCATTAAATTTTGGTCGTTATTTTTCCCTACTAATTTTCCTTAGTTACAAAAACATATCCAACACAAAACAACCAACCAATCCAACAACAGAAACAATCGTCTCCATCATCGTCCAAGACCGTAGCGTTTCGCCAATCGTCAAATTAAAATACTCTTTGAATAACCAGAAACCTGTATCATTTACATGAGATAAAGTCAAACTACCTGCACCAGTTGCCAATACCAATAATTCTGCATTGACATCAGTAGCACCAACCAACGGGGCAACAATTCCACCTGCCGTTAAAGCAGCGACCGTAGCAGAACCTAGGGCAATTCTTAAAGCAGCGGCAATACACCAAGCCAACAATAGAGGAGAAAAATTAGAACCAACCATTAATTCCGTAATATAATCGCCCGTTCCACTATCGACTAACACTTGTTTAAAAGCACCACCGGCACCAATAATTAGAATAATCATAGCGATGATTTTGACGGATTCTGCTAGGCTATCCATCACTTCTTTCATGGTTTTTCCTGTATTGATACCTAAAGTATAAATCGCTAATAAAACCGCTAATAAAATAGCAATAATAGGGTCACCTAAAAAAATTAGTACATTATAAAGTACGTTGTCTACGGGTAAGGTTAGTTTCGCAATTGCGGAAGCTGCCATTAATAAAACGGGAATTAAAGCCGTCAAAATACTAATACCTAAAGACGGTAATTGGTCTGCTGGAATTTCTTTAAGTGGAAATAAATCTTTGGGTTCTTCTTTGGTTTTAAAATTTTTAAAAGTGCTACCAAAAATAGGGCCTGCAATGATGATAGTCGGAATGGCTAATATAATTCCGTATAATAAGGTTAGGGAAATATCTGCTCCATAAATAACTGCAATGGCTGTTGGTGCAGGGTGTGGTGGTAAAAAACCATGCGTCACCGATAGCGAGGCAACCATTGGAATACCGACATACAAAATAGGCAAGCGAGTCGATTTGGCAATGGAAAAAATAATTGGAATCAACATAATGAATCCAACAGAGTAAAACATGGGAACACCGACAATAAATCCTGTTAAAATAACTGCCCAATGAATATTTTTAATGCCAAATTTTTCGATTAGGCTGGTCGTAATATTTTGTGCCGCACCACTTTCGGCAATCAAAGCACCGAGCATTGCGCCAAACCCTAGTATCAAAGCCAAATAGCCTAAAGTGCTGCCTACTCCATTTTTAATGGACTCAATTACGTCTGTTATCGGCATGCCCAGGGCAACTCCAATTCCTAGAGAAACAATAATTAAAGCGATAAAAGCATTAAACCGCAATCCAATAATAAGGAATAACAAAACCGCAATTCCGAGCGCAATAGTAATTAATGGCATATCTTTTTCGTTATACATAGGCGACTTCATTCGCCTTTTAAGATGGATAGTCTCGGCGAATGAAGTCGCCGCTACGTAGAAAACCTGCGAAATATAGAAATGATTTAGCATAAAGTATTTAAAAAACAGTAACTTTTAAACTATTCTTTAAATTTTAGGATTCTCTTTAGAAACAAGTCAGCTATATTGCTGTCTAAAAAGTAATTTTATGGGTGAAAGATTTATCAGCAATTAATAAGGTCGTTGACCTATTTGCTATTTCGCCCACTACACATAAAAAATATTGAATGAAATTCTTATTTAATTATCTATTTTTCTTTTTCATTGGATTCGGTGCAGTAACGGCACAAGAGGCTAAAATGCCTATTGAAAAAGCAGTTGAAAAAACGGTTGCACCAAAACCAATTGCCAATTCCTTACTTTGGGCAATTAGTGGCAACGGTTTACAAGACACCTCTTATTTATATGGAACCATTCACTTAATTGCTAAAGAGGACTTCTTCTTAACGGACGCTACTAAAACTGCTTTTAATAAAAGTAAAAAAGTGACTTTTGAAATTAATATGGAAGATATGATGGATATGGGCACTCAAATGAGCTTGATGATGAAAGCATTTATGACTGATGGACAAACTTTAAGTGATTTCCTAGAACCCAATAAGTATAAAGAAGTGAAGGCACATTTTGCAGAAATGGGCATGAATGATTTTATGTGGCAGATGATGGAAAAAATAAAACCCATGTTTTTATCTGTCTTCGGATCGATGGACATGACTGGTGGCGGCGGTTTAAATACAGGCGAAATGATGAGTTATGAAATGGAATTTATGGAAATGGCTAAAGGCAAAGAAAAAACAATTGGTGGTTTAGAAACCGCCGAATACCAAATGAGTATGTTTGATAGCATTCCTTATGAAGCACAAGCAGCTATGTTATATGAGAGTATTAAAGTAGAGAGTTCTAGTACAGATCAATTAGACGAAATGGTCAAATTATATAAAAACCAAGACTTAAAGGGAATGATGAAAATGTTTGCGGCAGATGAAGAAGGTGTCGGACAATATGAAGACCTTTTATTGGTTGGTCGAAATAAAAATTGGATTCCCGTAATGCAGAAAATGATGGGCGAGCAAGTCACATTTTTTGCAGTAGGTGCTGGACATTTAGGTGGGAATAACGGCGTTGTCAATTTATTAAAAGCAGAAGGTTTTATTTTGACACCAATGAATTATCGGACTTTATAAGATTTTTAGGTTTAATAGAGCTTCAATTGATAAAAAGAGAAGAATCCGTTGGGGACATATACTATTAAAGCCCAATGGATCCGCCCGCATGCGCAGTCGTGTTGCTTTAGATATTGATTTAATATTTTCATAATATCAACTTTCAATCTGATTACTTTAATATTCGCAAATCTATATCATTAAAACGGTAAGATACTGTAGGTCTTTTGGAGACCACTTTGTCTTACCGTTTTTTATTTGTCATGAAAGGCTTAAAATTGCAGATGCTTTCGTCAAAATAACTACAAAGGGGCATTGCATTAAAATGTAGAAGCAACTAAATTGACAGCAAAATAGTTTTATTACTACATTCTTCTTAACCAAAACTTTCAGTATCTCCCAAATGAGGAAACGCTTAAGAAATATTTATTACTCCTTTCCCTTCCAATTGCTCATTTTGCATTTTAGGAGTAACTTAATTTTATTGTTTACTTGGATACTACTCGCTTTATTAATCAGCGGACAAATTGGAAATATTTTTGGGGTGAAATATCTTTTTCTATCACCTGAATATTTAGGTGAAATTAATTTTTTTAGCTTTTTTATTGTTGGTTTTTGGTTTGGTGCATTTATGATGGCTTGGAATCTAACGACCTATTTATTGGATGCCCACCGCTTTCCATTTATCGCAACGATGGCTAAACCCTTCACCAAATTTTGCATTAATAATTTCATCATCCCTTTTTCTTTTTTTGTCTTTTATTTTCTCCATATCGTCTATTTTCAAGGCTATTATGAATTGCGGTCTTTCGAGAATATTATGTTAAATTGTAGTGGTTTTCTATTAGGAAACCTATTACTCATTTCCTTACTAGCGGTCTATTTTGAATTTACCAATAAAGACATTTTGCATTTTGCAAAAACGAGGGAAATACCACCTAATTTAAAAGGAAAATTAGCTCCAGGACGACCTTACATTAATATAGATTCTATTAGAGAAAATCGGACAGAATGGAAAGTCGATACTTATTTATCAACCGACTTTCGACCAATGTTAGTTCGTAGTGTTACTCACTATGATAAAGAAACTTTGTTCAAAGTATTTAAGCAAAACCATTTAAATATCTTAGTCGTACAATTATTTGGGTTTTTCCTTTTAATCTTACTAGGTTTCTTAATAGACAATCCTTATTCTAGGTTGCCTGCTGCTTCTAGTGTTTTTATTCTTTGCAGTATGATTATTGCTTTGGTTGGAGCGGTTACTTTTTGGTTTGGTAAGTGGCGAATGACTATTATTATTTTACTTTTGGCGGGTGTGCAACAATTGACAAAATATGAATTCTTTAGTCATGAAAATAGGGCTTATGGCTTGAATTATAATACGAGTAAAACAAGTTATACGACCGATGCTTTAGATATTCAAAGTTTCCCAAAATATACCGTACCTGATATTGAAAACACTACCGCTATTCTAAATAATTGGAAGCAAAAGCAAAAACAAGCAAAACCTAAAATGGTGCTACTTTGTGTCAGTGGTGGTGGTATGAAAGCAGCTACTTGGACGACTCAAGTAATGCAACAAGTAGACAAGGCTTTAGGCGGAAAATTAATGAATCATACGTCCTTAATTTCAGGGGCTTCAGGTGGTATGCTAGGCGCTGCTTATATGCGAGAAGTCTATTTGCAAAAAACATTGGGAAAAGAAACAGACTTTTATGATAATAAACACATCGAAAATATTTCTACAGATTTACTAAATTCTATCACTTTTACCATCGTATCCAATGATCTATTTTTGCCTTGGGCAACTTTTAAATCGGGCGGCTACGAATATCATAAAGACCGAGGGTATATTTTTGAGAAACAGTTTAATGAAAATACGGAAGGCATTCTAGATAAAACGATTAGTGCTTATAAAACACCAGAACAACAAGCCACTATTCCTATGCTTTTTATTACACCTTCCATTGTCAATGATGGTCGTCGAATGGTCATTTCGCCACAAGGCGTATCTTATATGACCAAAACGCCTATCTTTGAGCGTAAGCGAAATACAGTAAAAACCGATGCGGTAGATTTTGGAAAAGTATTTCGAGCGCAAGATGCCATGAATTTAAAGTTTACGACAGCTTTAAGAATGAATGCCACCTATCCTTATATTTTACCTAATGTGCATTTACCTAGTAACCCAAAAATAGAAGTATTGGATGCAGGGTTCAGAGACAATCATGGTATTACCTCAGCAACCCGCTTTATACACGTTTTCAAAGATTGGATTATTGACAATACAAGTGGGGTGGTGTTAGTGCAAATAGATACAAAAGACGGTATTAATGAAATCACCCCAAGTGATGAAGATGGATTAATTGGTAGTATTTTTAACCCGCTGGGTATTGCAGGTAAGTTATTAAAACTACAAGAGTTTCAACATGACACGAATCTAGGTTTTATTTTTGACCTTCTAGGAGAAGACCATTTTGATGTCATTCGTTTTTCTTATCAACCAACCAAGCAAAATGAAATGGCTTCTATGACCTATCATTTAACAGAGAGAGAGAAACAAGATATTTTGAACGCCTTCTATTTGGAAGAAAATCAAGAGAATTTAAAATTATTTACCGATATTTTACATCCTGCCAATAAAATAATAGGGATAAAGTAGTAATTTTAAGCTTTAAAGAGACTATAAACTGTCAAAATTTAGACCATTACATTGTCAGACAAAATAAGTTAACAACTAAAAAAGGTTGCTTGTTAGGACTTGTAGTCCGAAACCTAATCAGGAGCTATCTAACCATTTAAAAATTGTTCATTTATTCTATCACAGTACTTGCCTTAATGTAAGCCTGACTTCTGATAAGAAATTGAAATTTCTGGTCTCGCTTCTGACTTCTAAAAAAAAATATGACCACAACAAACGAAACACCAACAAAGATTACCGACGGCACTTCTTACATCAACTCCCTCCGAGGAAGAGGTTTAACCATTTATCTTTTTGGCGAAAAAGTCAAAGATTATGTCGAACATCCAATGATTCGTCCTTCTATTAATGCCATTGCAGAAACGTATGAATTAGCCGTTCATGCACCTGAATTAGCCTCGGTTATTTCTCCTTTTACAGGCGAACCAGTTAGTCGTTTTTTAAATATCTGCACAGATACCAAGCAATTGGTTTTGCAAAATAAAATGCAACGAAAACTAGGGCAAATTACAGGTACTTGTTTTCAGCGTTGTGTTGGTATGGATGCCTTTAATTCCCTATATTCGGTAACGTTTGAGATAGATGAAAAACACGGTACAACTTACCATGAAAGATTAAAAGGTTTTCTAACCTTAATGCACCAATATAATTATGTGGTCGGCGGTGCAATGACGGATGTAAAAGGAGATAGAAGCCTAGCGCCACATCAGCAAGAAGACCCTGATATGTTTGTGCATATCACGAAACGAACGGCCGAAGGTGTTTATATAAGTGGGGCAAAAGCACACCAAACAGGTTGTATCAACTCTCATTATATGATTGTCATGCCAACAATGCGTTTAGGAGAAGGGGATAAAGCTTATGCGATTACAGGCGCAGTTCCTGTAGATGCCAAAGGCATTACCTATATTTATGGTCGCCAATCTTGCGATACTCGGAGTATGGAAGAAGGTTCAATTGATGTCGGAAATGCGAAGTATGGAGGACAAGAAGCAATGGTCATCTTTGAGGAGGTGTTCATTCCTAATAAATATATATTCATGGATGGCGAATACGATTTTGCTGCCCTATTAGTCGAACGATTTACTGCTTATCATAGAAGAAGTTATGTTTGTAAAAGTGGCGTAGGTGATGTTTTGATTGGCGCAGCAGCCAATATTGCAGAGATGAATGGAATTCCAAAAGCTTCTCATATCAAAGATAAATTGGTAGAAATGACGCATTTAAATGAGACCATTTATGCGACGGGAATAGCGGCATCTTACCAAGGATACGAAACCAAATCGGGCGCTTATATCTGTGATAGTATGATTGCCAATGTTTGTAAACATCACGTCACGAAATTACCTTATGAAATTGGCCGATTGGCACAAGATATAGGAGGTGGATTAGTGGCTACCATGCCTTCTGAACAAGAACTCAATCACCCAGAGATTGGTGGTTTAATCCAAAAATATTTACGAGGAAAAGCGAGTGTTAAAACAGAAGATAGAATGCGTATTTTACGCTTGATTGAAAATATGACTTTGGGAAGAAATGCCGTTGGTTATTTAACGGAAAGTATGCACGGCGCAGGTTCTCCACAAGCGCAGCGAATTCAAATTGGTCGAGCAATGCAGATGGAATACAAAAAACGCTTAGCAAAAATTATTGCTGGTGTGGAGATAGAAGGCGATAAAAGTGTAATTGTAGAGGAAGTTGGAAGTTATTTTGAACGTGTTTTTGCGGTATAAGCAGTATTCCCTATTCTGAAAGCGTTGAATAATAATTTTCTTTTGTTCAACGCTTTCAGATGAATGAAGTCATATTTACGGGTTATTTACTTAAACCAGTATCTTCCAATTTAATCGCCAAACTTTCAATGCCTTTCAATGGATTTTTTCGCATATACTGTTCTAAGGTAATGGTATGAGTTCCCAAAGCATTAAAAAATGCTTGTTTTTGTATATCCAATAAAATGGTACAGGATTTATTATTACAATCTCCCTGCCATCGACCAATTCCATCAGCTAAATCAATGGATAATAATTGTTCCGATTTTTCCCCAGAAGGAAATTGGGTATAAATTTTAAAATAACAATTCTGGTAAGAATAATCTAGGGAGTGGCCGACTTCCAATAAAAGATTATAAACTTTTGTCGTATCCGTTATTTCAAAAGAATAGTCTAGGGTATTCTCGTATTGCCATGCTCCTTTTTCTATTTCATAAGTCTTTTCAAATAGGTAGCTTTCCCCACAATTTATAAGAAATAAGGGTAGTAAGAAAAGTAAGCTGAAAAAATATTTCTTGGACATTGATTTGATTTGTAGTGCCAAGCTTCGCTTGGTAAATTGCCCGCCAAGCAGAGCTTGGCGCTACAGATTAAGATAAATATTTCCCTACAATAGGCATCCGCCGCCCCATACCAAAAGCTTTAGAAGACACCCGCAAAATAGGCGGTGTCTGATAGCGTTTAAACTCATTGATATTTACTAATCGTAAAATTCGACGAACTAATTGTTCATCAAAGCCCATTTTAATAATTTCTTTTGGCCCTTGCTGTTTTTCGATGTATTGGAATAATATTTCATCCAATATATCGTACTCAGGCAAACTATCAGAATCTTTTTGGTCAGGACGCAATTCCGCAGACGGTGGTTTCGTAATTGTATTTTCTGGAATGACCTCCCCATCTTTATTCATGTATCTTGCCAAAGCAAAAACATCTGTTTTATAGACATCTGCAATGACGGATAAACCGCCACACATGTCGCCATATAAAGTGCCATAACCAACGGCTGCTTCACTTTTATTAGATGTATTCAACAAAATACTCCCAAATTTATTGGACATTGCCATCAATAAAACACCTCTCGTTCTTGCCTGAATATTCTCTTCAGCAACACTAAAAGAAGTACCTAAAAAATGAGGGTATAATAATTCTTTAAAAGACTCATACGCTTTTTGAATCGGAATAATATCGTATTGAATGCCCAAGTTTTTAGCTAAATCTCTAGCATCATTTATTGAATGGTCGGAAGAGAATTCAGAAGGCATTAAAACAGCCCTTACATTATCTGCGCCTAAAGCCCTTGCTGCTAATACCGCTGTTACCGCCGAATCTATTCCACCTGACAACCCTAAAATAGCTCTTTTAAAACCTAGTTTTCCAAAATAATCTTTAATGCCTAAGACAATGCTATCATGGATTAATTGCATTTTATCTTTTGGCTGCTCCGATACTTTCCCACCTTTCATCACCTCTTTTAAATTGTATGTTTTAACACATTCTTCAAAGTAAGGTAGTTCCTCAAAAACTTTTCCATCAGGAGACATAATAATCGAACCGCCATCAAAAATCACTTCGGTTTGTGCGCCCGAATGATTGATATAAAAAAGTGGCAATTTATATTTATCCACATTCGCTTTTAATACCTCAATTCTTTCTTGCGCATGGTCATAAGCAAATGGGGATGCCGAGATATTAATCATCAAATCTGGCTGTTGGGACATCAACTCATCCATTGGACAGATGGTATACAAAGGATTTTCATTTCCTAAATTCCACATATCTTCACAAATCGTTAAAGCAATTTTTTTGCCCTTAAATGCTACAATATTAAACTCGCTGGCAGGTTCAAAATAACGGTACTCATCAAAAATATCGTAGGTTGGCAAAAGTGCTTTATGCTGTACTTGTTGAATTTTTCCATCTGCTAAAAAATAAGCAGAATTGTATAAATCTTTTCCCTCAATCACAGGGTTTCTACTAATCGAACCAACAATAATCGCAATCCCTTTCGCAGCCTTAGCCAATTTTTTCACAGTAGCCTCCGCCAAGTCTACAAAGTCATCAAATTCTACAAAATCTCTTGGTGGATAAGCAGTAGTTGCCAATTCACTAAAACAAACAATATCTGCTTTTTGCTTTTTGGCAGTCTCTACGGCAACTAACATTTTTTGAAGATTGCCTTCAAAATTACCAACGTGAAAGTTCAATTGTGCTACAGCTATTTTCATGGATATTTATTTTATCTTCATTCTGAGACAACCTCAAAATTTATCTCCTACTTAAATAAAGACAAAAATAAGGCTTCCCTTTAAAACCTGTCCTAAACCAATGTAATTATTATTTTTAGTATTTTCTCAAATAACAAATAATACCTTTTTATAATTTAAGACAATTAATGTATGTTCTTAGCTATTGTTATCATTCCTTCTTTTGCCAAAATCAGCAAATAACTATTTTTTTAAAAACATACTTTCTATTAAAAACGTAAAAAAGAAAAGGTTAATTCAAAAATATTGGCTAAATTGATTAACTAAGGATATATTTTTCTAAATCTTTAGCGAATTCTTCCAATAATTTTAATAATTTAACCTTTTAATAAAGTAAGTCTCCATAATAGTATAAAATACGCAGAGAAATTCTATATGCAAGTAGCGCAAAAAGCCATATTAGAAAGTGTCGAAGACTATACTAGAAAATTCTTCGAGCAACATATTTCCAACAAATATGCCTATCATAATTTGCAACACACTATAAATGTGGTTAATGCAGTTAAGGAAATTTGTGCGCTAGAGAAAGTAACCGCAGAAAATAGGGAGTTATTAGAAATTGCTGCGTGGTTTCACGATACAGGTTATAATCAAGGGGCAGAAGGGCATGAACAAAGAAGTGCAGAATATGCAACTGAATTGCTGAAAGCAAACGATTACCCAATAGCTGCAATAACAACTATTCAAAATTGTATTTTAGCTACAAAATATCCTCAAGCACCCAAGACTTTATTTGAAAAGATACTTTGCGATGCCGACTTAAGTCATTTAGGAAAAGATAATTATTGGACTCGATGTGGGAAAATTAGAGAAGAGTTGGTCTTGGTGAAAGAATTAGTGATGAATGAACAAGATTGGATTGATTTTGAATTAGAATTCATGCAAAATCACCAATTTCAAACGACAGTTGGACAAGCACTTTTCGAGAAAAATAAGCAAAAACATATCAAGCAATTGGTTAAGCAAAAAGCAAGATTAAATCGGGAAAGTTTGAGTGAAGCAGAGAAGGCACTTATTTCTAAAAAAAAGAATAAAAAAGATAAAAAGAAAAAGAAAGCAAAAAAAGGTGGCGGCAAAAAAGAAATCACTCAAATTCGTTTAGGTCGAGGTGTAGAAACAATGTATCGAACGACTTACCGAACCCACGTTAATTTAAGTTCGATTGCCGATAATAAGGCGAATATTATGTTGAGTATTAATGCCATCATTGTTTCTATTTCAGTTTCTACTTTAGTGCCGAATTTTGGAGATAACCCTAAATTAATTATTCCTACCTTATTACTTTTATTCGTTTGTTTAGCCTCTATCGTTTTTGCGACTTTATCCACTATGCCTAAAGTCACAGAGGGGGTTTTTACCAGAGAAGATATTCGACAAAAAAAATCGAACTTACTATTCTTTGGTAATTTCTATAATATGAAAATGGATGATTTCCATTGGGGCATGATGGAAATGATTAAGGACAGCGACTTTCTGTATAGTTCTATGACAAGAGACCTTTATTTTTTAGGAAAAGTCTTAGCCAAAAAATATAATTATTTGCGGACTTGCTACCGTATTTTTATGTATGGTTTAATTATTTCAGTTATCGTTTTTGCTTATGCTTTTATTGCAATGTAAAGTAAAAGTGAACTTCAATTCCCCGAAGAATCATCAAAAAGAAATTCAGTCTTCTCTCCCGCCTATCAAAAATTTCTACCTAAAAATATGGCAAAATCTATTGGACAACGATTAGCAAAATCTTTTTACCTCCAAGAAGACGTCGTCCAAATAAGTAAAGATTTACTCGGTAAAGTGTTAGTCACTAATTTCGATGGTCAATTGACTGCTGGAAAAATAGTCGAGACAGAAGCTTACCGTGCGCCTGACGATAAAGCCTGTCATGCATATCAAAATTTACATACTAAGCGAACTTCGATTATGTTTGAAGAAGGCGGTGTTGCCTATGTTTACCTGTGTTATGGCATTCATCATTTATTCAATGTGGTAACTGCCAAAGCAGGGATGGCACATGCTGTTTTAATTCGTGCTGTTGAGCCTTTAGATAATACCGAACTTATGTTAGAGAGAAGAGGTAGAAGCAAAGCGAATCGACAATTAACGGGCGGCCCAGGCGTTATGAGTAAAGCTTTAGGAATTACTAAAGAATGGACAGGCGTGAGTTTATTATCGAAAGATAGCCTAATTTGGATTGAAGATAGAGGAATGAAAATAAGCGAGGAGCATATTATTTCTAGCCCTAGAGTCGGAGTAGATTATGCGGAAGAATGCGCGCTTTGGGATTGGCGATTTCGGGTTAAGGATTCTAAATTTACTAGTCCTGCTAAGTAGCGGATTAAAAATTGATTTCCCCCACGGATTAAAAATCCCCACGAATGATAAATGTTCAATTTATTTTTTTCTTGTTACTGAGCGGTTTTTAGCCATATTATAAAATCTAAACGTGTTCATCTAATTTTTGTCTTGGATTAGTGACATCTCGGATATTTTAGTTTACGTAATGGTTGACGAATTTATCGTTCATCATTCATCGTTTATAGTTCCTAATACCATTTTTGCTATGAAAAAAATATTAATTGCTTTAGCCCTTATCCTATTCTTTGGTGGTGGTGTTTTTCTAACTAAAAAATATTACACTTGGAATGAAATAAAGGCGAAAGAAAATTCTCAGGTTTTACTAGAGAAAGTCAAGAATGTCTATAAACTTGTCACGGTAGAAGGGCATTTTTCGGAGGTCTATGATTATGAAGATTACTGGGGCTATGACTTTAGTTTCTTCCGAAAAAAGGCATTGATTCGAGTGAAAGCTAAAGTATCCATTGGGTATGATTTAGAAGAAATGGTAATTGAGGCTTTGCCAGAAAAACAGCAAATTGTCATTAGTAAATTACCGGAACCTAGTATCATTTCCATTGACCATACTTTAGATTACTACGATATAACAGAAGGGACTTTTAACGCTTTTAGTAAAGATGATTATAATAAACTGAATGCCAATGCCAAGGAATTTATCATGCAAAAAGCAACTGAAAGTGAGTTGCTGGAAAGTGCTAGAAAACAAGGCAATCAAGCTCTAGAAATGATGGCTTTTATGGTCGAAAATTCTGGTTGGGAATTGGTTTATAAAAAGGATTTGGTGACGCAGGAAACTTTGGATAAGTTGTTTAAGTGATTCGGGTGCTCGATTTGCTAAATTTTCAGGATCTACGGTATCTACACAGATGGGATAAGCTAAATTTAATGTAAAAAATAGAGTGTCGGAGCGATGCTCCTTAGGAAAATGAAGGAAATCGAATAAATCTACAGACGGGGACGGGGCGATGCCCCTAAAAAATCCAAAAGAGCGTAGCTCTGACTCTGTCTGTAGAAACGAAATTCCCAAAATTCCCTATAAGGAGCGTAGCTTCGTCACCATCTTTTACCATTTGCCCATCTGTGTCGGTACCGTAGATTATCAGAATTTAGTAAATCTCTAATTTTTGATAATCAAGTGCTCAATGCAGGTCAGGAGACCTGCGGATAGGCGTTTCTAGTCTGGAGTCCAGACTAGGAATCCGTATCTAGTCGTCCTCCTGACGACTTCCCCTTTGATAACTTATGAACCTGAATTAAACAAGCTCTTTAGAAAAAGCCAACAACTTCCCTTCCTCAAATTTATTCGCCATCAACTGCACACCAATCGGCATACCGCCTGACTCACCCAAAGGAATAGAAATAGCTGGAATCCCCGCCATATTTGCTTGTACCGTAAAAATATCGGCTAAATACATCGCCACAGGGTCATCATTCACGGCACCAATATCCCAAGCTGGCCCTGGAGCAGAAGGCATTAAAATAAAATCGTAGTTCTCAAATATCTCGGCTGTTTTTTCGGCGATTAATCGACGTACTTTTTGGGCCTTGCCATAATACGCATCATAATACCCTGCACTCAATACAAACGTTCCTAACATAATTCGACGCTTTACTTCGGTACTGAAGCCTTCGGTGCGAGACATAGTGTAAGTTTCTTCTAAATTCGTCGCATTCGGACTTCTATAACCATAGCGAATACCATCAAAACGAGAAAGATTAGAAGAAGCTTCTGCGGTCGTTAAAACGTAATAGGCAGGAATAATATAATCCAAGTAATCAAAATCTACGCCTTCTACCGTATGCCCGTCTATTTCTAATTGTTTGATTAAATTTAAAGTCTGGTTGCGTACATCGGCATCTAAACTTCGATGTTCTACAGCAGTAGGGAAGTAGGCAATTTTTGCTTTTTTGCCAAAATTTAAATCCTTGGAATAACTAGGCACCGCTTTACTACTAGAGGTACTATCAAATTCATCTCTACCCGCCATCAATTCTAAAGTCAATGCAATGTCCTCAATG
This sequence comes from Bacteroidota bacterium, assembly GCA_017857395.1. Lineage (GTDB taxonomy): Bacteria > Bacteroidota > Bacteroidia > Chitinophagales > Saprospiraceae > JAFMDF01. The sequence goes on along the minus strand of JAFMDF010000002.1, from coordinate 65,139 downwards.
CTATTAGCTAAGACCCCAATTTGGTCAAAAGAAGAACCATAAGCTAATAAACCATATCGAGACACGCGACCGTAAGTTGGCTTGAATCCTAGAATACCACAAAAAGCAGCAGGTTGTCGAACCGAGCCACCTGTATCTGTGCCTAAAGAAATTAGACAGGTATCTATTTGTACCGAAACGGCTGATGCACCAGAAGAACCACCAGGAATCTTCTTCGGATTTAAGCCATTTTTAGTTGGTCCATAATGCGAATTTTCATTCGTAGAACCCATCGCAAATTGGTCGCAATTGACTCGCCCAATAATAATCGCATCTTCGGCTAATAATCGCTCAATTCCTGTTGCGGTAAAAAGTGATTTAAAGCCTTCTAGAATTTTAGCCCCTGCGGTTACCAAATGGTCTTTATAGCACAACACATCTTTAATAGAAATCACCATCCCAAATAATTTCCCTACAGAAGTTGGGTCATTTTTATATTTGGCATCTAAAGCTTTCGCTTGCGCTAAGGCTTCTTCCTCAAACACTTCTATATAGACATTTAAATCTTTAGTCGCATTGATGCGGTCTAAGTAGTATTCTACTAGATGTTCGCAGGTAATTAAACCGTTAGCTAGGTCTTCTTGTATGGTTGTTAGTTTATTATATCGTGGCATATTTTTTTACGATGAATGATAAACGATGAATGATGAATTCACCGATATTTTCAGTCTCCAGACTGGAAATCAATATCTGGTCGTCTCCAGACGACCGTGTTTTATTTCTGATTTTTTACACTAAAACAATTGCTCAATCACCTCCTCAGTCGTTAACAAACTTTGTTCTCCCGTTTCCATATTCTTCAACTGCACTTTTCCAGCCTCCATCTCATTACTACCAATAACCGCTACAAAAGGAACTTTTCTATCATTGGCATATTTCATTTGCTTTTTCATTTTGGCAGGGGAGGGATATAAGTCTGCATTAATGCCTGCTGCTCGAACTTTATTCAAACAGTCAAAAGCATATTTATGAGCTGGATCATCAAAAGCAACAAGTAATAATTTTAAACTATCCCCTCTTTCTTTTGGAAATAACTCCAATTCTTCCATCACATCAAAAATTCTGGCAGCACCAAAGGACACGCCGACACCAGAGACATTTTTTAATCCAAAGTTGCCTGTCAAATCATCATATCGTCCACCACCGCCAATACTGCCCATTTTGACATCCTTGGCTTTTACTTCAAAAATACAGCCTGTATAATAACTCAGACCTCTTGCTAAAGTAATGTCAAACACGACTTCATTTGTCGGTGTTTTTAAATCAAAATAACTGTGGAAAGCTTCTAATTCTTCAATGCCTTTAAGGCCCGTAGGACTATCTGCAAATAATTCTTTTAAAGGCGCTAAAGAAGTGACGCCTAACATTTTTTCTATTTTATCAATCGCTGTTTCAGCAATGTCTCTTCCTGCTAAGTCTTTCCGAACCCCTTCTATCCCAATCTTATCCAACTTATCAATAGCCATCGTCATATCCATAAACTGGTCAGAAATACCAGCAGCTTCTGCGATACCTTCTAATATCTTTCGGTTATTGACTTTGATTTCTGCATTTACGCCTAAAGTCGCAAAGACTTCATCATAAATCTGTACCAATTCCGCCTCATACATCAAAGAATCAGAACCAACGACATCTACATCACATTGATAAAATTCTTGGTATCGACCTTTTTGTGGGCGGTCTGCTCGCCAAACTGGTTGAATTTGGTATCGTTTAAAAGGAAAGGAAATCTCATTCTGGTGCATCACCACAAAGCGGGCAAAAGGAACGGTTAAATCGTATCGTAATCCTCTTTTAGAAATAGACGGAATCAGTTTAGCGGAATTGCCATCTGCAATTGCTTGCTTGTCTGCTTTATTTAAAAATTCTCCATTATTCAACACTTTGAATAATAATTTATCGCCTTCTTCTCCATACTTTCCTGTCAAAGTCGACAAACTTTCCATCGCAGGTGTTTCAATTGGCTGATAGCCATATTTGATAAATACTTTTTTGATGGTATCGAAAATGTAATTTCTTTTGGACACTTGTTCTGGCGTAAAGTCTCTCGTGCCTTTTGGTATGCTTGGCTTCATGAATGAAATCTAAAATTCAAAATTTAAAATTTAACATCTAAAAGTGGATGTATCTCACCGAATAGATTTGGCTTTAAATTTTTATGTGAAAGGTTTTATTGGTAGGAATGAGTCGAAATATGCCAAATTTTTAAAATTTGGCATAGCTATAATTCAATAATTAATAAGCTATCAACTACAAAGCAGACTGAAACTGCTGCAAAAATCGAACATCATTTTCAAATAATAATCGAATATCATTAATCCCGTATTGCATCATTGCTTGTCGTTCTACGCCCATTCCAAAAGCAAATCCAGAATAAACCGTTGAATCAATCCCGCAATTTTCTAATACTTGAGGATCTACCATGCCACAACCTAAAATCTCTACCCAACCTGTATATTTACAAACGTTACATCCTTTCGAATTACAGATAAAGCAAGAAACATCCATTTCTGCACTAGGTTCTGTAAAAGGAAAATAAGAAGGACGCAATCTGATTTTTGAACCAACACCATACATTTCCTCTGCAAAGTATAATAAGGTCTGCTTTAAATCTGCAAAAGATACATCTTTATCAATATACAAGCCTTCTACTTGATGGAACTGACAATGCGAACGAGCAGAAATGGTTTCATTTCTATACACTCGACCCGGTGCAATAATTCTTATCGGTGGTTCTTGAGTCGTCATCGTTCTTGCCTGTACGGAAGACGTATGCGTTCTCAACAACATGGAAGTACTATCTTTTAGATAATAGGTATCCTGCATATCTCTAGCAGGGTGGTCTTCTGGCGTATTCATCGCCGTGAAGTTATGCCAGTCGTCTTCAATTTCTCTTTCTTCTGCTACGGCAAATCCAATTCTAGCAAAAATATCAATGATGCGATTCATGGTGATAGACACAGGATGTCTAGAACCTAAAGCAATTGCTTCTCCTGGTGCAGTCAAATCCAAGTCTTCTCCTCCTGCTTCATCCGCAACTGTTTCCAAGCCATCTTTTAGTGCTTGAAACTTTTGCTCTGCCGTTTGAATGGCTTTATTTAATAATTGCCCAAATTCTTTTTTCTGCTCGTTCGGTACTTCTCGAAAGCCTTTAGATAAAGGTTTGATAATGTTTTTAGAGCCTAGATATTTGATTCGAAATTGCTCCAATGCCGCTAAATCTGCTGGCTGAGCCGCCTCAATATCTTTGATGATTTGCTGTAAATTTTCGAATACCGTCATTTTGGAATGATGAACGATGAATGATGAACGATAAATTCAACTAAACATCTAATTATTAAATTATTCGCTATATTTTTCTTTTAGCTATTAAAGCCATTCTTAAAACCAATTTCGATAGGAATCTGAATGGCTATTTTTAGTTTTAATTTCACATCTTCAATACTCGAAAGTGGTTGAAAATTGAAAATTAAATTTCGCCTAGCTATTAAAGCCTGCAAAGTTAGGGTTTTGTTCCTAATGTCGCTGTTAGTTAGGCTGTTTTTCTATTTATTTCTTATATTCTACGAAGGTATGGTTTTCTCCTGCTAATTCTGTTTCGATTATTTTGGCAATAATCGACCAATCGCCTCCTGCTAAACCTGCACCAATTGCTGGATAACCAATCCGTAAGCCTGAAAAATTATCTTTGATGGCTTTAAAAACCTGCCGAATAGCTACATAATCTGCTTTTACCCCTGAGCCTTTCCAATGATACTGAGTATATCCATTCACGACAATTAATTTATTGGTTGCCAATTCAACGGTCGCATAACTAATTTGCCCAAGTTTAGATTTTTTACCTTTAGCCGTTGCTAAATCTGCTTGATAAGCGGCTGGAAACTTTTGTTTAATAGTTTTAGCTATCCCTGCACCCATGGTACAAAAACAATTACAACCATGAACGATTACATCGAATTCTCCAGCTAATGCTAATTTTATTAGGTCTCCTTGAACTGTTTTCATGATACCAATTTAACCTACGATATCGTACGCCGTTTTTAGATAAAATGCTTCAGCATAATAATCTCCTTCTCATCCATAAATTTATATCGACCTCTAGGCAAATCTTTTTTCGTCAAACCAGCATAATACATTCTATCCAACTTTATAACTTCATAGCCTAAATGTTCAAAAATACGGCGGACAATTCGGTTTTTACCAATATGGATTTCTATCCCCACTTCATTTTTTCCTTTATTACGAGCGTAATCAATTCCATCTACTATTGCTTTGCCATCTTCTAGGTTTAGCCCTTCTCTTATTTTTTGTAAATCGTTTTTGACCACAGGTTTATCGAGAATGACGTGATAAATCTTTTTGACATTATAACTCGGATGCGATAATTTTTTAGCTAAATCTCCATCATTGGTCAAAACTAATAAACCCGTTGTTTCCCTATCTAACCGTCCGACAGGAAAAATTCGTTCCTTAACATCTGTACCAATTAAATCCATGACTGTTTTTCTACCTTTTTCATCACTAGAAGTAGTGATAGTCCCCTTAGGTTTATTCATCAACACATAAATTCGACGAACTTCTGGTTTGATAATCGCCCCTTTATATTGCACTTCATCGGTTGGTTTGATGCGAATACCCGGCTCATTTGCAAGTTTCCCATTTACTTTGACCAAACCTTGTTTAATGTATTCATCCGCTTTTCTACGAGAACATATTCCACAATGCGCCACATATTTATTCAAACGAATATCATCTCCTAAATCACTTAAAGCAACTGTATCCTTTGTTAATAAACGATTAGTCGCCCTTGGATTAAATGGACCATAAGTGGTTTTATCCTTCTTGTGGGTATTCTGCTGTTTTCTTCTTCTATATTCCATTGCTAAGGTTGAATCAAAGTATTGATAATTTTGAAAGTGTAAAGATACAGATAAAGCTAGTAATTACTACCTTTTAAAAATGCATGAACTTTTCAACATGTATATGATAGCTTTTATTTTTATTTGAGGTAACTTTGTAGGGAACTATAATACAAGCACTTTGCTTATAAGGTTTCACCTAACCAAAACACGGACAAGAATGTCCATTATGAATATAAATAAAACCAGTTTCGATGAGAGTTTATTTTGATAATGCCGCAACAACTCCTTTAGACCCTATTGTAATTGAAGCGATGACTAAGGTGATGCGAGAAAATTTTGGAAATCCATCTTCTATTCACAGAGAGGGTAGAACGGCTCGTTCGATTATTGAAAAAGCTAGAAAGTCGATTGCCAATTCCATAAATGCTTCCATAGGAGAAATATTCTTTACCTCTGGTGGAACAGAGTCTACAAATATGGCTTTGAAATGCTCCGTTAGAGATTTGGGCGTTCAACGAATTATCACTTCTAGAATGGAACACCATTGTGTGCTACATCCAATTGAAAGCTTAGAAAAAACACATGACATTACTTTGGAATTTGTGGATATTGACAAATGTGGAAGAGTAGACTACGACCAATTAAATATCTTATTAGAAAATTCTGATAAAAAGACGTTGGTGTCTTTGATGCATGCGAATAATGAAATCGGGACTGTCGCCGATATGGATAAAATCTCGAATATTTGTCAGGCGCATGATGCATTATATCATTCAGATACCGTCCAAACAATGGGACATTTTCCTATTGATGTGGAAAAAACAAAAATTAATTTTCTAACTGGTTCAGCACATAAATTTCATGGACCTAAAGGCGTTGGTTTTGTTTACATCAATGGGGACTCTATGATTAAACCTTATATTGATGGCGGTGCGCAAGAGCGCAATATGCGAGGTGGAACAGAAAATTTTTATGGCATTGTAGGGCTTGCTAAAGCTTTAGAAATGGCGATAGCAGGAATGGAAGAAAGGCATACCCATATAAATGGTCTACGCCAATATTTAAAAGACCAATTGACTCAGAATTTTGAGGATATTCAATTCAATGGTTGCCAAGAAAATTATTTGTATACCGTTTTAAGTGTGTCTTTTCCGCCGCATCCGAAGTCGGATATGATGATGTTGAATCTAGATATTTCAGGGATTAGTGCTTCTGGTGGAAGTGCTTGTAGTTCCGGGGCAGAAAAAGGGTCGCATGTTTTAGAAAGCATTAATGCGGCAGCAGGTAGAAGAACCATTCGCTTTTCTTTTTCTCATTTTAACACAAAAGAAGAAGTCGATTTTTTACTTGAAAAGTTGAAAAATATTATTGAAATCAAAAAAGAGATGGTGGCTTAATAATAGCAAAAAAGAACTCCGTCATTTTACATTGAAGACCTCCAAATTTTTTAAAAACTTGGAGGTCTTTTCATTTAAAGGGTTATTATTTTTTCAATAGTGCATTATAGGATTCCAAATCACCATGATTTTGAAAATTATGGTGATTTGGAATAAATTGTCACCCTTTTTTTATGGTGTCTTTCAATAAAGTATCTTTTTCCATCAATTTAGGTTTCTCCAATAATACAGCAGTATCTTCCAAGCGTATAATCGTATCTTCAAATAAAGGTTTTATCGGAGTTGTATCAACAGGCAAATCTAACTCAGGGCGAGCAGGTTTTAAGGGTCGATTGCCTTGACCACTTGTATCTACTTTGCTTAACGCCAATTTAATCATCACAGAATCGGCTATTTCTAAAGCTTCGGCTAATGCTTCCCTTTTACAAGTCGCTATTTTTTTTCTTTGATGACTGGCTACTTTTTGGGTGACAGTTTCGGCTATTAATGCTTGTGTTAAAGCAGCTTTATCATGACAGGCAAATAGAGAGCATATTAATAAGCATCCTATCCAGAGCGATAACTTCAGGCTATTTCTTGTTTTAAGTGGCGTGTTTCTAGTATTTAAGGTGCTTAAGTTTATCCTAGGTTTGATGGTGTCGAAGCTACGCTCCTTTAGGGAAATCTTGTAAGCAAATTTATTTCTACAGACGGTTTCGGAGCGCTGCTCCTTAGAAAATACCAAAAAAGTATCCCGATAGCTATCTGGATGCCCCTGTCTATAGCAAAACATTTTCAGAAATGATATCAAGGAGCGTAGCTTCGTCCCTATTCTGTATAGAGTGCTTCCAGAACTTAAAGTTCTGGAAGCACTTAACAAAGTACCAAAAAACTTATTTCTAGATGGCCAATTCATAAAAAACAATTATTTGTCGTTGAGGCAATTTTTGTAAAAGTATTCCAAATAAGTCTTAAATTTGGTGTTTTATCAGCATATTTTTATTAGCGTCTAGACAAATTTATGGCTTATACGATTTCCATTCCTTTTTATGCTTTCAAATTGTCTTTCTTTCAGGAAAATACCATTCGGGTACCGATGATGGATGCGGATGCTATTCGGCTAAACGAATCGTTCCATTTATTAGCAGGCAAATATGCCGAAGTTTTTCAGCAAAAAATACTGAATAAAGGCGATTATCAGCAGATTTTAAATGAATATGTAGAAGGGGATTATCAGCAAGACAAAGTGGAGATTAGTCTACAGGCCGCTAAAGATGGCATTAGTTATCCTGCTTTTGAATTAGTATTTGACTTTTTTTTCAATGAGTTAGGAGACAAAGGATATTGGGGAATCGTACCAGTTTTGGGTATTGAAACTTTTGCCAACAGTATAGATAAATTAATAGAAAACTTAGCAGATGCCATTCATTTGGAGTTTGCTCGGAAACAACGATTAAAATCCGTTCATGCTATTATTGCCAGTATTTGGCATGATGCGGTAGAAATGGAGCAGCAAAATATAGACTTTCAGTTTCCAAACCTAAAGGAATTGGAGGCTTTACAAGATGGCAAACAAGATTTATTATTACCTAAAATTGCGCATCAAATAAAGATAGACCGTCAAGTTGTTTATGGTCGAAAAGAAACACTCAAACAATTAGAAAAAGCCTTAAAAGGTAAATTTAATAGAAATGTCTTATTGGTTGGCGCATCGGGAGTTGGCAAAACGGCTTTGGTCTGGGAAATGGTGCGGCAGAAAAAAGACCGAAAAATTGAAGGCGATTTTTGGGAAACAACTGCTTCGGTCATGATTAAGGAATTAACGGGAAATACAGGATGGCAAGATGGACTAGCTATCGTCTGTAAAGAATTGGCTAGTACGAAGGATGTGCTCTTTGTCCGAAATTTTATGGAATTATTTGAGGTCGGACAATACGAAGGCAATAGTGTAAGTATGGCGGACTATATGCGCTCTTTTATTGGTCGAGGGGAAGTCACTTTGATTTCAGAATGTACGGAGGAAGAAATGGCAAGAATCGAATTGCGCAGCCCTAATTATTTATCTTTTTTCCAAATTATTCGCTTAGAAGAACCTCGGAAAGAATTAGAAGAAATCATTGTAAAAAAAGTACAAAATTTAGCGAGTACTCGGCGCATTAATATTGAGACCGAAGCCATTAGAGAGACCTTGAGATTGAATCGACGATTTACGCCTTATGCGGGTTTACCAGGCAAACCGATTCGTTTTTTAGAAAGTATTTTAATCAATCAAAAGGCGGTTGATAGAAAAGAAAAAAGTAGAATTTTAGACCGTTCAGAAATACTCCAATATTTCTGCGAAGAAACAGGTATGCCTTTATTTATGGTGGACCCTGAAGTACCGATGAATCCAACGAAAGTCAAGCAAGATTTTAACAATAATGTTTTTGGACAAGAACGTGCCGTTAATAGCATCGTTGATTTATTGGCTTCCGTAAAAACGGCTTTAACTAAAACAGGTAAACCTATTGCCTCCTTATTATTTGTAGGACCAACAGGCGTTGGAAAAACAGAATTGGCAAAGGTCTTAGCCAAATTCATGTTTGGCAATCGAGATAAAATGGTGCGTTTCGATATGAGTGAATATGCTGACCCTTATTCTGTCATGCGCTTGACGGGTTTAAGTTATGGGGTCGATGGTTTATTAACTGCGGCGGTTCGTAGAGCGCCTTTTTGTGTTTTATTATTTGATGAGATTGAAAAAGCACATCCTAATTTCTTTGATTTATTATTACAAGTATTAAGTGAAGGTCGATTGACGGATAGTAGTGGAAAGTTGGTTAATTTTTGTAGCACGATTATTATTATGACCTCTAATATTGGGGCAGCTAATTTGCAAGGGAATCGAATTAGTTTAAAACAATCAGTCGATGAAGAAGCCGTAACGACTCATTTTATGAGTGCGGTACAACAATTTTTTAGGCCAGAATTAGTCGGTCGAATTGATGAAGTGATTCCTTTTGCGCCTTTGTCTAGCGAAGTGATTCATTATGTAGTAGAAAGAGAAATCGACCTATTTAAAAAATTGGAAGGGATTCAATTTCGACGGTTAGAATTAACTTTAGCAGAAGACGTTTATGACCATTTAGCTAAAATTGGCTATAGCCCAGAATATGGAGCAAGGCAATTACAACGAACCATCAAAGAGCAATTGATTATCCCTTTAGCACAAGAATTAAATTCGTATGACAATGAAGACCAATTAATTGCGAATATAGCCGTCGTAGCCGAAAAGATAGTTATAGAAATAGATGCAGACCCACTAGGACTAGATTTATTATTAGAAGAATTAGAAAAAATTGACTACGCCGATCATGCAAGTGAATTGAGGCGGAGAATGGCTAAATTAGAAGAAGGAAGTGCCTTTATTCGTTTATTGAGTGAGATAGAAATTTTAGAAAGAAAGAAGAAAAAATCAAGTGATAAATTCTGGAGTAACCAGCAAAATGCAGAACGCTACAGTTATTTATTAGAAACAAAAGAACATTTACGGGACTTAAAGGAACGGATTGAACAACAGGAAGAAGCAGTATCCATGGCTTATATGGGCTTGACTACTTACGATGCGACGATTGCTGACCAATTAAAGGTTTGGCAGAAAGATTTATTTCAGTTTAAAATCGAATTAAATAGTCGTATCAATCTAGCTGGGAATAAAACCTTTTTAGTGATTTATGGATTAGATGCCCAAAAATTAAAAGAATTATACACGCAAATTGCCTATAAAAAAGGATTTAAAATAGCTCTAAAAACAATTTGGTATCGAGAAGATTTGTATAAGGCTACGATTCCTTTTCAAGGAGATAATAAAATTGGAGAGCTATTAAAAGGTCGTTATCAAAAAAAAGAATATGTGACGATAGATTTTGCAGAACCTGCAAAATCTAAATTTATAACTCCTGAAAATGGTGATATTCTTTGCGGTATCATTTTTAAAATAGAAGGCGCTTGTGCAAATTTATTTTTTAAGGGCGAAAGCGGCTTGCATTTTTTCAAAACAGAAAATCCGCCAGAGGATAAACGTTTTTTAGTAAAAGTGACTGCTGAAATTGGCTCTATTCCTGATGGCATTCACCGCAAAGAGTTTTATAATAAAATTCCAATTAAACGGATTTATTATCCTCAATTTTTAGAAGATAAGCAGGAGAAATGGTCTTTAGATATTCATAAAGAAGATTTTGCTTCGCCTTTATTGGAACATAAGGATAAGGAATTTGAAGGTTTTTTGGATGGGGAATTATTCTAAGCATTCTCCTTAACCATCTGCAAAATTTCCTCCAAATACTGCCGATGATTTGCCAGTCGAGGTATTTTATTTTGCACGCCAAATTTACCTCTAGCCCGCATCCAATTATGAAAAGTATCTTTAGGCAAAACAGAAATACGCAATTGCTCCAATGCCATGCTTTTATAGCGCTTGGCTTCATAATCTGAATTGATTTGCTGTAGATTTTTGTCTAGTCTTTTAGTGAAATCCAATAAATTTTCTGGTGCTTTTTCGAATTCTACTAACCAATGATGTCCGCCTTTTCCATTTTTAGAAAAATAAATAGGAGCTACCGTATATTCGGAAACAATCGAACGAGTTTCATCACAAGTCAAAGCAACCGCCTTGTCGGTATTCTCGACCATGACTTCTTCGCCAAAAGCATTAATAAATTGTTTGGTTCGACCAGTAATTTTTATTTTATAAGGGTATTTAGACGTAAAAGTAACCGTGTCGCCAAGTCGATAGCGCCATAAACCAGCATTGGTACTAATCAACATCGCATAATTTTTTTCAATCTCTACTTCTTTTAAAGGAATCGCTATTGGGTGCTCACTATCCCATTCTTCCATCGGAAGGAACTCATAATAAACGCCATTATTTAAAAGCAATAACATATCCTCATCGCCTAAAAATTGCTGGGTCGCAAAGAAACCTTCGGAGGCATTATAGGCTTCCATATACACAAAATCATCTTTTGGCAAAAATCGCTTAAACTGTTCTTTATAAGGTGCAAATCCGACACCACCATGTACATAAACACTTAGGTTTGGCCAAACTTCTAGAATGTTTTCTTTTCCCGTTACTTCCAATAATTTTCTAAATAAAACGATATTCCAAGTAGGTACACCTGCTATCATATATAAGTCAGGGTCATCTTTAGTCAAAGCGACTGTTCGCTCAATTTTTTCCTCCCATTCACTCATCAAGCCCGTTTTGAAATCAGGCGCATAAAATGGGCGACCAACGGCAGGCATGCGATGTGCCATAATTGCAGAAATATCGCCAATTGTCGTTTTAGGATAGGCGTCAAATTGACTTAAACTACCAACTAATAATAAATTTTTATCGGCAAAAACCCTGGCATCAGGCTTATTATGGTAGAGCATGGACATTGTGTCCCAGTTGCCCCGAATATGGTTAGAAAATAAATTTCTATCTGTTACAGGAATGAATTTACTTTTATCGCTAGTCGTACCCGAAGATTTTGAAAACCATTTAACTTGTCCACTCCACAGAATATCTTTCTCCCCATGCATCATTTTTTGAATGTAGGGTTTCAACTCATCATAACTTGATACAGGCACCTGCTTGGCAAAATCTTCGTATGATTTAATACTTCGATAGCCAAACTGTTTACCCCATTGTGTATGCTTGGTTGCTTCAATCAAATCCCTGAGTACTTGTGCTTGTACTTCATGCGGATTTTTTATGAATTTTTGAATCCGACCAATCCGTTGTTTTAAATACCAACGCATTATTTTATTGATTCTTTCCTTCATCTGTGACGGTGTGGGTGTAGAAATTAAAGTTAGGCTTCAGTTATTTCGATGTAAAATAAGTACTGCTAACAAATTTCATCGTATCAAACGGTGAAAGTACGGTTTATGTAGGTCTTTCGTTTTTATAGTAAAGACCTATAGATTAAAAGTAGTTAAATTACCCAATTGCTAGTTAGTCGCTAAAGGAAAAATTAATAGAAAAAATATTTTTTTTAATTGTAGGCAGCGGATTTAGGAGGGTGTCCGTTTTGTGTAAAGCTTAATGACTTAAAAACTTAATAGCAGCCCCTTGTTATTCTCACTAGTTTTTCAACGTATGAATTTTGAATATTTTAAAGAGGGGCTGCCTTATTTTATCCTACCTTAAATTTCTTCTGCCAGTAGTTCAAATAAATCATCTAACTCATCATAGGATTTAAGTCCTACTTTTTCCTCCATTCCTCCTTTGACAGAAATACCTAGTGGCTGAATGGTCGTTAATATTTTTTCGATATTGGTGGGGGTAAAATCAATATTTAAAAATACTTCATATTGCTGGCAAATTTCTTGTAATTGTGCAACAGATAACGTTGTTCCTTTTTTGATGCTAGCCCAGTCTAAATTATTTTTATCAAAATTGATTAAAAAATAATCGACATAATCAAAGTAAGTACTCAAATGTGCTTTCATTTCGGCAATAGTAGTGGACGGTTCAATAATCACTTCTTTAATAATAGCATCAACGTTTAAGCTATTGAGGTATTCAACGGGCGTATGCATGCCTACTTGAATATATTTTAAGGAAAGAAAATCAATAATCTGTTGACTTTCTTCGACGTCTAAAATAGCTAATTCTCCTACTATCTTCGGCCCTTCAATCCAATCTTTTATTTCTTTTACTTCTTGCAAAGGTAAAACGGCTAATCCAGCAGCCGTCAAATCAAAACCTAACCACTCCACATGCCATGCCGCAAAATATCGGGCATCCGTTAAGTTGGAAATACTACTCGCTTTAACCGTTGTCGTTAGCATATAATCACTTTTCTAAAAAAAATGCAAAGCTATAAAAAAAGCCGCCCTTATGGGCAGCTTTTGTCGAGAATCATTTGATTTGGGTTCATTTACTTTTTAGAGTACTTATACATATTCTTTTTCTGGTGGCAAACTCACTTTATCCCTACCAATCAAGAAATAAACAATTGTCCCAACAAAGGGCAAAAAGAAAACCAACAAGAACCATAATAATTTATCTGTGTCACTTTTATAGTCATCGGAGATAATTTCGATAATGGCGTACAACCAAGAACCGAAAAGGACAACGCCCAATGCAATTAATAGGAAAATAAACATGTTAATTAGTTTTTATGATGCGAATTACTTTTTTAATAACGATAACTAAATTAGTGCCTTCTACTGCAAAAAACGATTTTGCTCGGCAAAGCAAGAAGAATTATCGACGAATTACTGTAGTGCCAAGCTCTGCTTGGTAACTAATTACCACGACTTGTTCTTCCCCATGGATTTATTTTCCCACGGATAGTTAATATCTCGGGTTTTTCACTTAGGAGAAACCCAAAATAAGTATTCAAATTTCTAAAATATAACTATTAACGCTCAATGATTTTTAGGTTTATCGTTGATCATTTCTATTTCATCGTTTTCTATCATTATTCAAAAGATAAATAAGGTGCAATCCGTTTTATAAAATCAGGCGGAAGGGCTTTGACTTTTTTTAAGTCTTCCAGACGAGTATATGCGCCATGGTTTGTTCGATAATTAATAAGGAGGTAGGCTTGTTTCTTTTTGATGTAAGGATGTAATTTTAACGCTTCTGCGGAAATTGAATTAATAGGAATTTTATGGGTTATAGGTGTCAATATTAATTGATGAGCTACTTTATCAATGGTGCTGTCTGCTATATTATATGTTGTTTTGAGTTGGTCAATAGATAGGAAGCCGCCTAATTTATCTCTATAATTGACAATTCGTTTAGCTGTTATTTCTCCAATCCCTTTTAGTTGTTTCCAATCTTCAACGCTACTATTATTAATGTCTATTTTGATGGATGCTGTTTTATCAAAACTTTGCGGTATATCCTTAGGAATTATTCCTTTTTCAGCAATTGGAATTATTTTTTCAGGTAAGTCAATGTATTCTACTAAAGTCAAATAATTAGTTATTGATAAACCGTAGACCTTTTTCAAATCTTCTCTTTTCCGAAATCGCCCTCCTTTATTACGATAATTGATAATCGTTTGAACTACTTTACCCGAAAGCCCCAATCTTAATAAAGTAGCTTTATCCGCTTCATTTGGATTAAATTTAAAAGGGGTTAGCCCCTTTTGCTTAGGCTGTTTTTTAGTTTTGTTAGTCTTTTTTGAGTAAGGAGTTTTTTTAGGTTTAGCAATTTTTATATAAGGTACTAATCTTTGATAATCAGTCTCTTTGATACCGTAAACTCTTTTTAAATCTTCTTTTTTGTAAAATTTAAACCCTTTGTTCCTAAAATTAACAAAGGTAGTTGCCACCGAAGTAGACAAACCTAAGGCCAGTAGATTTTCTTTGGAGACAGTATTCGGGTCGAAACTAAAAAGTGTAGCATTAGCGTTAGGCAGTTTCTCGTTTCTTCTAGGGGAGTCTACATCCTTTTTTTCTAATGCCGTTTCAAATTCTGTAATCTCTTCTTCGAATTTAGAAAAATCCGTCACTCCTTGAGTAGCGAGTTTTGAATTAATCTTAGGCAAAATAAAAAAAAGTAAAGTGATACTGGCGAGTACAAAAATGCCTTTTACTTGAGCTTTTGTAAAATGAGCATAGTCTTTTAGATTTGTTTTCATATTGGTAGTGATTAAAGACAAAAATTTATTGACAATTGGAAATATCAAATGGTTGAGTCTTAATCCCGTATTTAATAACTACTCTAAGATAGTATTTTTTAGTAATATTAGTGTTAAAGAATCGACTTTTTTTAAAAAATTAATGAAGAAAGAGGAGATGAAACCAATATTATATAAATATTTTACGAATTTTAATTTTAAAAATGTAATTTAAACCAAATAATTATTGGCTTAAATATTTGGAAGAGTCCTATTTTTTACAGTATATTTAATATGGAAGATTAAACATAACTATGAGAAAATGCTTTGAGCCTACTCAACTTGCATTTTATATTAAACATTTCGATGGTATACCTTTATATACCATTTCCCTACCTTAAGAAGTGATAAGTGAACTCCAACTTATCACTTCTTTCTGTTTTGGAGATGTTGTTAAAACCAAAAGTTTTCCAGTAATGGGAAATTACTGGAAAATAAAAAAGCCTTCCATCTTATCATTAGATGGAAGGCTTTTTCATTATAAGTACCTTAAAAGGAAAATTCATTTTATTCTGCTAAAACACCCGCTACTTCTTTAATCCATTCAGAAGTAACAGATTTTGGTCGTTCTAAAGGTAACCCTAATGCTCTTGACCAGCATTGTGCAGCAACTACACCTAAAGCTCTAGAAACACCAAATAGTACGGTATAGAAACTATACTCTGTCATACCATAATGTACCAAAATAGCACCAGAGTGTGCATCTACATTCGGCCATGGGTTTTTCACTTTTCCTAATCCTTTTAGAATTGGAGGCACTACTTCAAATGCTTTCCATACAACTTCTACAATATCAGAGTTTTTAATATACTCTTGTGCAAAAACTTTTTGCGCAGTAAATCTAG
Source organism: Bacteroidota bacterium (assembly GCA_017857395.1). Taxonomy (GTDB): domain Bacteria; phylum Bacteroidota; class Bacteroidia; order Chitinophagales; family Saprospiraceae; genus JAFMDF01. The sequence goes on along the minus strand of JAFMDF010000002.1, from coordinate 49,354 downwards.
GATCTGGCTGACGTAAAACGGCATGACCATAACCAGGAATTACTTTTCCTTCCGCTAAAGTTTTATTAACATAATCGGCAATTTGTTCCTTCGTAGGTTTGGTAGAACCAATCTCCTCAATCATTTTGAATACCCACTTAATCACTTCTTGGTTTGCCAATCCATGTAACGGGCCCGCTAAAGCATTCATGCCCGCAGCCAAAGATAAATAAGGGTCACTTAAGGTAGAACCAACTAAATGCACCGTATGTGCAGAAGCATTTCCTCCCTCATGATCCGCATGAATCGTCATATAAAGACGCATTAAACTCTTAAAGTCATCTCCTTTAATACCCAACATGTGCGCAAAATTACCTGACCAATCTTGTGTTGGATCTGGTGCAATATGCTTTCCTTTATGGTAAGTTCTGCGGTATATATAAGCTGCGACTCTTGGTAATTTTGCTACCAAATTCATAGCATCTTCATAAGTTGCGTCCCAATAGTCTAGCTTATTCATGCCATCTGCATATCGCTTGGCAAAAATACCTTCTGTTTGCAAAGAATTAATCGCAATTGTAAATTGTGTCATTGGGTGCGTGCCCTCTGGTAATGCTTCTAATACTTTAAAAGTATGCTCAGGAACACCTGCTCGCTTTCTCCATTCTGCTGTCAACCAAGCCGTCTCTTCATCTGTTGGAATTTCACCAACTAGCATCAACCAAAATAATGCTTCTGGTAAGGGTTCTTTTCCACCTGGTATTTTCGGTAATAATTCTCTTAATTCAGGAATAGAATAACCTCTAAAACGAATACCTTTTTCCGCATCTAGGGAAGACGTTTCCCAAACCATCGTTTTAATACCTCTTGCTCCACCGAAAACCTGCCCTAATGTTACTTCACCAACGACTTGACTGCCATTGGCTTTAATCAAGGCTCTTAATTCAGTTCTAAGTTTGGCGGATTTCTCGTGAAATTTCTGTTTTAGTAAGTCCATCTATATTTAATATTTTATTTTATTAGTTCTTTCTATTAATTACAAAAAATGAGCAAAAACGTTGAGTCTTTCTTCAAAAAATTATCTTACTATAATAAGCTATATTCTTGGAAATTTATCGGGACAAAAAACGTTTGAGTAGTATTTAATTACTAATTTTAATCTTTTGCGGAGTTCGAGATTCACAAAAATACACATCTATGAGGGAAAGTAACAACCAAAATCATAAATTATATGCCTGCTAGAGTTATTTCTATACCATTTTTAATATTAACGGCTGTATTTGCTTATTTAACACTAGAGGTTGATGAAAGTTTCTCCATTTATATTATATTTTTTGTCCTCCTTTTAGCTATTATTTACACCTTTAGCCCTCAGATAAATTGGTGGTGGTACAACCGAAATCCACCTGAGATTGATAAACCAATGAGAAATTTACTCATACAAAATCATTCTTTTTATAATAAACTGTCTTTGAGTGATAAAAAACTATTTAGAAACCGTATGGCACTCTATATGATGGCAGTAGAATTTATGCCAATGGGTTGGGAAAATTTACCAGAAGATATTAAAGGCGTTATCGCTGCGAATGCTGTCCAGATGACCCTTAAACAAGCAAATTTTTTATTACCAAAATTTGAGCGAATCGTTGTCTACACGACCCCTTTTCCTTCTCCCCAATTCCCTAAACAATTACATGCTTCTGAGCTTTTTGAAGAAGATGGCGTTTTGCTTTTTTCCGCACAGCAAGTGATGTGGTCTTTCTTACAACCACAGCAGTGTTATAATTTAGTTTTGCACGAATATATTAAGGCTTATCAATTGTCTTACCCCAATAAAATATATCCAAGTTTGGAAGCTGCTTACTGGCAAAAATTAAATCAAATAAGTGGATTTTCGAAAGAAAGTATTGAAGGTATTATTGGGCTTTCAGAAATTGACCCAATTGTGGTAAGTGGCACTTTATTTTTTACACATCCAGAAAAATATCGAGCAGTCGCCCCTGATTTATATAAAAAATGGGAACAGATTTTTAGTTGATTCCCCACGAATTTATTTACCCCACGAATTTTCTTTATGTTTTAAAACGCTGTAAACTCCATTAAAAAAAACTCGTTCCAATTTATAACTAAAAGAACTCGTAACGGGAAACCTCCAACTCTTTATCCTCTAAAAACTAATAAATCTCCGGCTGTATGACATCGCATCCAAGTTGGGATAGGACTTCCACTTTCTTCGATAAATTGAATGGTTCCGTCATCTAATGCTTGATACTTCCAAACATGCTGTTTTCCTTTTCCATTGGTAAAAGAACCAAATTTTAAAATATACTGAATCTCCCAACCATCTTGGAATCGGTTCAATGCAATATCATTTCCTGCTACTTTAGGTACACCCAAATCAATATCTACAATGCCTTCAATTTCTTCAAATTCGCTCGCTAAGGCTGCCATATTTAAAGGTGCTTTGGAGCGAATAGTTAAAGCATCTTCCGTGTCATTCCAAGGAACATGCTTTTCAATAACTAATTCATATTCATCTAAGAGGTCATTAAGCGTTGCATTCTCTGTTTCGCTGATGCCATCTCTTAATGGCGCTGCCCAGTCAATATCTTTTTCGTAAATAATTACTAATTGGTCGATGGATGGATTAGGAAAGGTGTGGACATTGCACTTAGCAATAGATTTGGCAGTTTCATCACCACTATAGACTTGGGTTAGCAAGTTATAAACCATCTCAATAGTCGGTTGAGGAATACCCACATTTAAATACCTTAAATCTTCTTTTTGTGCTTCTAATCTTAAGGCCAATCGTGCCGCATCTCGTCTAAATTTTCGTTCTAAACTTTTGGGAATATCATTTTGGATACCATTTTGTTTAACAAAAGTAGCTTTAGGTGTTTGTCCAGTAAGCGAGCAACTTAAACTAATACACAGGAATAATGTATAGTAAAAAGTAAGATTGTGGTAAAACCATAAATTTTTCATAGTCGATGTTAGCAATAACTGTTTATATGTCTGGGGAAAGAGAGAGTAATCTACGCCAACTTAGTTAATGCAAAAAACAGACCGATAATTATCGAAGCGGATTTTAATTAAAGAAAATGCTATTATTTAACTTAAAACATTGATAGGCAAGGATTTTTAACATTTCTTTAGCGAAAGAATTGGCTACTGAGGTGTTATTATATTAGTTCTCTTGATTTCTCCGTTTTGTCATTAAACTATTTTATGAAAAAAGCATATCGAATTATCCATAAATACTTGTTTTGTTTTAGTTTACTATTCGTCTTGAATATTTCAAGCTATGGCCAAAACTATGTGACTAAAAAGACCGCAACTGGAAAAACGAAAAAAGTATATTATCGAGCGAATCAATACAAAAAAAATCGCTTGATCGATAAAGCCATTCAAGATTATAAGACGGTGATTAAAATAGCCCCTGATTTTATTGATGCCCATTACGAATTAGCAGGTATTTATTTTAATCAAAAGAAATTTGCACCAGCGAAAGCGGAGTTGGCAAAAGTGATTGAAATTGACCCTACGTATAAAAGTTCCACCTATTATTATCTAGGGTTAGCTAATTGGGAAACCAATGATTTTGAAAATGCCATTACGTATTTCAATAGTTTCTTAAAAGCAGAGAGTAGAAGTGAAAAATTAAAGACGAAAGCAAAACAGTATTTACAGAATAGTCAATTTGCTGCGAAAGCCTTAAAAAATCCTGTCCCATTTAATCCACAACCTTTAGACAAAACGGTCAATACGGGTTTTCCAGAATATTTACCTTCTGTTACGGCAGAAGGAAACACCTTGGTTTTTACTAGGAGAATCAGAGGAGATGAAGATGTTTTTATCAGTAAAAAAATAGACGGACAATGGGGCACACCTGAACCAATAGTAGATATCAATACACCAGAAAACGAAGGGTCGCAATATATTTCAGCCGATGGCAATTTAATTGTTTTTGTGAGATGTAGCGACCGAACCGGTTATGGTGGATGTGATTTATATTTTTCAGAAAAGAAAGGAGCTATTTGGTCAAAACCAGAAAATATGGGGCAACCAATTAATACACGTGGTTGGGAGTCTCAACCTTCTCTATCTGCGGACGGGAATATTTTGTATTATGCTAGTAATCGAAAAGGTACTTTAGGCGGGAGAGATATATGGCGGTCTATAAGAAATGTACAAGGAGAATGGAGTAACCCTACTAATTTAGGGCCAACTATCAATACACCTGCTAATGATGAATCTCCATTTTTTCATCCAGATGGTAAGACTTTATATTTTATGTCCTCAGGGCATGAAGGAATGGGCGGCTACGATTTATTTCTTGCTAGAAGAGCAGGTGAAAAATGGGGTACGCCTCAAAACTTAGGCTATCCAATTAATACCAAAGGTAATGAAGGGGCACTATTTATTACTTTAGATGGGACAACTGCTTATTTCACAAAAGATAATTTACCAGAAGAGGAGGCCGAAAAGTTAACTTCTAGAAGACAACCAGATTTGTTTACTTTTGAGATGCCAGAAGCTTTGCGCCCTACTCCAGTTACTTATGTGAAAGCGACAGTCAAAGATGCTGTTACGACTCAAAAATTAGCGAATGCTAAAATCGAAGTCATCAATTTAATAACGGATGAAATTTTTGCTACTTCCCAAACGGACGATAAGGGTAATTTTTTAACTTGTTTACCAATGGGTGGAAATTATGCGCTCAATGTTAATAAAGAAAAATACCTTTTCCATTCAGAAAATTTTGAATTATCAGAATCAAGTAGTTTGCAAACCCCTTATTTATTAAAAATAAAATTGCAGCCTGTTCCTACTGACGTAGTAACGGAGAATCCAATAGCATCACAACCAATTATTCTAAAAAATGTATTTTTCGAGTCTGGTTCTGCGGAATTAAAATCTGGTTCTTTAACAGAATTAAATAGATTGAAAACGCTTCTAGAAACAAATACTACTTTAAAAATTCAAATTAATGGGCATACCGATAACGTAGGTTCTACAACAGAAAATTTAAGTTTATCGGAAATTCGAGCTAAAGCGGTAGCTGATTATTTAATCGAACAAGGCATTTCAGCCGAAAGATTGAGTTATAAAGGCTTTGGGGAAAATGAACCTATTGATACGAATGATACGGAAGCAGGACGTAAAAATAATCGACGGACGGAGTTTGTTACTAGGTAACGCTATCTTCAACTAGAGACTCCAAATCCGATAGCTATCGGATTGAAGCCCTTTGGTGGTCTGTACTTCAACTTTATAAATGGAATTAAATTACAAATCATTTGGAGAAGGTTACCCCATTATTATTTTACATGGGTTGTTTGGCACCTTGGATAATTGGCAAACGATTGCTAAAAAATTAGCGGAACATTATTCCGTTTATATTATTGACCTGCGCAATCATGGACGTTCTCCACATGAGGACATTTTTAACTACGAAGTAATGGCGGATGATTTGCAAGCCTTTATGGAAAGTCAATGGATTTATGAGGCGCATATTATTGGTCATTCGATGGGCGGAAAAACAGCGATGCAATTTGCTTTAACTTATCCCGATTTAGTGAATCAATTAGTTGTAGTGGATATCGCACCAAAGGCTTATGAAGGCGGTCATCAAACTATTTTTGAAGCACTCCTTTCTTTAGACGTATCCACCATTACCAGTCGTAAACAAGCAGCCGCTGCTTTAGAAAGCAAGATACCTGATTTTGGTGTCCGACAGTTTTTATTAAAAAACCTAACGAATGATAAAAAAGGAGGCTATAAGTGGAAAATGAATTTGCCAGTTATTCATCAAAATTATGGACAGATTTTAGAAGCTATAGAAAGTGAAGAAACGTTTGATAATCCAACTTTATTTATTCGAGGCGGCGCATCAGATTATATTCAAGACGAAGATTTAACGCAAATAAAAACCTTTTTTCCAACGGCTAAACTAGAAACGGTTGCAAACGCAGGACATTGGGTACACGCAGTAGCACCTAAAGAATTATTAAATTTAGTTACTAATTTTTTAACTTAAATCTAAGGGATGTCGTTTAGTTATTAAGGTTGTTGATTTTTATAACGGACGACTTAGGAAATAAATATTTTCTACCTATTGACAGACAGGAATTCCTTTAATATTCAATCCTTATGGCTAAATATCAAATGAAACTTGAATTTATATAACTTATTTGATACTTTTAGCCTCTAGAATATAGAACAAGAATAATTGCTAAAAAGATAATTTAATCGAACGGTATCGCATGAAAGATAAAACATTAGCAGGGTTACTAGCGCTCATTTTAGGGTCGTTAGGAATACATCGGTTCTATTTAGGACAGACTAAATTGGGTATTTTATATATAATTTTGCTATTTACAGGTGTTTCTGCAATTCTTGGTCTAATTGATGCTGTTATGTTCTTGACGATGAACCAAGAAGATTTTGATGACAAATATAATACCAAAGAAGCCCATTATGAGCAAACCGCTCGCAGAAGGGCTACTGGTAGAGATCGACGCCGACCACCCAATCGTCAAAGACCGTCTTCCGCCCCCCGCAGAAAAGCTCCCGTTGCTACTAGGAAAAAGAACCCATTTAAATTAAGTGGTGTTCAAAAATATAAAGACTACGATTTTGAAGGTGCTATTGAGGACTTTAAAAAGGCCTTGGCAGTAGATTCAAGAGACATAGCGGTACATTTTAATTTAGCTTGTGCTTATTCTATTACCGAACAAGCGGGCAAAGCTTTAAATCATTTAGACTTTGCCGTCAAAAACGGCTTTGTTGATTTTGACAAAATTAAAGAGCATGACGCCTTAGCCTATTTAAGGATTCAAGATAGCTTTGAGGATTTTGTTAAAAATGGTTATTGTTTAGATATGCCAGCGAAGGAAGAACCTATTCCAACACCTACTGTTATAGAAGAACCAAGTATTTCTACGGATTTACTAGAACAGATTAAAAAATTGGGAGAATTGAGAGAGAAAGGTTTTTTAACAGAAGAAGAATTTGCTGCTCAAAAACGAAGATTACTAAGATAATTTCACCCTTAATAAATGAGATGACACACTAAAGTTTTTTTACAAACAACTTAATCAAACTACTATGTTAGCCAAAACTTTAGTTTCTAATGAAATAATTCCACTCCGAACTTCAGATTCAGGCAATGAAGCTTTGTCTATTATGAATGAATTTGGTGTTCGACACTTACCAATCGTTAATAATAAACAGTTATTAGGGTTGATTTCTGAAGATGATATTTTGAATTTTGATGTAGAAGAAGCAGTCGGTTCCTATCGGTTATCGACTTACCGACCTTACGTGAAAGAGAATGACCATTTGTATGAAGTCATTAAGGTTTTATCTCAACAGAAATTGACTTTAATGCCTGTGGTGAATGTGGAAGAAGAATATATAGGGCTAATTTCTCAAGAAGATTTAATTCATTATTTTGCCCATATTGGCTCTTTTACAGAACCAGGAAGTATTCTTATACTAGAAGTCAATCGAAGAGATTATTCTTTGGCAGAAATTGCTAGAATCGTCGAATCGGAAGGCGCTGTTATTTTAAGTTCTTTTGTTACCTCTAGCCTAGAATCGGCTTCGATGTTAATTGATGTAACCTTAAAAATTAATCGACCTGATTTGGGAAGTATTATTTCTACTTTTGAACGATTTGAATATACGATCAAAGCCACTTTCTCAGAAGAACAATTTAATAATACGATTAAGGAACGTTATGATTCTTTGATGGCTTATTTGAATGTGTAAATCTTGAAGTTACCCTTTAGCAGTGAGATAAAATAAATTTACATACTTCTTGAGTCAAAGAAGCATGTAAATTCACTTTTTCTTTATCTCTTATAATTTTTTCTTCAGCGCAAATAATTCGTCTCGATACTGAGCAGCAGAAATGAAGTCTAATTCCTTAGCTGCCTTCTTCATTTTTCGTTCTGTCTCCGCAACCATTTTTGCAATTTGATCTTTGGTCATATATTCTATAATCGGGTCAGCTGCAATACTTAACTCATCAGGTTCGATGTAGGCATTCGTTTTACTACCTCGGATATCTAGTATAGATCCTTGGCTCATAATTTCTTCTCTCGTCTTAGTAACAGTCTTAGGTGTAATACCATGCTTCTCATTATATGCCATTTGTATAGAGCGTCTTCTAATAGTCTCATCAATGGTCCGTTGCATAGAGTCCGTTACTTTATCCGCATAAAAAATAACTAAACCATTCACGTTTCTTGCCGCTCGTCCCGCTGTTTGGGTAAGCGATTTATCATTCCTTAAAAAACCTTCTTTATCTGCGTCTAAAATAGCTACTAAAGAGACTTCAGGTAAATCTAACCCTTCTCTTAAAAGATTAACACCAATTAAAACATCGAAAACACCCAATCGTAAATCTCTGAGAATTTCAACCCGTTCCATCGTATCAACCTCTGAGTGAATATAGCGACATTTTAAATTGACTTTAGCAAAATATTTACTTAATTCTTCTGACATTCTTTTGGTCAAAGTCGTTACTAAAACCCGTTCTTGTTTTTCAATTCTTTGGTGAATTTCATCTAATAAATCGTCAATTTGATTCATGCTTGGTCGCACTTCGATTGGTGGATCTAGTAAGCCTGTTGGTCTAATAATTTGTTCTACAAATACACCGCCTGTTTGCTCCAATTCATAATCACTTGGCGTTGCACTTACAAAGACGACTTGATTGATTAAAGTTTCAAATTCTGTAAAATTTAAAGGTCTGTTATCCATTGCCGAAGGCAGTCGAAAACCAAAATTGACCAAATTGAGTTTTCTTGCTCTATCGCCACCCCACATTCCTCTAACTTGTGGTATCGTTACATGACTTTCGTCAATAATCATTAAATAATCGTCTGGAAAATAGTCAAGTAAACAAAAAGGACGATTGCCTGGATTACGGCCATCAAAATATCGAGAATAATTTTCTACCCCATTACAATAGCCTAATTCTCGCATCATTTCTAAATCAAAAGTCACCCGCTCTTTAATCCTTTGCGCTTCTGTAAGTCGAGACTCTCGTTCAAAGTATTTTTGCTGAGCATATAATTCATCTTCAATATCTCGAAGAATTTGATTCATCTTATCTTTAGGAGCAATGTATAAATTTGCAGGAAAAATAGCCGCTGTTTCTAAAGATTCAATTCTTTTTCCCGTTTCAATTTCTATTCGCTCAATATCTTCAATTTCATCTCCAAAGAAGGTGATTCTATAACCATAATCTACATAAGGCAAATTGATGTCAATCGTATCTCCACGAACCCTAAAAGTAGCCCTCTTAAAGTCCACTTCTGTTCTAGAATATAAAATCCCAACCAATTGGTACAAAAAGGTATTTCTAGTAACGACTAATCCCTTATGCAACCGAATAATCCCTGTTTTATAATCCTCTGGATTTCCCATCCCGTAAATACAAGAAACCGAAGCAACAATGATAATATCTCTTCGACCGGACAAAAGTGAAGAAGTTGCTCTCAATCGAAGTTTATCAACCTCCTCATTTATTTGTAAATCTTTTTCTATAAAAGTATCAGAAGTCATAATGTATGCTTCTGGTTGATAATAGTCGTAATAAGAGACAAAATATTCTACCGCATTATCAGGAAAGAATTCTCGGAATTCTCCATATAATTGAGCAGTAAGGGTCTTATTATGGGTTAATACTAAGGTTGGTCGATTTAATTCTTTAATGACATTTGCCATTGTGAAGGTCTTACCAGAACCTGTTACCCCTAATAATGTTTGGGCGGTATCACCAGCATTAATGCCTTCAATTAATTGTTGAATCGCTTGAGGCTGGTCACCTGTTGGTTTAAAAGGAGAACTTAAGTTAAATCCCATTTTATGTTGTGATAAGTAAGTATTTGAAGTAACAAGTACTTCATTTATTTAAAATGAATGGAGTACTTAATTGAAAAAGACCAAAAGAAAAGTCAAAATCTGAATACTTTTTATAGATCCTTCTTTGATTGTAAAAATAAATAAAAAAGAGGAGTTAAGGAAGGTGAAAGAAATTTGAACGAGAAAAAGAAAATCTACTTTACTATTCAAATAATAAAGTAGTCATTCTAGTATTTATTAAGAATATCTATATGCCAAATAAAAAATAAACCAAATTCTCATTCGTGTAACAAGGTTTACTCTTTAAAATATTTGAATACAAATATTTTAAATGTATTAGTAACAGGTCATTTTTATAGCGATTTCGTACTCTTTAAATAAGAAAAAGGTTCACTAGAAAAGTAAAAAAATAGCTTTCTCCTTGATTATTAGTCATTTAGAAGCAAAAAAAATAAAATTTAGTTGATTTTATAGTTTATAAAGACTATATTTGTAGCTGTTTTAGGTGAAACTAACCTTACAATAAGTCCTAACATATCAAGAAGAATACATCTTTAATCCAGGGACAAGAAATAAATTAAGTAAACATACACGAGAAAACGGAGTGCAACATTAAATTAAGGCCATTCCTTTTGCCTGTTAGTATTAATTACTAAATCGTTAGGCAAACGAATTATATTCAACTAAAATCAAACAAAATACTACGCCCAGTTATTTATGAGGGACTAATAATAAAAGGTTGAGATAAACCAAGGTTATTCCTTACTCAATCAACAAAATCTGAGAAAATTTCTTAAATAGAAGGGAAAATAGAATGATAATAGAACAAAAACGGTATAAAAGTCCTCTAAAAACAACGGTATCATGGTAGTGAAGGATCAAAGTTTAAAAATTATTTTCAAAGGGTGTCTCGAATTTGGTAGCGAAAAAAGCTACAAAAAGGTACACAAAATGTACTTACGCCGAATAGAAAATTATTACAAAAACGACGTACTATTCGACGAAGAAGAACTTTTCGTTGAAGCAAAAGCTTGTGTCAATTTACCTAGAGTAGTTATTCACAGTTCCAATAAGAAATGGAAAGGAACGGTTAATTTACTAGAATATCTTGCTCAATTCGCTGTTGCTGGCCAAATGAGTGGCTGGGCAATAGAACATGGTAAGATAAAAGAACATGTAATCATTGAACCGCATAGTGATAAGATGGCAGTAAAAGCTTTCCGTAAAGGAAGGCAATTAGTGCAAGAAGAAGGAAAGGAGAAGGAAGCAATGGATGCATTGAATACAGCCATTTTAAAGTATGAGCGTCATGCGCAAGCTTATGAAAGAAGAGGTTTTATCAACTATCAATTAAAAAATTATAATGATGCTTTGTATGATTTTACAAAAAGCATCAATATCTATTCAAATAATTCTGACCCTTATTTTGGAAGAGCTAATATTTATATTCTAAAAGGAGAATTAGATAAAGCTGTTCAAGATTTAGATCAGAGTATTAAGAAATCTATTCCATTACAATCTATTTATTGGAAATCACGCCGAATTAAGGGAGAATGTTTAGCAAAGACAGGTGATTTTCAAGGTGCATCTTTAGAATTCAAGCTATTTTCTCTAAGAAAATTTTTGCCCGGTGATTCTAATAATAAATGGAAAAAATATATCTTCACTAAATACGGGCAAACTTTACTGGAATTAGGTAACTATCCAGAAGCTGTTGCGGCATTTAATGAAGCAGTAAAGCTAGAGCAAGAAACTGCGGAGAATGTGCTGGAATCAGATCCTTTAGTTTATAGAGGTATTGCCCTTCAAAAAGCAGGAAAGAAAGGTTTTGTAAAGGATTGGAAACAAGCTGCTAAGTTGGGATCTAAAAAAGCGGTAAAATTGATGGCAGAATTTGCTTAATTCTCTTAATAAAAGTTACCATATAAAAAAACGGTATTTGTCAAACAAATACCGTTTTTTTATATATACACATTCGTTAAATCTGCCCCAGGAAATCTTGTTTTACTCAAATTAGCTCCCTTAAAATTAGCCCCTTTCAAATTACAATTTTCAAAGTCTGCGCCAACAAGGTTAGCATTAGCAAAGTTAGCATTTTCTAAATCTGCCCTAGTAAAATCAACATAGGCTAAATTAGCATTTTGGAAACAGGCATTTTTAGCAAAAACATCTGTAAAAACACTATAAGATAAATCAGCCGACTGAAAATTGACTTGCTCTATCTTACTCGAACAGAAATTAGCAAAGGGTAAAATAATTTCTTTCAAATTCACTCCATTCGGCAATTGTTGTAACTCAAAATTTGCCTGTTCCCCTGTTGTAACTTCGGGACCAAAATAGAGCGCTAAAACGATTCCTTTAATATGAATCATTTTCCACTTCCCTCCAGCACCACCGTTTTGTAAAAACGCCAAATGCCTTTTAATCATGGTTGCTATACGAAGGATTGGTAATGGTGCATTTTTTAAAGTTAATTGTTCAATGCGAGATTTATTAATCATCGAGCTATCCGCACCTTGGAGCGTACAAAACGGAAAATAATCTAATATTGTTGAATTTATCATTGTTTGTAATCAAAAATTTTACATAAAATTACAAAATTATTTATTTGGTTACAATAGTTAGGCTAAAAATTAAGAAAGCGGCTAGATGAATCATTCACCTAGCCGCTTTCTTAATACTCATTCTAATAGATAAATTTAGGGTTTAATAGTTGTACCTTTTAACCATTTTCCTAGGGAAGGGCAGCCTATATATTCTTTATCAATATCAATAAATGTTGCCTCAACTCTATCATCTACCCAATTGGTGATATATTCAGACTTTTTCTCATTCACTGCTGCTTTCTGGATTTTAGAATAGTCTGTCGCCAAACTTGCGATATGAGGTTTTGTACGAGACTGAAGCATAACGATTCTGAATAATTGTTCGCCTCTTGGGTCTAAGTACATAAAGGGCGCCGAAACTTGTCCAACTTCCATGCTGTCAATGGTAAAATATATATCTGTATCTAAATCTCCTTGTTCAAAAATAGCATTATTTGATTGAGGATTTACAATTAAACCATCATTATTATAACTCTGAACTTTATCATTAGAGTACCTTTTTACGGCAACAGAGAAGGTAATAGAATCAGATGCTATTAACATTCTTACACTATCCAACCTTTGAATAGTTAATTCCAAATCCGCTTCTGTAATTTCTGGTTTAATTAAAATATGTCGTGTATAAATAGAATTCCCCCTTCTTTCTAATAATTGAATAAAGTGATAACCAAATTCAGATTTAATCACTTTTGAAAAATCTTTATTCTTTAAATTATAAGCTGCCGCTTCAAATTCGGGAACAAAACTTCCTCTTTTAGTCATTCCTAGATCACCACCTAATCTGGCAGAACCAGGATCGTCAGAAAATTTACGAGCTAAATCTGCAAAATCTTCTCCCCCTTCTATTACTCGTTTTCTAATGTCTTCTAGCTTTTCTCTAGCCAATCTATCTTGTTCTGCATTGACTTCTGGTTTCATGACAATCTCTCGGACTTCCACTTCTGAACTAAAATAAGGTAAACTATCTTTAGGAATTCTATCGAAAAAAGCTTTTACCTCTGAAGGAGTTACATTGATAGAATTCAGCACCTCCGACCGCATTCTATCCGTCAATAATTGATTCTTTAATTCTGCTCGCATAGTTTCTTTAGCCTGAGGAATCGATTGTCCATAAAATGATTCAAATTGAGTGACATCGCCTCCCATCATCTGCAAAATCCGGTCAAATCGAGCATTCATTTGGGTTTCTACTTCATCTTCACTCACTTCAATACTATCTAGCCTAGATTGATTCAATAAAAGCTTTTGGGCTAGAATCTGTTCTAAAATGACACATTTAGCCTCTGGAGGAATTCCTCCTTCTTTCTGACTAGCGGCATAAGCAAATTGTTCTTCTAATTCAGAAAGCAAAACTAACTCCCCTCCAACTTTACTAATTACCTTATCAATGACGACTCCTTGACTAAAGCTAAACTGAGCCATTAGTAAAAAGGTAAAAACAAGAATGATACTATTTTTCATATTATTAAAATGAACGGTTTAATTTTCAGCAACTGGAGCAAAAGGAAAAACCTTTATCTGGTTTGTTTTTTGCTCATAAAGTTCCTCTTTTTTTTCTTCTAGTAATTTTATTTTTCTTCTATGCAAAATCACTTTCGCTGCTTGGTCTTCTATATAGGATAAAGGCGCAATCTCTTTTCGGTTGACTAACTCAAATAAACGAAAAAAGTAAAAAAAATCATTATCTTGAAGCGTAAAGGCTTTTCGACTTCCAATATTATTACTACTAATTGTTCCTTTTGGAAGTTCCTTAGCAATTAAATCTACTTTATACCAAATACTATCTGCTAACAAATATTCTGTTGCATTTCTATTACAAAGGTCTAATATTTTTTGTTGGTCTTCCGTTTTATTCGCTTGCCAAAGCGTTCTTATTGCAGGTAAGTCCGGAGCATCCTGTGGAATTTTAATGAAATTACAACGAATAATCGGCGCATCTAATTGATATTGCTCTTTATTGCGTTCATAAAACTCATTCAATTCTCGCTTGGTAATTAAGGAATCCAACTCTTGCTCTACTAGCATCTGTTCATAAGTATGCTGAACTAAAGATGCTCGATAATCTCTTACCAGTTCATCAATATTCAAATCTTTAGGAATATTTCTTTCTGCTTCCTGCATTAATAAACTCTTTCTAATCCATCGTTCGACATAAGCGTTGATAATTTTAACACTATCTTCAGGGCTTGTATCATCTGGAAGCATCCCATCTAATTCGGAGAGATAAAGGGACTTATTTTGAACAGTAGCCAATACCTTATCTGTTACTGCATCAACGGAAGGTGTAGTTTGACAGGCAAAAAATAAAATGCCTATAATAATTGAAAACCAAACACTAGTATGGTTTAGCGACATTCGTTTATAGGTTGTGAATGATAAAAGAGTAGACAGTTCTTAGCTGCACAGTTTACTACTAATCAATAGCCGTAAATTATACTTTCTATTATTGTCTTATTTCTTAACTAAGCCTTTAAAAACTTTTTTATTCGTTTGTACTTTATAGGCTTTTTTCAATTCTGTTAACCATTGTTTTTCTAAAAAATCTTGATAATCTGCTACGACATAACCTCTCGCTTCATTTAATTTTTTAGTACTAGGGTCAAGAATTTTTTCCACTTTCATAAAAGTGATTTTTTTATTCTTTCTATCCATTTCCATTTTAGAAAGTGCTCCCGGTTTCCAATCTAAAGCGTCTATTTTTTTATTTCGGCCTCGCTCTACAATTGTCTCTTGTTGAGAGACTGGTTCTTTTCCATCTTTATTATACTTCGCCAGAACAGCAGCAGGATCATTCTTCTGTGCAAACTTGCCAACTTTATCCGATAAGTGAGCCGCATCATTTAATGTATAAGTACTAACCACCGCTCGTTTGCCCCACTTATATTTTTGCTTATTTTTTTGGTAGAAATTCCTTAAACCAGTTGTATCTTGAGAAGCTTTGTCCCAAACTTCCTTCTTAGTAATTTCAAATAATAAAATACCTTCTTCATATTCTCGCATCAAAGCCTTAAAGTCAGGATATTTAGCCTCTAAATTCCGTTCTTCATATTTTAAGGCTGTTTCCGTAACGTAATCTTTATATAAACTAGTTAAAGCATCTACTACCGTTCCTGACTTTGCCATTTGCATTCTCTTTCGAGATTCTTTTTGCAAATAAGTCGTAAAATCAGCCATCGTATATTGATCCTTGCCTAAAGCAAAAATGACTTCTTTAGAAGGTGTTTTAGGTGCTTGCCAACGGTAGGTTAAAAATTCTTTATCCAGACTAGCGCCAAATCGGCTGATTGGGCCACTCATAGATTTAAAACCATTTTCTCTTTTTATCTGCTCTACCATCGCACTTTTAGCCAAGTCAAAGCGAGCATCTTTTTGGATTTTTGCTTTTAAACGAGCTTTTGCTTTATCATAGTCAGGAGCAGCTTTGCGGCTAATTCTTTTGATAATGTGCCAACCCGCTAAGGTTTGTATTGGTTTTGTATAAGCACCATCTTCTGTCAATGCAAAAGCAGCATCTTCAAAATTCTTTTCATACTTACTAATACCAAAGAAACCAATATATCCTCCTTTACTAGCCGTCTTTTTATCGGCAGAATAAGTTTTTGCCGCTTCTTCAAATGCGTAACCATTCTCTAATTGTTGGTAAACACTATCGATATCCGCTTTAGGATTTTGTGCATCTTTCCTAATTAGAATATGAGCTGCCTCCATGTCTCCTCTGGCAGGTCGAACATCTTCCACTCGAATAATATGATAACCAATTGGCGTCCGAACTGGCTGCGAATATTGTCCTTTAGGCAAGGAATACGCAGCAGACTCAAAGTCGTAAAAACCATTAGGAAATGGAGAAGTAAAATATCCTAAACTTCCATTATTAGTTTTAGCAGATTTATCATCTGATAAAGATTTAGCTACTTTAACAAAATCAGAACCACCGTCTAATTTACCTTTAATTTGCATAATTCGATTATATGCAAGAAGGGTATCTTGTGATGTTGGATTCTTTTTAAGCGAAACCATAATATGGCTAATCTTAATATCTTTCAAAGAACGATCATAAGCTTCTCTTATTAATTTCTCTGTTACCTCTTTATCCAATAAATAAGAATCTGCTAATTGCTTTCGATAGCCCGCCAATTCCTGTTGCAAAGCAGGAATAGTGTCTAATTTCATGTCTTTTGCTCGCTGGACTTTTAATTTAAACTTAGTATATAAGTCTAAATACTCTTCCAAGGAAGCTTTAGAAAAATCTGCTTTATCTCGGTTCGTTTTAGAATAAATATATAAAAACTCAGAAACATGAACTGGGTTATTTTTTACCGAAAAAAGGATAGGGTCTTCATTTTGTGCATTGATGCCTAGTGGTAAAAACAAAGCGACCAAAACAAATAATACAAACTGCTTCATCATCTGAATAAAAGGATTTAAAATAAATAGCCATTTTAGTCTTTCAACAAAAGACCAAAAGGATACAAAATTAGCAAAATATAAGTGTAAAGTCGGCTATTGCCGCTTATTCTAATTAGACTTTAAAGTATCTTTAACAAGTTAGCTTCTAAAATAGATACGTTTTACCCTATTGGAGACACTTGTAAACACTTCATAAGGAATCGTTTCTAAGCAATTTGCCAAATCAACTACTGTTGGGTTACTACCAAATATGACAACTTCATCTCCAATTTTAGCCGTTGCAATATCCGTCACATCTATCATGCACATGTCCATACAAACATTTCCAATAATTCGTGCTTCTTTTCCTTGTACGGAAACTGCATATCTTCCGTTACCCGCTTTCCTAGCTAAACCATCTGCATAACCGATATTTATAGTGGCTATTCTTTTTGTTTGGTTTATTTTTCCACTTCGATTATACCCAACCGTATCTTTACTATCTACTTGTTTGATTTGAGAAATCGTTGCTTTTAAAGTATTAACAACTTTAAGTTCTTGCTGTACAATTTCACTACCATCAATACCATATAGTCCAATTCCCAAACGTACCATTTCAAACTGGTATTGTGAAAAACGGAGGATTCCGCTTGAATTTAGAATATGTCGGGCAGGTCGATATTGTAAACCAAGACAAAGTTGTTCATACATTTCCAGAAAGTGAGCAACTTGAATTTGTGTAAAGTTATCGTGTTCTTCCATATCGCTTGCCGCTAGATGGGAGAATACTGTCTGTACATGAATAGAAATATTATTCTTTAGAAGAGCTAGTAAATCAGACAATTGCTCTTTTTCAAAACCCAAGCGATGCATTCCAGTGTCTAATTTTATATGAATGTTAATTGACTGCGTATCGGTAAGAAATGTTAATAATTGCTGCAATAAATCAAGACTATAAATCTCTGGTTCTAAATTATACCGAACTAGGGCGGCAAAACTAGCTACCTCTGGATTCAAAACCATAATAGGCAGTTGAATTCCTGCTTTTCTTAGCTCTATTCCTTCGTCCGCATAAGCAACTGCCAAATAATCGACTTTATAAAATGCTAAAATCTTTGCGACCTCTACCGCTCCACTTCCATAAGCAGAAGCTTTAACCATTGCGATTAATCTGGTGTTAGCTTTTAAATATTTTCCATAAACTTTTAAGTTATGGGCAATTGCACTTAAATCAACTTCTAAAACAGTTTTATGTACTTTTTCTTCAAAACGGTTGACAATTTTTTCAAATTGAAAAACTCTAGCACCTTTTAGTAAAATAGTGTCTTTTTGAAAATCTTGCGGATTGAATTGTTTTAAAAAAGTAGGGGTATTTTTAAAAAAGGAAACTTTAAAATGTCGAGGCAAGTAATTTTTTATTACTTCTATTTTCTGTCCAATCGCATATAAATGATTCACTTTCTTGGCTAGTATCAATTTTGCTACTTTTTCATATAAAACCTCAGCAGATAAACCAGTTTGTAAAATATCTGAAAGGAATAGGATTAACTGTTTAGTACCCGTCCGTTTTGCTGCAAAATTTAAGGCTAGTTCTAAAGAAGTTAAATCTGAATTATAGCTATCATTAATAATCGTACAATTATTGATGCCTTCCTTTAATTCCAGTCGCATCGATACTGCTTCTAAAAGCAGCATTCTTTTTTGAATATGCTCAAAAGAAATTTCTAGTAGCAGCATGGTCGCACAACAATGAATAGCATTTTCTATAGCAGCAGCATCAATAAAAGGAATAGCAAAAGAAAAAGATTGGTTTTTATAAAGTGCCGTAATAATTGTTTTAGTAGCTTCTTTTTTAATAGTTAGAATTTGTAAATCCGCTTTCTTTTTAGCTGACCAAGTAAATAATTTTTCTTTTTGTTTCTTTTTTTGGAACAATCTGTCTATCAATTTATTATCTCGGCAGTAAATAACCGTATCAGCGTGTTTGAATAGTTTTATTTTTTCTTTTATTTTTTGCTTTTTAGAGACAAAACCTTCATTATGCGCTTCTCCAATATTGGTAAAAATGCCAATGGTACAATTAATGACCGTAGCAATTTTTTTCATTTCCTTGGTCTGAGAAATACCCGCCTCAAAAATGCCTAAATTATGCGTCTCCCCTAATTGCCAGACAGAAAGTGGCACACCAATTTGTGAATTATAACTACCAGGATTTCTAGCGATTTTAAAATCAGGGTTTAATAATTGAAAAAGCCATTCTTTGACAATGGTTTTTCCATTGCTTCCTGTAACACCAATAATAGGGAAAGAAAATTGCTGCCGATGGTAGGTCACTAATTTTTGGAGCGCATTAATACTATTTTTAACAAAAATAAAATTAGCTTTTGGAAAGGCTTTAGGTTCTATTTTTTGGGTAATAATAAAATTTCTGACCCCCTGTTTATATAATTCCGAAATAAATTGATGTCCGTCTTGTCGATTACTTTTAAACGCAAAAAATAAGGTGCGTTTAGGGAAAACTAACTGTCTAGAATCAAAAAGTAAGCGTTCTATTGGTGTATCCAATAAGACATTATTTAATAATTGGCCATTTATGATTTCTAAAATATGTTGAATGGAATAAGTCATTTTCCAGTTGCCAGTTAACCGTTGCCAGTTATGATAATCAGCTAATTGGCAAGCGTTTATTATTCATTTAAATATTTGAAACTGAATTACAAATCAAACCCAATATCAGTCCGATAATTCTTTTTATCAAATTCAATCAAATTTGCATTCTTATTAGAAATAGCTAAAGCTGATTTAAAATCATCGCCATAAGAAGTAATCGCCAAAACCCGACCGCCGTTGGTTACTATATCGTCGCCTGCTTGCTTAGTCCCCGCATGAAACAAAATACTATCTGTCACTTTATTAAAACCCGTTATTACTTTACCCTTCTCATAAGTTTCTGGATAACCACCAGAAACTAACATAATCGTCGTTGCTGCTTTTTCAGAAATTTTAATATCTATTTCATTCAATTTCCCTTCCGCTAAAGCGACTAATAATTCCAACAGGTCATTTTCTAATCGAGGTAAAACGACTTCCGTTTCAGGGTCACCCATTCGGCAATTATATTCGATAACATAAGGTTCATCTCCAACTTTAATCAAGCCAATAAAAACAAATCCTTTATAATCTAATTCATCTGCTGCTATTCCTTTGACCGTTGGAATAATAATGCGTTGGGTTACTTTTTGCATTAATACCTCATCCACAAAAGGAACAGGTGAAATTGCGCCCATTCCTCCCGTATTTAATCCAGTATCGGCTTCACCAATACGTTTATAATCTTTAGCAATTGGTAGGACTTTATAATCTTTACCATCGGTCAAGACAAAAACTGAAAATTCAATACCATCTAAAAAATCTTCAATGACCACTTTTTCACTGGCTGCCCCAAACTTACCATCCAACATCGCAGAAAATTCCATTTTTGCTTCCTCCACATCATTCAAAATCAGTACCCCTTTTCCTGCCGCCAATCCGTCTGCTTTTAAAACGATTGGTGGTGTTTGTTGATTAATATAAGCCAGTCCTTCTTGAATCGTTGCTTGGGTAAATTCTCGATAACCTGCGGTAGGAATATTTCTTTTCGCCATAAAAGCTTTAGAAAATGCCTTACTACCTTCTAATTGCGCCCCTTTAGCAGATGGCCCAATGACGGGTATATCTTGCAAATCAGCATCTTTTTTGAAGAAGTCATATATACCTGCTACTAGAGGTGCTTCTGGTCCAACTAAAACTAGGTTGATATTTTTATCAATGGTTAGCTTTTTAACGGCTTCAAAATCCATAGGATTGATAGCTACATTAGTCCCATGTTGTTGAGTTCCCGCATTACCAGGCGCAATATATATTTGATTACAGAGTGAACTTTGGCTAATTTTCCATGCGAAAGTGTGTTCTCTACCGCCGCTTCCAAGAATTAAAATATTCATTTGAATGGTTATTAAAAGGATATTCTAAAATAGTTATCTGAATTATAGTTGAAAGAAGGCACAAAGATAGTTTACCCAAACGAGCTGTGAAGTGAAAAGTAAAGGAATTTAATTGGATACGGAATTATTTTTCTAAAAAAGGAATTATACAAAAATGAAACAATCTTAGGAATAAGACTTATGAATAAAGAATGGTTTTGTAGAAAGGATACTTTTGACTGAAATCAGTCAATACAAAAAAAGGAATTCCTTATCTTTGCGAACTTAAATAAATACTTGAGAAGAATTAATCACTAATTCAATCCTTCTCTTTAACCAACCATAGGCTAAATTTCAAAAATCAGAACTGAACTATTTTTTTGTTAAAAAATCATCATGAAAGTAACAGACTATTTTGATAACGCCAACGGCAATACGCTAATCTCTTTTGAAGTATTACCTCCACTGAAAGGAGGAAGTATGAAAGCTATTTTTGATACTTTAGACCCTTTAATGGAATTTAAACCACCTTTCATTGATGTTACTTATCACCGAGAGGAATTTGTTTATGTCAAAAAAACAACGGGCTATTATGAAAAAACAGCCATTCGCAAACGACCTGGGACAGTAGGTATTTGTGCAGCTATTATGCACCGCTATGGCGTAGATGCAGTGCCTCATTTAATTTGCGGTGGTTTTACGAAAGAAGAAACGGAAAATGTATTAATTGATTTAAATTTTCTCGATATTAATAATGTCTTAGCATTAAGAGGCGATGCAAGAAAATTTGATGGTAAATTTATTCCAGAAAAAGACGGACATCCTTATGCAATAGATATGGTGAAGCAGATTGAGGATATGAACAATGGAAAATATTTAGATGATAATATTGAAAATGGAGAAAAAACCAATTTTTGCATCGGTATAGCAGGTTATCCAGAAAAACATTTTGAAGCGCCAAATTTAGAAAGTGATTTAGCATTTGCCAAACAAAAAGTAGATGCTGGAGCGAATTATATCGTCACCCAAATGTTTTTTGATAATAAGTACTATTTTGAATTTGTAGATAAATGCAGGGCAATGGGTATTAATGTACCAATTGTGCCAGGACTTAAGCCATTAACCAAGAAATATCAACTAAATTCAATTCCAAGATTATTTCATTTGGATTTACCTCAAGAATTAGCAGCCGCAATTGTAGCCGCTAAGGATGGAAAAGCTAGAAAGGAAGTAGGTGTTGAATGGTTGATTCATCAATCTAAAGAACTAAAAGCCAAAGGTGCTCCTTGTTTGCATTATTATACAATGGGAGATGTGGACACAATCAAACGAATTGTCGAAAAGGTTTACTAGTTTTTTTAGGAAATAAAAGATATTATAAAAAGGCGGTTTGTATTTTAATAAAATATACAAACCGCCTTTTTTATGCTATAATCCAAATTCGGTATCTACGGACTCAATTAAAAAGAAGCCATCATTTCCTTGCTTTTGGTAAAGGGGCATTAATAATAAGCTATCTTTCTTAATTATAATAGGGCCTTTTCTATCATCTGCTACCGCTTCACCTTCTTTAACGGTTTGAAAATTTTTGTACCCTGACCGCATCACAAATTCATCGGTCTCTCCAATAGAATGGGTCATAATTAATTGAGACACTTTTGGCAAACCTTTAGAAAATTCCATTAATAATTGATCATGCTGGTTTTCGACATCGGCTGCACGAACACACCCAATCGTTCGCATGCAATTGGTAATAGCAGCAATCGCTCGATTAATCGATAATTGTTCATTATGTTGCCCAGATTCAAAACAAACAGCAACTGTAGGGACACCTATATTTTCTTGATTAAAATAATGTAGCAAAGTGCCCTTAACCTCCTTGAGTAAACCTCTAATAACAGGCGCATGTAATTCAATTCCTATTTTTAAGCTTTCCACATCATCTGTAACGACCGTAAAAATACCGCCAAAAGCTGTAGTTGTATGTAAATCTAAAAGAACTATTTTTTCGGGTTGATAAGCTGCTATTTCAGCATTAATCAAATCCATAATTTCTCGAATCTCCAAATCTTCTGCTCTTAAGTTGGATTTATCAGCTAGCATCACTCGATTGACATTAGCTACTGTCCATTGTCGGTTTAGGTCTTTTTCTAAATATCTCTTACCTGCTTGAATAGCTCTTAAGTTACCTCTTACCCCTAATAATCTACCCTTAAAATTAAAACTAGGGTTTGTAATAGGTTCGACTTCTAGCATTTTAAACATTAATTCTAATGCTTTTGTACCAGCAGGTTCATTGCCATGAATGCTTCCTAGACAAATCAGTAATGGTCCTTTTTCTTTTCCTTCGTATCTGCCGATTATTCTTTCCAAATTTCTTTATCGTTTAATTAGGTATCTCCTATATCTTGCGTTTATTTAAGCTTCCATTTTATTTTTGTTGACCTCCCTTCAAAATAACATTATCAATCAATCGAACACCTCCTGCCCATACAGCCGTACAAACAACTACATAATCGGAATCTTCCATTTGCTCAATCGGCTGTAAAGTATATCCATCGACAATTTCTAAATATTCTGGTCTAAAATCAGGCATTTCGTTTAATTGAGTAATTGCTTTTGCTTCTGCCTCTTTGATAGATCCCCCATTAGTCAACCAATCATTCAGGCCATGTAAAATTTCAGAAATAATAGGTGCATTTTGTCTATTTTCGGGAGTTAGTCTCACATTTCTAGAACTTAAGGCTAAGCCATCTACCTCTCTAATAATTGGGCAAACGACTAGTTTAGTACTAGACTGCATTTGCTGTAACATGTGCTGAATCAACGTAAATTGCTGAAAATCCTTTTGGCCCATATATAATCTATCTGGTTGCACAATATCTATTAGTCGATAGACTACTTCTACAACCCCATCAAAATGCCCCGGTCGAAATTTACCTTCCATTACTTTGTCTACTTGCCCAAAATCAAAAATTGGGATATGTAGGTCTTTAGGGTAAACTGCATCAACAGTCGGATAGAACAGCACATCATTATCCAAACCTACTAATATTTTAATATCTTTTCCCTCTGTCCGAGGATATTTATCTAAATCTTTAGAATCATTAAATTGAGTAGGATTGACAAAGATACAGCATACACAAATATCGTTCTCTAACTTCGCTTTTTTAATTAGAGAAGCATGTCCTTGATGTAAAGCACCCATGGTAGGCGCAAAACCAATCTTTAATCCCTTTTGTCGTTTTTTTTGAAGAACTATCTGTAGTTCTTCAACACTTTTAAGTAATAGCATAGGGAAATTTGTCTTTATTTTTTGAGTGTTAGAAAATAAATCTTGCTGCAAAAATGAGGAAATGAATTGTAAAAAAGCATCATTTCGATTAAAAGCTACCCCAAAACGGTCTATTAACTAGAGTTTAACGCATTTTGACAGGCAGAAACTAGCCAAAAGTGCCTTTTTTATGCTATTTTTGCATTCCTGTTTGAAATGAGATGAACTAAAATTTGGGGTAACAAATGTGTTAAAAGCCCAATATTTGTAAGAAAAGTCATTTACAACAGCAACAAAAAATTCAAATACAATGATAAAATTGAAACTCAATAACACTTTAAGAGCCTTTGGTTTTGAATTTATATCCTAAACTTGAATTTTTTAAGCAGTACTTGGTTCATCAAAGGTTGACACTTTATTGGAATAAAGACTTTTGAGAAACCGCATTTGTTCAATTAAATAATTGGTTTGAATGAGTAAGACGAAGGTTTTGATTGTAACCCAGGAGATGAATCCATACACGGTCGCTTCTGAAATTTCTGAAATTGCAAGAAGATTACCCCAGCATATTCAGGAACAAGGCATGGAAATTAGAATTTTAATGCCAAAGTTTGGAACTATTAATGAGCGCAGACATCGCCTTCATGAAGTAGTTCGTCTCTCAGGAATGAATATCATTGTTGATGATGATGACTTTCCTTTAATCATTAAAGTTGCTTCTGTCCAAGGTGCGAGAATGCAAGTTTACTTCCTTGATAACGAAGATTTCTTTAAGCGTAAAGCCACTTTCGAGGATGCTGATGGCAATGCTTTTAAAGATAATCCTGACAGAATGATTTTCTTCTGTAAAGGAGTCATTGAAACGGTAAAGAAATTTGGATGGGCACCAGATATAGTCCATTGTCATGGTTGGATGACTAGTTTACTCCCACTTTACTTGAAGACGGCTTATAAATCTGAGCCTTTATTCCAAGATTCAAAGGTAATTACTTCCGTTTATTTTAATCAAGTAGCCAATGTTTTCTCAGAGAATTTCATTACAAAAGCCTCTATTAACGATTTAGAAGCAGCAGACTTAGCATCTTTTGGTACAGATGAAATTTCTTTATTAAATGGAGCAGTCGCATTTTCAGATGCATTGATTATTGGAAGTGAAGGATATGAAGATGATATTGTAGATACGGTAAAAGAACAAGGTAAGCCTGTTTTAGAGTATCAAAGTCCTGAAGCATACTTGTCCGCTTATGTCAACTTTTACAAATCATTACTAGAACAAGAAGAAACTGTATCCTAGCGGATATTAATACATATTTATTTAGACGAGGAATAATGAGCATTCAATAAGCATCATTATTCCTCGTTTTATTTTTAGGCGATACTAACAACTCCATTTTAAAACATAACCCAATTATAAGTTATCCAGTATCTAGCCTCCAAGCTATGTTAATCTTATTTTAAGATTAGCGTGAATTAGCTATTAAAATAAAAATAAGCAGTACCATTGTGTACTTTTTCAATGAATGAACCTTTCAAAAAGGAAGAGGATTCATCCGATAATCGAATTTATTAGCAAAAAAATGAAGTATAAAAGTTTTCAATTATTCATATTACTGGCATTTGCCGTTTTTTTTTCGTGTTCTGACCCCGCTTTAATTGGCTCAGAGTTATTAGAAGAGGATCAAGCTAATTTGCAATTTACTGATGAAGTTCCCATCCAAGCAAAATCATTTGATGGTACAGCTCTTCAAACTTATAGTCCATTTGCTGCTTTACAATTAACCAGACATTTGTTTGGTAATTTTAAAGACCCTCTAATGGGCATAACAGAAGCTAGTATTTACACACAAATTGCTTTAGGTGCCCAAATTCCTCCTAGTTTTGACATTAGAACTTTTGACTCCATTGTCCTTAGTTTAGCTTATGATACACTCGGAGGATATGGAAATATAGCGGAGGAATATGGGTTAGAAGTTTACCAAATAGCAGAAGATATGTCAAATATAGCTGATTATTTTTCTGATCAGACTTTTCTAACTGGAGAGACAGCAATTGGTTCACTTAATTTCATTCCTGCTTTTGATGAGCGAGTAATGATTCGAGAATATACGACTAATAACGTTGATGGGGATACACTCTCGGCAGATCCACATGTAAGAATTCATTTGAATTCCGATGAACTAACTGCAATATTTGGTGATACGGCTATTTATCAAGGTGATGTAGCTTTTCAAAATGCCTTTAAAGGAATACATATCCGCCCAATAGCAGCTACCAATTCTGGTTTATTAAGTTTTGATTTCAGCAATACGATTAGCCGAATTAGCCTTTATTATAAAGCTGGTGGAGAACTTAAAGAATTCCAACTTGATTTCAATGCGGGGAATGCAAGAGCATTAAGTTTTACTAAAAATCAAGCAGGTTCTTTTGTTGAACCCTTTATAACTAACGGTTCAGATAGCTTATTATTCCTTCAAGGAATGGCAGGCGCTAATACAGAAATAACTTTTCCGAAATTAGATGGATTAGAAAACATTGTCGTCAATAAAGCAGAATTAGAACTAACCGTAGCTACTATTGGTGAAGATACCCTTTATCCCTTAACTCAACAAATAGTCGCTTCTCTATTAGCTAATGACGATAAGGAAATTTTATCTGATGTTCGATCAGCGCTTTTTGCAAATACATCTATTAGAACAGAAGTTTTTGGAGGTATTCCTGTTGTTGAAACTCAAAATGGCGTTACACTTACTAAATATAAAATAAATATTTCAGGTTATTTTCAACAAATTATAGAAGGTACTTCAGCAAATGGATTTAATCTTTCATCAGGTGTAGAACAAACTAGTTTTTATTTTCAATTACCTCCTAAACCCTCAGACCCTTCTAGGGTTATCTTTTACGGGCCAAACCATCCTGTCCATCCATTAAAATTAAACTTAACCTATACTGAATTGTAAGACAGAAAATAACACTATTTTTTATAGATAGCGTTAAAAAGAAGTAGAACCTTTCTTTTTAACGCTATCTTACTTATATTTGTAGCAGGAACTCAGAAAACACCACCTCTCAATTTAACTTTACCATCCCCTCAAAGATAACTATTACGAAGTTATCTTTTTCATCTACTTATTTCGTTATCTAATTTTTTTAGTAAAGTACTTATTAACATGAATCATTTTGGTTCTAATCTAGTATAATTTAGATAACATACGTACAATTAATCTCCTAGCAAAAACACTTAAGGCTAAATAGTGGTTGTTTCTCCTTCTATACACTTTCATTAACAAAATATTTTTAAACCAAATAATCCCCAACATTATGTGTGGCATTGTAGCTTATTTAGGCAAAAAAGAAGCATATCCAATTCTAATTAAAGGACTCAAAAGATTAGAATACAGAGGGTATGATAGTGCAGGTGTTGCACTTCTAAATGGAAAACTAAACGTTTACAAAAGAAAAGGTAAGGTCCAAGAATTGGAAAATTTTGTTGACCAAAAATCAACGCATGGAACAATTGGAATTGGACATACCCGATGGGCAACTCATGGAAAACCAGATGATACCAACGCCCATCCACATACTTCAAGTAGTGGTCGCTTAACTTTGGTGCATAATGGCATTATTGAAAATTATGCAGTACTAAAAGAAGCACTAAAAAAATTAGGGCATACTTTTAAAAGTGAGACAGATACGGAAGTATTAGTTAACTTAATAGAAGAAGTCCAAAACGCAGATGGTCTCTCTCTAGAGGAAGCTGTTAGAATTGCTTTAACTAAAGTTGTTGGTGCTTATGCTATCGTGGTAATGGATAGAAATGAACCTGACAAATTAGTAGCAGCTCGTATGTCCAGTCCTTTGGTCGTTGGAATTGGAGAGGATGAATTTTATTTAGCGTCTGATGGCACACCAATTGTTGAGTATACTAAAAAAGTAATTTATATAAAAGACGAAGAGATCGTAACGGTAAAAAGGAATGGAGAGATTTCTATTATGTCCATTAATAATGAATTGCAAACACCATTTATCCAAGAATTGGAAATGGAGATTGAAGCCTTGGAAAAAGGAGGGTATGATTATTTCATGTTAAAAGAAATAAATGAGCAACCACATACGATTGCGGAATGTATGAGGGGTAGGTTGAACGCAGAAGAAGGTTGGGTAAGTTTAGGGGGCGTAAAACAACTGCAAGAAAAAATGCTCAATGCGGATAGATTTATCATCGTTAGTTGTGGAACATCTTGGCATGCAGGTTTAATTGCGGAATATTTATTTGAGGATTTAGTGCGAATTCCTGTAGAAGTAGAATATGCTTCTGAATTCCGATATAGAAACCCTGTTATTACAGAAAAAGATGTAGTAATTGCAATTTCTCAATCTGGCGAAACTGCGGATACGCTGGCTGCTTTGAAGTTAGCTAAAGAAAGAGGCGCTGCTACTTTTGGCATCGTTAATGTGGTAGGTTCTTCTATTGCTAGATTTACAGATGCGGGTTGTTACATACATGTTGGTCCAGAAATTGGCGTTGCTTCTACCAAAGCTTTTACTGGACAAGTCACGCTATTGACTATGTTAGCATTAATGTTTGCTAAGGAGAAAAAAACCATTTCTGATGCTTATTTTAATCAATTAGTAACAGAATTAGCTAAAATTCCAGAAAAGGTAGGTGAAGTATTAGCCATCAACTCACAAATACAGTATATTGCGGGTGAAATTAAAGATGCACCTAATGCGTTATACTTAGGACGAGGATATAATTTCCCTATTGCCTTAGAAGGTGCCTTGAAATTAAAAGAAATTTCTTATATCCACGCCGAAGGCTATCCTGCTGCCGAAATGAAGCATGGCCCTATTGCTTTAATAGATGAAAACATGCCAGTCGTCGTCATTGCTACTAATAAAAGTGCTTATGAAAAGATTGCTAGTAATGTTCAAGAAGTTAAGGCTAGAAAAGGAGTCGTCATTGCTATCGTTGCAAAAGGCGATAAAGAAATTAGCAAAATAGCAGATTATACAATTGAAATACCTGAAACGGAAGAGCCTCTAACACCTTTAATTGCCTCTATCCCGCTTCAATTATTATCTTATCACATTGCGGTTATGCGAGGTTGTAACGTTGACCAACCTAGAAATTTAGCTAAATCGGTAACTGTGGAATAAGGTAGCTAATACAGAATTAATCACTAAAGATATGATGATAGATAATGCTTTAAATATGGAATACAATTCTCAAAGAGAATTATTAGTTATTCCTGAATATGGACGAAATGTCCAACGGTTAATCCTTCATTCGAAGACCATAGAAGATGATGAGTTGAGGCAGGCTTTTGTAGAAAGAATGATTGATTTAATGTATCAAATGCATCCGCAGAATCGAAATATTGAAGATTATAAAGAAAAATTGTGGAAACATATCTTTAGAATTGCAGAATATGATTTAAAAGTAACGCCTCCAAGTGGTATTATTCCTACGCCTGAAGATATAAAGAAACGACCTGAAATAGTGCCGTATCCAAAATCTGTGGCTAGGTTTAGACATTATGGAAATAATGTTACGCAACTCATAAAAAAAGCGGTTACAATGGAAGAAGGTCCCATTAGGGCAGGCTTTACTAAAGTGATTGGTTCTTATATGAAGTTAGCTTATAAGACCTGGAATAGAGAGCACTTTGTGAGTGATGAAGTCATTAAGAACGATTTGTTGTCGCTTTCTGAAGGTAAATTAATACTAGCAGAAGAAATATCTATCGATAATTTAGCAGATGCTAGAAAGCGAAAGAAAAGCAGTGATAGAGACTATCGAGGTGACCGAGATTACCGCGATCGTGGAGATAGAAACGACCGAGACCACAGAGGGGGAGATCGTTATTCTAATAAGCGAAGAAGTCATGGCGGTGGTAGAAGGCGATAAATAAGCCTGCTCATTATCAACATTCTGCTTGAATTAATTCAAGCATGAAATAAGTAAGTTTAACTAAAACTACAAATAATAAAGCCTCTTATGTTACAATACATAAGAGGCTTTTTTTAAATCTTTCATAGCAGCAGTTTACAGGCTACTATTTATAGTCATATAATCGCTTTAATCGACTTTCTACTTCTTCTACGACTTCTTTTTGCTTTGCAATTTCGGTTACCTTATTCTCTTGATCTTTCTCATTGGTAACGATTTTTTCTTTCGATTCTTTTATTGTCTTCTTTGCATTTTCTATGGTTCTTCTCAATTTCTTTTCTTCTTTTTCTTCCTTTTTCTGTATGCTCTTAACTCCTTTTACCTTTTTTTCTTCTCCTCTAATGGATTTTTTAAGCGTCTTTTTTTCTCCTTTAGAAGTAACATTTGATAGCATTTCTTCTAAACTATCCTTTTGTATAGCGAAAAAATCTTCGGCTATTCGAACATTTTTAACGGCTATTTGCTGATCTTCTGCATTTTGAACTAATCCTTTTTCTGAATTTTCAATGTCCTTTTCCGCATTTTTTATATTCTTGTGATATTCTTCATTATCTTTCTTTAATTTTTTTAAATCTTTCTCTAGTTTACTTAAAGATTTTTCTTCTCCATTCAATTCTTGTTTGACTGTTTCTATCCTAACCTCTAAAGCATATTCATTTAATAATTTCTCAGCTTCTTCATAAGCATCTGGGTAATCTGTAGCTGATAAATAGCTTTCAGTCATTGGAATCCAAAGCGATAATTCTACATCTTCATTATTACTTTGTATTTGTGTATAAATTGTTAAAGGTTCTGAACCTCCAATTCCAGCAATTTTCCCACCAGTCGTTTTCCATTCTTCTGCTTTTCTATTCTTCTTCGTTTTTCCCTTAAATTGTTTAGCATAATTTTTCCATACTTTTTCGGCAATTTTAGTCGTGGTGGTTGGAATATTCACAACTACTGCATTATGAATACCTTGACTCATTGCTTTCTCTTCCTCAGAAACTTGGGCGAAAGTTATAGTTAGTATGGATATTAATAATAAAAAAACGAGTTGAAATTTCTTTTTCATCTTTTTAATTTTTGTTTGAAAAATAACCTTGTTGTTTTTATAAAAAGTAAAATATATCTGCTCTTTATACCTACACAACGTTATTAAGACGATTCTGTGCGTCAATAGACACTTTTTTTTTAATATTTTAACTTTTAGCTAAAATCAATTTCCGTATTATCTCCAATGTTTAGGCTTTGTCGCAACCCCGTAATCCCTGCATCATTACCGACTACAGAATTCTGTAAAATCACTTCTTTAATGGCGGCATAGTTTCCTATGATAGAATTTTTTACAATGGAATAACTTATTTTAGTATTTTCTCCTATTGTTACGTGAGGACCAATAATAGAATTTCTAAGTTCACAATCTTTTCCTATACTGACAGGATTGATGATAATGGTATTATCATAAGGCGGTAAATTTGCAGAAGCATATCCTTTTTTGTCTAAAAGTGTAGCATTCGTTTCCAGCAGAATAGAAATTTTTCCACAATCATACCAACTATTTACACCTATCGTACTAAAAGGCACTCCTTTTTCTATCATTCTCATTAAACCATCTGTTAATGGAAATTCTTCTCCCGTTCTGATATTATTCTTAATATTATGACTTAGGGATTTTAATAATAAAGGCAATTCTTTAACTTTATACAAACCAACCATAGCCATGTTAGATTTAGGAATTCTAGGTTTTTCAACCAATCGAACGACCTTATCTTTATCATCAAATTCAACTACCCCAAAATCTCTAGGGTCTACTACTTTTCGGATAGCTAAACAAGAATGCTTGGTCGCCATAAATGCTTTAAAGTCGATATCTAGAATAGAATCTCCAAAAACAATAATTGCTTCATCTACTCCTTTCAATACCTTTCGTGCACTCCAAATAGCATGTCCTGAACCATATCTTTCTTTTTGAAAAACAAATTCCTTTTCTAAATCAGGATATTGTTCTTCTACATATAATTTTATTTTTTCCCCTAAATAACCAATGATAAAAACAAATTCTGTTATCCCAACCGATACCAATTGGTCGATAATGAAAGAAATAATGGGCTTACCAGCAATAGGAATAAGCGGTTTAGGTTGTGTATAAGTTAATGGTCTTAAGCGCGTTCCTGCGCCAGCTACTGGGATAATGGCTTTCATTATTTTTTCTTTAGCAGTGGATTAATTACGGTTGGCTATTCTTATAACCTCCTTTGTACTTTCTCAACCATTTCTGTCTTCCATGTTTTAAATGTCCCTTGTTCAATCTGTCTCCTTGCTTCTCCTGTTAGCCATAAATAAAAGGTTAGGTTATGTAAAGTCGCAATTTGAGCGCCTAGTAATTCTTTAGTCGTAATGAGATGTCTTAAATATGCTTTTGTGTAAAAACGGCTAGTAGAACAGGTGCTATTTTCATCTATTAGAGAAAAGTCGTCTTTCCATTTTGCATTTTTAAAATTCATAAATCCTTCTTTCGTGTACAATAAACCATGTCTCGCATTTCGAGAAGGTAAGACACAATCAAACATATCTACTCCTAAATCAATACACTCTAAAAGATTAGCAGGCGTTCCAACACCCATTAAA
Organism: Bacteroidota bacterium; assembly: GCA_017857395.1. Classification (GTDB taxonomy): domain Bacteria; phylum Bacteroidota; class Bacteroidia; order Chitinophagales; family Saprospiraceae; genus JAFMDF01. The sequence goes on along the minus strand of JAFMDF010000002.1, from coordinate 16,708 downwards.
TACCGAGGTTTATCTTTAGGTAAAATACCACAAACCAATTCCGTCATTTCATACATTTCTTCTGCTGGTTCTCCTACAGACAATCCACCAATGGCATTAGCGGGTTGGTCTGCTTCCGCAATTACTTCTGCTGATATTTTTCGCAAATCACGATAAGTACTTCCTTGTACTATTGGAAAGAATGTCTGGTTATATCCATAATGAGGTTCTGTACTATCAAAATGCTTAATACATCTTTTTAACCAACGATGAGTCATCTTCATCGACCTTTTAGCATAGTGATAATCACAGGGATAAGGCGTACATTCATCAAAAGCCATAATAATATCTGCGCCAATTGTTCGCTGTATATCGATGGCTCTTTCAGGGCTAAAAAAATGTTTAGAGCCATCAATATGAGAAGCAAAAGTGACCCCTTCTTCTTTTATTTTTCGGCGACCACTTAAGGAATAAACTTGATAGCCTCCACTATCTGTTAGAATAGGTTTATTCCAGCCATTAAATTTATGGATACCTCCTCCTTTTTGTATAATGTCAATCCCTGGTCGAAGGTATAAATGATAAGTATTACCTAAAATTATTTGTGCTTTAATCTCATTATGTAATTCATGTTGATGGATACCTTTTACCGTACCTGCCGTACCAACAGGCATAAATATAGGTGTTTGAATATTACCATGGTCGGTCTCAATAACTCCTGCACGAGCAGCAGAATCTTTAGTCGTATGTGATATCGTAAACTTCATCTAGCAAAAATAGGGAAATATTTATGGAGAGAATGATTATTATTTCGTTTGATGTCTCTTTTCTGTAATCTCTGCGCTCTATTCTAAATAATTATTTATATCCTAAACCGATTACTATCTAATTTTAGCACCAAACCAATCATCAAGGAAAAAATTAATAAAGAAGACCCACCCTTACTAATAAAGGGTAATGGAATCCCAATAATGGGCATTAATCCCATCGTCATCCCAATGTTAATAAAAAAGTGGATAAATAAAATGCCTGCGATTCCGTAACAATAAAAGCGAGAAAAGTTCGAGCGTTGCCGTTCAGCAATCATGACTAATCTATAGAGTAGTAAAAAAAATAAAACCATAATAGAAAAACTACCTGCAAAACCTTGTTCTTCTCCTATGGTGCAAAAAATAAAATCTGTAAATTGCTCTGGTACATATTCTAATTTAGTCATGACACCTTTCAAAAAACCTTTTCCTTGTGCCCCTCCAGAACCAATCGCCATTTTTGATTGATTTACATTATATAATGCGCCTCTAGGGTCACTTTTCCCTGGATTCAACCACACATTAATTCGTTCTTGTTGATGTTTTTCCAGAATGTTATTAAAAGCATAACTAGCGGTAAAAACAAGTACACTCCCTATCATTAGCCCTCCTAATAAAACCATTACAAGTCGCTCTTTTCTATTTTGCCATTCCAACCAACTATAAGCAGCAAAAACAATCAATGCAAGCGGTAATGCATATTGTATCAATTCTATTATTGTTAAATAAATTGTTCCTGCAGCTACTACTAAAGTTATTAAAATAGGGTCTCTCTTCTTTTTAAAACCTAATGACAGCGCAAGTATCATCACTAAGGTTAAGCCTAATATAATGTTTAAGGGAGGAAACATTAGCGCCAAAATGAAAACAGTACCCACAAATGCACCAATGATATAGATATTAGCACTTAATCCTGCACGATATAATACAATCATGAAGGAAGTAAAAACTAAAGCAGAGCCAGCATCAGGTTGTAATAATATTAAAAACATGGGTACAACAAATAATCCAACTGCAATTACTTGGTGTTTAAAAACTTCCATGGAAGTGCTAAAAGAACTTAAATAACTACTCAAGGCTAAACAAGTACCTAATTTAGCCAACTCTGAAGGTTGGAAAGATATACCGCCTAAAAAAAACCAAGAATTAGCGCCATTTATCTTTTTACCAAAGAAAAGAACTAAAATCAAGAGGACAAGTCCTATGATATAAAACAAATAAGAAAAGGTTTGAAAAAATTTCCAGTCGATAAAATACAGTAAAAACATACCTAAAAATGAAAGTCCTATCCAAATCGTCTGCTTACCTACCGGCCTACTTAAGAAATCATTTATACCGTGATACCCTTCCTCATAACCGACCGTAAAAATCATTAGCCAGCCTACCAATACTAAACATAAGTATAGCGAAAAGGTCGTCCAATCTAAGCCACGATTAATACCAGTTGGTGTAAATTTCATATTTTACGAGTTGCAAATTGCGAGTTAACAAGAAATTGATAACCCGCAACAGCACATTGATAAGTTCTTAAATCCTAGAATTTAATAATTCCGCTGTCTTAATTTTATCTTTTGCCAGATAAGCATCAGGATAATATATTTTCAAACTATTAAGCATTCTTGTCGCTTCTAATTTAGTCGCAAATGCACCTGCTCTTAGTCTATACCAAGGACTTGCATGCACCCAATCTACGGGAATATTTGGGTAGCGATTAATAAAAGTGCCTCTTGCGCCTTCTAATTTACTTCTATCTGTCGTTGCAAATAATTGAATCCGCCAACCATCTATCGTTAACTTAGCTCGATTCAACTCGATATGCTTTTCTACCAATTGGGTAATAGCAGGCGTTTCGCTGACAATAATACTTTGACTAATAGCTAAACAACTAATTGTAAATAAAGCTACTAAAGTAATCGCAATTTTTTTCATGGTAATAAATGCTTTAAATTTTCTGGATTTGTTCCCAAAGTTAAGGTTAAAGAGAATAAGTACCAACACACACTATTAACTTTAGAGCGTTTCTTTTCCTTTGTTTTTATTTTGCTAATCCACCAAAAAAATAGCATTTCCCATCACAAAAGCCCCTTGTTCCCAAAAAGCCCGATACAAAGGATTATCCACTAGATAAACCACATTCCCTCGTCCCATAGATTGCGCAGCCAAAACAACTGATTCTTCTACTTGCTTCATCGCTTTCGACCCCACAAAACCCATAGACATTGGTTGTTTATCGATATACCCAACATTCCACAAATCTTCACTGACTTCGTAGTTACGATTTGTTGTTTTTAGTGTAAAATAATAATCGGGTAAACCATAAGCTAATGGATGTGTATTATCCACTTTGGTTTTAAAAATAGCGCCAGGAATAAAGCTTTTGATAAAATTTCTTTCTTGGTCAGCATATTTTTTTACTTTGGCTGCCAGAGTATCTGCTTTTTTCTTATCTGCGTCTTTACTTTTGATTTTAAAGCCTGTTTTGCCTGCTATACTTCGGATAGCACTACCCATAGCGATTATTTTACCGCCGCCTTTTACCCAATCTCCTAATTTATCAGGAATGCCAGAATAACGTCCATCAGTTAAAATAACCGTATTGAAATCTGCTAAGTTGGTACTATTTAATTGGTCGCTTTTGATTGCTACAAAAGGATATTTAATGGTGTTTTCAAAATAATGCCATACTTGTCCATAAGAGTTGGTACTAACTTTATCACCATATACAAGCAACACTTTTGGGGCATCCAATAAATTCATTTGGGCAGAACCAAAATCTGCCCCGCTTTGAGAAAATCCACTTGGCGTAGTCGTTAATTTTCGCTGAAATTCGTAAGCTGTTGCTTGAACCGCTTGGTTGAATCCACCTGAAACATGTTTATTATCTGCTCGATTAACAATCAAAGTTCCTGAAGGGTATTTCTGATTATTGATAGTAAATGGATTACTTGCGCAACGTACTCTGACTCCTTTTTTCATCATGGCGCCCAAGAAAGCCGCATCGTCCAAAGATTCCCATTTAAAAATATAACTGTATGGATTGTCATCTATCATTTGCGGCATTGGTGTCGCAAAATCGTAAGAAGCATCTGGTTGGATTTTTTGAGTACTTGCATAGGCTTTCAAGCCATGTGCATAAGGCAAAGACCAAGCAGTAATGTCATAAGTAATAGAATCTTCTACAAATGTTTCTGGATCAAACAAAACCTGTGTTAAAACAGACATTGGCTGATGGGCACTAATCACTAAATCATTGCTACTTAATCGAATTTCTGTTTCTTTTCCAGTTACATAATCGTGCGCTTTTACCTTTTGTCCCTTTGTACTTCTACCATATTGGATTTGATGTAAATCTAATAATTTAGTAATGCGCTTAATTTTATCCAGTGAGTTATCACCTGTAATAACAAAGGTGGTATATTTTCCTGTTGGTTTTTTAGCGGTGTTTTGAAAATAATTGCTAAAGTTCTCTGCTAATCTCTTGGCATTTATTGAGCTCATTTCAATAGTCGATAAAGCGGTAGTCGTATGGTGATTGATTCTATCAATTAATCTTAAAGTATCCCCATTCGCTAAATCAATTCCTTTTCCTGCCCGTCCATGTCCTGCTTGTTCATAAGTCATTCCTATTCCCCCATTAAAAGTTGGATAAGTATCTCCATAACTTGGATATAATAAATCAAAGCGTTCCTTGGTGAAATACATCCAGCCTTCACGGTCAAAATATTTGGCATTATTCTTCCCAATTTCTGTTTGAAAGCTTCTTTGAAAACCCGTAATGTATTCGTGATAAGGTGCTGCAGCTGGTGCGAAATAGTAAGGGCTATTATGTCCTTGTTCGTGGAAATCTACGTGAATATGTGGCATCCATTGTCGGTAATATGGAATTCTTTGCTGACTTTCTACTTGTGTTGCCCATGCCCAATCTCTATTCAAATCAAATTGATAATGGTTCACTCGACCTCCTGGCCAAGGTTCTTGATGTTCTCTGGAAAGTGGATTGGTGGTCAGTATTTTATTGGAAACATTTCTATTCCAATCGGTGTACCTAGAATAACCATCTGGATTTACCGTTGGGTCAATTATCACAACTGTATTTTCTAACCATTTAACTGCAGCTTCATTCGTTCCATTGGTTAATTCATACAAAGTTTTAACTGCTGCATTCGGCGAACTAGCTTCATTACCATGTACCGCAAAACTCAACCAAACAATCGCTTGATTGTCTTCGTCCGCTTTCCCTTCTATTAACCCTGTTCTTTTTAAATTGTTGGTTCGAATTGCTTCTAAATTAGTGATGTTTTTTGCAGAAGAAACGAAGGCTAAAACTAGTGGTCTATTCTGATTGGTTCTGCCATATTCCACAAATTTTACTTGCGGGCTATTGGCAGCAACGTGCTCAAAATAATCTACAATCAAGTGATGTGGATAAAAATGACTGCCTAATTTTTCTTGAAAAAAATCGTCAGGAGATTGGATTTGACTAAAAGCACAGATTGTAAAAACTAAGGATAGCACAAGGGTCAAAAATGATTTCATGTCTAAAATATAGTCCAGATTTTAAGCTGGAGAATGGTTAGGAATGACAGACAAAAGTCTGTGTGACGCACAAAATTAATATAAATAATAATGTTTATCTAAAAATAAAAAACTGGTAGTAAAGCCTGAAGGCTTTGCTACCAGTTATCTGCCACTTAAATTTAGTACAATTCTTCTTTCAAAAACCGAGCGGTATGACTGCCTTTATGCTTAGCCACTTGCTCAGGTGTTCCTTTACAAACAATCGTTCCACCACCATTTCCACCTTCTGGGCCAATATCCACAATATGGTCAGCGACTTTGACGACATCCATATTATGCTCAATCACCACAATCGTATTGCCCTTATCGACCAATCTATTAAGCACCGTTAATAAATGTTCAATATCTTGGAAATGCAAACCCGTTGTCGGCTCATCTAAGATATAAAGTGTTTTTCCTGTTGCTCTTTTGGATAATTCTTCAGATAATTTTACTCGTTGTGCTTCTCCTCCTGATAAAGTAGTTGCTTGTTGTCCTAGAGATATATAGCCCAATCCAACATCCTGCAAAGTCTTCATTTTGCGATAAATCTTAGGAATATTCTCAAAGAAAACAACTGCTTCATCCACTGTCATGTCTAAAACATCAGAAATAGATTTTCCTTTGTATAAAACTTCTAAGGTTTCCCGATTATAGCGTCTGCCCAAACAAGTTTCGCATTCTACTTGCACATCAGGCAAGAAATTCATTTCAATGACTCGCTTTCCTGCACCTTGGCAAGTTTCACAACGTCCACCTTTCACATTGAAAGAAAAACGCCCTGCTTTATAGCCTCTAATTAAAGATTCTGGGTGTTTGGTAAATAACTTCCTAATTTCAGTAAAAACCCCTGTATACGTAGCTGGATTTGACCGAGGGGTTCGACCAATTGGCGACTGGTCAATTTCGATAACTTTGTCTAAATGTTCTAATCCTTTAAAAGATTTATAAGGAAGTGGTCTTTTTCTGCTTTTATAAAAATGTTGTCGCAAAATAGGGTAAAGCGTCTCATTAATTAACGTAGATTTTCCACTACCAGAAACCCCTGTAATACAACAAAAAGTACCTAATGGAATCGTTAAATCTACATTCTTTAAATTATTTCCTGTTGCCCCTTTCAATACTATTTTTTCCCCACTCCCCTTTCGGCGCTTTTCAGGAATAGCTATGCGTCGCACATTATTTAGATACTCGGCAGTAATGGTTTTATTTTTAATAAAATCTTTTGGAATCCCTTCTCCTACTAACTCTCCCCCAAATTTTCCTGCGCCTGGCCCTAAATCAATTAAATAATCAGAAGCCAACATAATATCTTTATCATGCTCAACTACTAAGACAGAATTGCCAATTTCTGCTAATTCCCGTAAGGCTTCAATTAATTTTTGATTGTCTCTTTGGTGTAAACCAATACTTGGCTCATCTAAAATATAAGTAATGCCCGTCAATTGAGAACCAATTTGAGTGGCTAATCGAATTCGTTGCGCTTCTCCACCAGAAAGGGTTCTAGCAGGTCGATTAAGCGATAAATAAGTTAATCCAACGTGCAATAGAAAGCCTAATCGTAACCGCAATTCTTTTAAAATATCCTTGGCAATAACCGCTTGTCTTTCCGATAAATCATCTTCAATATCTGCTAACCATTCACTCAAAGGCACTAAATCCATTTCAGAAACATCCGAAATATTTTTGTTTTTTATTTTGAAATGAAGCGATTCTTTTTTCAATCGCTGCCCTTCACATTCTGGACAAGTATCGACTATCATAAACTCTTCTGCCCAGCGCCTAATCTTTTCCGAAGAGGTATCTGCATACCAACGGCTCAACATTTTAACCAACCCATCAAAAGCTAAATCATAACTATATTCTTTTTTACCATATCGAATATCCACTTTTACATTATCATCACCGCCATACAAAATGGTATTTAAGGCGACTTCTGGAATGTCTTTAATAGGCGTCTTAAAAGTGAATTTATATTTTTTAGCAATGGCTTTTAATTGCTTAAAGTTCATGGTATCTCGCACTTCTCCAAAGGGAACAATACCTTGTTCTTCAATAGATTTAGTTTTGTCAGGCATGACTTTTTCTAAATCTACTTTATCTACTTTTCCTAAGCCTTTACAATTGAGACAATACCCATAAGGAGAGTTAAAAGAGAAAGTATTAGGAGAAGGTTCTTCATAAGAAATACCCGAATCGGCATCCATTAAATGTCGACTATAAGGGTAAATTTCATTGGCTTCGCCTTCCATCAACATAATCAACCCATTGCCTAATTTCATTCCTGTTTTCAAGGACTCTACTAGGCGTTCTCTCCGTTCTTCTGTAACTTTTAAGCGATCGATAACCACTTCAATATCGTGTACCTTATAACGGTCTACTTGCATGCGAGGAGTTAATTCCAAAATTTCCCCATCTACTCTTACTTTGGTATATCCTTGTTTTCTAGTATGGTCAAATAATTCTCGATAATGCCCCTTTCTACCTCTCACGACGGGCGCTAGAATAGATACTTTTTTATCTGCAAAATGATGGTAAATATGGTCTAAAATTTGCTCCTCGGTATATTTAACCATCTTCTTCCCTGTCTTATAAGAATGGGCTTCTCCAATTCGAGCATATAATAAACGAAGGAAATCGTAGACTTCTGTAATCGTTCCTACCGTCGAACGAGGGCTTCTACCAACCGTTTTTTGCTCGATAGAAATTACAGGACTTAAACCTAATATTTTTTCTACATCAGGTCGTTCCATTTCCCCAATAAACTGGCGAGCATAAGCAGAAAAAGTTTCCATATATCGACGCTGCCCTTCCGCATAAATCGTATCAAAGGCAAGGGACGATTTCCCGCTTCCACTAATTCCTGTTATTACAACTAATTTATTGCGAGGAATTTTAACCGTTACATTTTTTAAATTATGTACCCTTGAGCTAATGACCTCAATGAATTGTTGTTCGGGTGCGCCTTTAAAAGTGGTTTTCTTTTTTTTTGAAATCTTTTTTTCTGTGGTAGTAGCCATAGTTGTGCGAGTTGCGAAAACTTATTTACTTTCTTTTCAATAGAAACTCAATTCAAGCAGGTATGTTTAACTGGTAGCACAGATTTTAGTCTGTTCCGTTCCAAGGTCTTTAGACCTTGATTTGTTTAGATAAAATACCCAAACGAAAAATTGAACTATACAGCACCAACCTAAAGGTCGCTGAACAGGACAGGCTGAAGCCTGTGCTACCAGTTTTTAAGCTATAACCACCCGTTGAATATCTGCGCCTAAAGCGTTTAATCGTTTATCAATATTTTGATACCCTCGGTCAATTTGCTGAATATTATGAATAACACTAGTTCCATTAGCAGACATGGCTGCAATTAATAAAGAAACACCTGCTCGAATATCGGGCGAAGTCATCTCTATTGCCTTTAATGCGTAACGTCTATCCAAACCAATAACGGTTGCTCTATGTGGGTCACAAAGAATAATTTGAGCGCCCATATCAATCAATTTATCGACAAAGAATAAGCGACTCTCAAACATCTTTTGATGAATCAACACACTACCTCTAGCCTGTGTTGCCATGACTAAAATAATACTCATCAAATCAGGCGTAAATCCTGGCCAAGGTGAATCATAAATGGTCATAATTGACCCATCAATAAAAGTTTGGATCTCGTAATGTGTTTGAGGTGGAATATAAATATCGTCTCCTTGAATATCCATTTGAATGCCCATTCGTCGAAAGACGGATAAAATATTTCCCAATTCTTTGACTGCGGCATCTTTAATGGTAATTTCTGACCCTGTCATTGCTGCTAAACCAATGAAACTACCGATTTCAATCATATCGGGTAGAATACGGTGATTTGTTCCTTTTAAGGATTTAACTCCATCAATGGTCAATAAATTAGACCCAATACCCGAAATTTTTGCGCCCATTCGATTGAGCATTTTGCATAGTTGCTGTAAATAGGGTTCGCAAGCAGCATTATATATCTGAGTGGTGCCTTTGGCTAAAACGGCTGCTAGTACAATATTTGCGGTACCTGTCACAGAAATTTCATCCATTAAGATAAAAGTCCCTTTTAGTTTAGACCCTTCAATATGATAACAACTTTTTTTATCATCATAATTAAAAATAGCGCCTAGTTTCTGGAAACCAATAAAATGCGTATCCAATCGCCTACGACCAATTTTATCGCCACCAGGTTTAGGTAAAAAGGCTCTACCAAATCGAGCCAATAAAGGGCCGATTAACATAACTGAACCTCTAATCTTCTTAGCATCTTTCTGAAATTCGGGCGATTCAAAAAAATCTAAATCTACATTCTTTGCTTGAAAGGTATAAGTATCCTCCGCCTTCTTTTTCACCTTTACGCCTAAACCTTTGAGCAAGGCAATTAAACGTTGAACATCAATAATGTCAGGGACATTTGTAATGGTCACTTTTTTGTCCGTCAATAAGACCGCACATAAAATTTGTAAGGTTTCATTTTTAGCTCCTTGAGGGGTAATACTTCCTTTTAGTTTTTGTCCGCCGACAACTTTAAAAGATTCTGATGGCATTCGTGTAGTTTTATAGTTTAAAATAGGTTGACTATTTTTAATAGCATTCCTGTTTAATTGTATTATAGCATTTTTTGAATCGAACTCAAAGATAAAACAGTCTAAGAGATACTTTTATAAAAAGGATGTTTTTATTTTGTAAATAATAGACCTAATGCAATAGGCAGTAAAAAGTTGGTAGCTGGTACAGTTTCCTAACAAACAATTGGTTGCAAAAAATAAAAGCTATTACTTATTTTACCCTTAATGCGCTTAATCATGAATCACTAGTATATTCAAAAAATAAACTTGTTGAGGCATTCAATCATAAAACAAAGATGGTGCTTTTCTTACTTCGAGGTAACACAGTTTATTATTTGTAGGGATTCCATAGAGAATCGCTTGAGGTAAGCTATTATTCGATTCGATGTTGTAAAGGAAGGAATAGACATAAAAAAGCCTCTTGTGTGTTCATCTAGGAGATACTTAAACTGACACAAGAGGCTTTTATTACTAAAGAATTATTTTTCAATATTTATTTAAGCAGTAGCTGGTGTTCGATTTTTCATCCAAAAATAAAGAATAGTAAACGCTACAATCAGGATAGCTGGAAAAGTAACCATTGTCCCTAAAGTCGCTTGCCCAGCGACTAATTCCAATTCATCCCCAGTTAAACCTGTAGCCGCTGTTGTTGCAATATCTCTATCAATCCATCCACCAATAATAGGCTGAAAAATAGAAGTAGAAAACATCCCTACAGCGCCTACTATGGACATTCCTAAAGCCCCACTTTCTGGAATATAATCTGCTACAAAACCAATCATATTTGGCCAGAAATAAGCTACACCTAGTGCAAAGACAAAAGCAGCTACATAAGCCATGGTACCTGTTTGCGTACTTAATAAATAAACGCCTATCGCCGCTAAAATAGCTGAACCTAATAATACACCTGTTGTATTAAACTGATGCACCATTTCCCCACCAAAATATCTAGCAACTGCCATGACACCCGTTACTAAAGCTAAAATTAACATGGGTTGCGCACCACTCTTGGCCAATATCAAACTAGACCATTGTTGTGGACCAAATTCTGAAATAGCCGTCAATGCCATACATGCCGCCATAAACAAGAATAAAGGAGACAGCATCGCTTTGAAATTACTACTAATAGAAGCCGCTTCTGCCACTTTTGCTTTTGGCCAGTCTGAAGTCATAAATAAGTAAGCATAAATCAAAGTCGGAATAACCATCATCGCTAACTGCATTTGATAGCCAACTCCACCATCTGTCATAAATTTAGATAACAAACTACCTATTACTATTCCACCAGGAAACCACATGTGAAACCGATTCATCATCTTACTCATCATGTTTCCTTCGTAGGTATCTGCAATCATCGGATTACAAGCTGCTTCTGTACAACCATTTCCTAAACCAATTAACAAGGTAGAAATAAGCAACACCGTATAGCTACCCGAATAAATGGTCAGGATAATACCAAGCATGTGGGCTAAAAAAGCAAATTGCATAATTCTCTTTCCACCTACTGTATGGTAGACCAATCCACCAATCACCATAGCAATTGGAAAACCTAAAAACCACATTTGATTAATAAAGCCCAATTGTTCACCTGTTAATCCGAGTTCGCCCTGTATTTGAGGCAGTACACCTGCTCTCAAACTAAAGGAAAGCGCAGTTGTAATTAAGGCAAAACAACTACCATAAAATAATTTTTTTTCGTTCGTCATCTTAAATTAGATTATTCGTTTTGAAAATGATTGCATAAATTAAATTCCGTCAATGATACGGATTATTGCCTTGTTTCCAAAATTTTAAATTCTAAAAATCGAAATTAATCAATTATTAAATAACTTTGGGTATTTTTGACACTAAGCATCCTGTTTTTTAAATTTAAACGAACCAACTATCCTCATTTTTAAAATAAAAATAATGCAATTCAAATCACTCTGTTTATTTATTATCAGTACTTTTTTAACTTTTGCTTGCCAAAATCAACCAGAAAAAAAAGCTACTGAAAAAGTAATAAAAAAACCTATTGAAGTGGTAGCACTAACAAATAGTATTACCGAAAAGGAAATTAAAGATGGTTGGCAATTATTATTTGATGGACGTTCTTTGGATAAGTGGAAAGGGTATAATTTGAATGGTAAATTACCTAAAACTTGGCAAGCTAGAGCTGGAGAAATTGTTGGACATGGTACAGATAATTTGATTACTAAAGAACAATACGATGATTTTGAATTAATCCTAGAATTTAATTTAACCGAAGCTGCTAATAGTGGGATTTTTTATTTTGTAAAAGAAATTGAGGGGCAACCTATTTATCAGAGTGCTCCTGAATATCAATTGGTCGATAATCAAACCTACCTCAATACCCAAGGCGCAGACTTTATGCACAAACATTTGACAGGCGATGCTTTCAATTTATACGATGGCATTATTAATCCCGCTATTGGTAAAGGTAAATGGTATAAGGCAAGAATTAAAGTTGAAAAAGGACATGTCGAACATTGGTTGAATGGAAAATTATGCATTGAATACGATTGGAATTCTCCAGAATGGAAGGAATTAATGGCAAATAGTAATTTTAATCAGGCATATTTCGCTACTTCTCCCAAAGGACATATTGGCTTGCAAGGTTGGGGGAATGATATTCGATTTAGGAATCTTAAAATTAGAAAATTATAAGTAGTTTAGGTTTCTAGCCTAAATATAAAATACCATTCAGGCTAGAAACCTAAACTACTTATAATTAATGCTTTTCATATTACAATCGCTCCGTCAATACCGCAATATAAGTCTTCACGCCATCCACATAATTACCCAATCGAAGATTCTCATTTGGACTATGTTGGTTATTATCTCGATTTACTATAGGAACGGTCACCGCAGGAATGCCTAAAGTGGTGACAAAAGGAGAAATTGGAATCGACCCACCGCTATTTCTAATTTTAATTGGCGTTTGTCCAAAAGCTCTAGTCAATGCTTTATCCAACCATAAACCAACTGTTGAATCAAACGCTGTTCGATAAGCTCGATAAGAAGTTACTGCTCGCATAAAAACAATGCGGTTGTACTTCATGCGCTCTGCTTCTGTTGGTTCTTTATCGACTACATAATAGCCTTGGGCTTGAATATGACTACGTACCAAACCCAATAACCACTCAGGGTCACTTTCCATCACTAGGCGCACATCAATTTCAGCAGTCGCTGTAGCTGGCACGATCGTTCGAGAACGAATTCCGACCCAACCTGACCGCATACCTCGAACATTTAATGAGGGATATTGAATGGCTTCTTGATAATTATTTCCTACTTTATCGGGTGCTGCAATGCCTATACTTTTTTGGATAACTTTTTCATCATCTGGTACTTTTGCCAAGATTGCTTTAGTTGCTTCATCCAAATGTATGCCATCATAAAATCCAGGAATGGTGACTCGACCATCTGCATCTTTCATAGAAGCAATGAGTTGCGCTAATCGAACAGCAGGATTGGGTGCATAATTGCCGTAATGTCCACTATGCTGAGGTGTTCTTGGGCCAAATACGGTTAAGGTAATTTCGGAAATACCTCTTGCGCCAAAAGTTAACGTAGGTTGGTTAGAAATATGTCGTGGGCCATCAAAAATAATTAACATATCTGCCGCTAATTCTTTGCTATATTTATCCACCGCTTTTGGTAATTCTGGCGAACCTAATTCTTCTTCAAAATCCATGATGACTTTGATGTTAAAATTGGGTTGAGCGATGCCCTTAGTCGCATCCAAGGCCGCCAAAAAACCATTAGCGGCGCCCTTAGAATCAGCCGTAGACCGAGCAAAGACTCTTAATTCTGGATTATAATTGGTGTGGATATTTTGCCAATCAATTTCTTGCCACTCGCCATTTGTATCCTTTTGTTTTAAGGCAGGTTTCCAAGGGCTTTCTTGAAACCACTTCGTTTTATCAACTGGTTGTCCATCAATCTGCAAATAGATTAAAACCGTTTTATCTGCTCCTTCTTTTTTGCGTTCTGCTAATAACAAAGGAACAGTTTCTGTTGCTAAGCGGTTAGTAGCAAATCCCCTTTTTTGGAATTCCTTTTCACACCATTGGATGTTTCGTTCGATGTCTTTTGGGTAATGCGCATCATTGGGAATGGACAATAATTCATAGAGTCGGTCAAAGGATTCGGTGGCGTATTTATGGGCTAGGTCGTCTAGGTTTTTGCCTTTTATTTGGGCGAAGGTTGTTAAGCTGTAAGCAAAAACTAGAATAAGTATCGTGAATAATTTGGGTTTCATATTTATTGAAGCTATTTTTATTAATCAGCTAATATAAGGATTCAAATAGAATTTTTATTCAAAACATTATTATTAAACTAGAATCAAAAGAAAAACAACAAAATTGGCTAGAGATATTTTTCATAATCACTTTAACCGAGCCAAAGCCTCCTGCGCACGAACAAATTCAGGATTAAAATTTAAAGCCGTCTGGTAATCCTTTTTAGCACTAGCGATATTACCTTCCATCTCCAAGACTAATCCTCGATAATAATAAGCAATAATATAAGTAGGCGATGTTACAACCGCCATATTAAAATGCTTTTTTGCTTGTGCTAAAGAATCCATTTCTAAATAAATAATGCCTGTATTAAATAAAGATTCTGAATAATCAGGGTCAATATTATTGATTTGTCGATAGGTTTCAATAGCGCCTTGTCGGTCATCGGAAAAATGCAAAAATTCTGCTTTGGCGTGTAATGCAGTAATATTATTTGGTGCTACTTTGACCGCATTCTCAAAATAATACTTAGCAAGATTGCTTCCTTTTTCGGCATGTAGTTGCCCCAAATTAATCCAAGCGTCCACCAAATCAGGGTTGTTTTCCACAGCCGTTTGAAAACTGCCCATTGCACGGTCAATATTACCTTGTTCTTTAAAATTTAAACCGAGCATAAAATAAGCTTCTGCATTTAATTGCTCTAATTTTAAAACTTCATTAATTGTATTAATTGACTTATCGTATTGTTTTAAAATTAGCTGAAATTCGGATAATTTTAAAAGCGTTGGAATTCTTGTTGGGTATAACGTTGCCGCTTTCATCATCGTATTAATTGCAGGATAGGATTGATAATAATCCAAATAAACATCCGCTAATAAATGCAAATAATCGACATTGGTGGAATCAAAACTCAATGCTTTTTGCAAATCACTAATTGCCTCATCGTAGCCTTCATTCTGGTAAAACATATCGGCACGTTTAGCATACAAACTTGGGTCACTAGGATTATCTGCAATAGCAACGCTTAAACCGTCAATAGCAGGATTACCCGTTGTAGATAAGTTAGTATTTGCTGTAACTTCTTCGGTTGCTTCCGCTGTATCTTGACAATAGGAAAAGAATAAGCTAGAACCAATTATTATAAAAAAGAAAAGTCGTTTCATATAGATTTACTATTCAGCCGTTGTTTGTTTTTATTCAAAGTTATTAATAAAACGCCCGAAATGACAAATAAAGTACCTAATATCTGTAGAGGATATAAGCGCTCTCCTAGTAGAAAATAAGCTAATACAATGGTAGAAACAGGTCCGATAGCCCCAATAATAGATGAGTTATTAGCCCCAATAATACGAATCCCTTCTGCAATCATAAAGGTAGGGACGACGGTTGCAAAGATGGCCATGAATAAAACAATTCCATAAATTTCTAGTGGATATTTTAATAAATCAAATCCATTAGCAATACTATTATGAGTCAGTACAGCAACAGCCGCAGCTATCATGGAATAAGAAGTGAATCGACGAGTGCCAATTCTTGGTAATAATTGTCCACTTCCTACTAGAAAAATAGCATAGGTTAAAGCAGCAAAAAAGACAAAAAATGCCCCTAATAATGGATTACTATTACCAACGGTAGAAATTTTACCAGAAAAAATAATAGCGACGCCAATATAAGAAAGTACTAGGGCGATGTATTGAATTTTAGAAATTTTTTGTTTGAATGCAATAGCAGAAATGAGTAACACTAAGGTTGGATAAATGTATAAAACCATGCGTTCTAAACTGGCAGAAATATATTGTAAGCCAATAAAATCTAAATAACTCGCACAGTAAAAACCCGACATACCAATCGCTGCCATTTTTAACCAATCTCCACGAGCTATTGGCAAGTCGATAGCTTCATTCTTTCTGAATATTAAAATACCGATAAAAAAGGGTAGGGAGAATAGCATCCGTAGCGCTAGTAAAGATAAACTATCAATTGGATGTTGATAAGCTAACTTTATCAATACCGCTTTGGTGGAAAAAAGAATCGCACCGATTACCGTAATAATGGCAGCAAATAGATAACTGTTTCGGAAAGTGTTGCTCATCGCTTAAAGGTAATTTTTTCGGTATCGGAAAACCGTTTTGTTTTAAGCGATTTTACGATTTGCAAAGGTAGCTTAATAGGCTAATTGAGAATAGGAAGATTTACTAAATTCTGAAAAATTTAGCAAATCGGGAATTCTCGGTCAGCATGTTAAGCTACCTCAACATTAAGCAAGAACTTCTGGTTCCAGAACCGTCTCTACAAATGCTTTAATTGACGCTTTTAAATCGATTGTAACGTTAGAATTATCACCAAATTCATTCGACCCAAAGGACTTAGATATCTGACCCATTGATTGCTGCCCTCCTTTTGAAGCATATCTTTTATAATAGTCAATCCCATAATTTTCATCGAAAAAGAAAGGACTAATTCATAATTTTCACTTATTTTTGCTATAATTCGCTAGGTTCGCCCAAAATTAGTTAATAAAATAAAATATTATCAAAATAAT
>JAFMDF010000334.1 GCA_017857395.1 Bacteroidota bacterium | reverse complement strand
AAGGAAAGATAAATCTTTGAAAGGCAATATTTTACAACGCTAGAAGGGTAGCCAGTCTAAGGAAATTATTACTGATAGTCAACGATTTATGCAGGTATCGATGTTTAAAGATTTTATCTTCAAACCAATATTTCATGCCGATTGCTATCGGCATCAACTTTCCTCAGTCATTTACCTATTATAAAAACAATTTTTCGTTTGGCCTAATAATCTTTATGGCTTCTCTGCCTCACTATTATAATTTTTTGCATTTCCTTTCAACTGATCATTCAAGAAATTAGTCATTTTATTATATAAATGCATTCGAGTAGTCCCTCCAGAAATACCATGATTTCGATTATGGTAAGTATAAGTATCAAACTGTTTATTCGCATCAATTAACGCATTCATCATTTCTGCACTTTGTTGGTAATGCACATTATCATCTCCACCACCATGTACCAATAAATAATGCCCTTTTAGCTGGTCTGCAAAATAGACAGGTGAATTATTTTTATAACCATCAGGATTCTCTTCTTCCGTACGCATATACCGCTCTGTATAAATTGAATCGTACCAACGCCAGCTAGTTACAGGGGCAACGGCAATCGCAGCTTTGAAAACATCATTGCCTTTGAGTAAACACAAAGAGGACATAAACCCACCATAAGACCAACCGAAAATACCGATTCGACTAGCATCTGTATAAGGCAATTTTCCTAAATATTTAGCCGCTTCTATTTGGTCGATGGTTTCGTAATGACCCAATTTCTGGTAAGTCACTTTTTTAAATGCCTCACCTCTAGCGCCTGTTCCTCGATTATCTACACAAGCAACGACATAGCCTTGTTGCGCTAACATTTGAAACCACCAATAATTTTGACCTTTCCATTGGTCTTTTACTTGCTGACTGCCTGGGCCGCCATATAAGTACATAAAGACGGGATATTGTCGGTTCGGATTAAAGTCTGTTGGCTTAATCATCCAACCATTTAATTTGACTTTTTCGCTCGTTTCAAATTGGAAAAATTCGACTGGATTAATATCATAACCTCCTTGCGTATTCACTAAAGCTGCATTATTTTCAATCACTCTAACTGTTTTCCCTTTATTATCTCGCACGACATAAGAAGCAGGGGAATTGATGGTAGAATGGTTGTTTACAAAATAATCAAAAGTGCTACTGAATTGCGCATTATGAGTGCCTCCACCTTGGGTTAACCGTTCTTTATTTTTGCCTTTTAAATTGACGGTATAAATATTTTCTTCTAATGGAGAGGTTTCCGAAGATTTATAATAAACCTGTTCTGTTTCCTCATTGACACCGAAAAATTTACTGACATCATATTGTCCGCTAGTCAATTGCTTTTTCTTTTTACCTTTCATATCATAGAGGTAAATATGATTATATCCATCTTGTTCGCTTGTCCAGATAAAACATTTTCCATCTTTTAGAAAGGTTAAATCATCATCAATGTCAATGTAATACTTATTGGTTTCTTTTAACAATAAACTAGTTTTGCCACTTGCTGCATCTGCTAATAATAATTCCAGTTCATTTTGATGCCGATTCATACGGAATACACAAAGTTTATTCGGGTCTTGTGTCCATTTTATTCTTGGAAAGTAAATATCCGTTTCTTGTCCAGTTTCTGCAGTGACTGTTTTTTTATTGGCAACATCATAAATATGAATAGACACCACTGCATTCTTTGCGCCTACTTTTGGGTATTTAAAAGTCTCATATTCTGGATATAAACCACCTTTAAATTTAGTCATCGTAAATTCCTTCACGTCACTTTCATCAAAGCGCATAAATGCAATTTTCTCTCCATCTGGCGACCAATGAAAAGCCTTAGCAAAAGAGAATTCTTCTTCATATACCCAATCTGCTCCACCATTAATAATATGGTTAAATTTGCCATCATCAGTAATTTGAGTAGTTCCTCCGTTATTTAAATCTTTAATGTATAAATTATTCTCAAAAACGAAAGCTACTTTGTCTGCATCAGGGCTAAAGGTCGCATAACTCTGTTTGCCAGCATTGAATAATTCCGTAATGCTTTTTGAGCCTTTATCCCATACATAATAATTCGCCTTGGAAGAACGTCGATAAATACTTTCCTTAGCTGTTTCGAGTAAAATTTTTGTTTCGTCGGCATTAAAAGTATAACTATCTACTTTTTCTGGGAAATTAGCAGCTTCAGCTATTTCGGAAGTTGCAAAAATAATATCGACAAATTGACCAGATACTAAATCGTACTTTTTAATGGTATTATCCTCTAATCGAGTGTAATGTTTCCCATCCTTTAAAAAGTTAAAGCCCGGTACAGATTTCCCTCTAAAAGTATAATCTTGCCAAATGTTTGCTACTGTTATTGCTTTTTTTTGAGCAACGCCTTGGTTCATTATTAAGAATAAGCCTAAAGTGAATAAAAATAATCTGTTTTTCATATTACAATTAATTTGATTAGGTACTATTGAGATTGGTTTTGCAAGGGTAAGGAAATATTACTACAAATTCTATGTAAATCTTTTTTTCTTATCGAATTAGTCTTTGGAGTTGCGAATGTCAATCCAATTTCAATTCCTTCTCCATTGCTTTAAAAATCTGTTCGTCTAGTTCAGGATTAGCCATTTCTTCTTCTAAATCAACCAACCATTGCCCATCTACTTTTTTTAGTAGAAAAAAATCTTCTATCAACTCTCCTTCTTCTAAAATAGTATAGTTACAAATAGCTTTTTCTCCTTCGGTCGTGCAATTCATCTTAACAAATTTTGTCTGATATAATTGGGGGTCGTTGAGGAAGAGTTCTTTATTTTCTGCCAACCATTCTTTGGTAAGCGTGGTGCTTAATGCAGCCGCTTCTTCTATTTCATTTTTATCCAAATGAACTTGCCATTGTTTACTGACTGTTTCTGGGGTATTAGGAAGAATTATTTTTTCTTCTTGACTGGCTGGTGAATTATTACAACTAATGAATAGTAGCAATAGTAGCATGGATGTTACGCTATTCATCTTATAATTATAGCTTAAAACTTGTACTGTTTTAAAAATATTTGGTCGGTAAAATTTCAAATGATGGATGTTTTAAATAGTTTTAATAATTGCTCTGCTCCTTGGAATGGAGATAATTCATTTTTCAAAACGGCTTGTTCTATTTTAATCAAAGCCTTTTGAACTACTTCATTTTGATAAAAAGCAGTTTGTAAGCCTTGACTAATAGCCGCTTCTAACCAATATTTTGCTTGTTGTTGTCGGTTATTTTCAAAGTACTGATTCTCTTTGGTCAATTTAATATATTTCCCAATTTGTTCCCAAACTTCTTCAATGCCATCATTGGTCAATGCCGAACAAATTAATGCCGTTGCAGTCCAATTACTTGTTTTAGGTGGAAAAAGATGTAAGGCATTTTTATAATCAATGCTCGTTCTTTTAGCTAATTTCACTCTATCTCCATCTGCCTTATTGATTAACACTAAATCCGCCATTTCTACAATTCCCCTTTTGATGCCTTGCAATTCATCTCCACCTCCTGGTAATAAAAGTAGTAAAAAAAAGTCAACCATAGAATGGACCAAGGTTTCTGATTGTCCAACGCCGACTGTTTCCACCAAAATGGTATCAAACCCTGCTGCCTCACAAAGAATCATCGTTTCTCTAGTTTTGCGAGCAACGCCGCCTAAAGAAGATTTTGCGGGAGAAGGTCTTACAAAGACATTGGCTAGATGCGCTAATTTCTCCATCCTCGTTTTATCTCCTAAAATACTGCCGCCACTAATTTTGCTAGATGGGTCAACCGCTAGTACTGCCACTTTTTTGCCTTGCTCGACTAAATGACTACCAAAGGCTTCTATAAAAGTACTTTTACCTACCCCGGGCGTTCCTGTAATGCCTAATCGAATAGACTGGTTGGCAAAGGGCAAACATTTTTCAATAATACTTTTTGCCATTTTTTGATCGGCAGGTCTGGTACTTTCTATAATAGTGATGGCTTGGGATAAAATAACCTTATTCCCTTCTTGGATGCCTTGGACATAATGAGCTGCATCGCCTTGTTGCTTGCGTTTTTGGGCTAAGATATTTTTTAAATGCGGGTTGAGGGCAGTAGGAGACTTAACGCCAGCAATTACTTTTGGAGTGGTTTGGTCGGTAGATTTTTTTTTCACAACTCAAAAATAGGGAAAAATATGTTTTAACGCACGCAAAGACGAGAAGGAAACAATGAAAGATAAATGATGAACGAAAACAAGTCTTTTGACCACTTTGTTAACTTTCCATTGTTAATATTCTTATTTTACCATCTCTATTCATTTTTAATACGAGTAGTAAATCAGTTTTTGTGGCATCAATTGTGTAATCAAAAATGGCAAAGTCACCTAAAGATTCTATTGGGTGTATTCCTACTTTTTTCAACCTCAACCTGCTATATAAATTAGATAATTTTTCTACTTTTGAGTCGCTTGATTTTATACCTAAATCCTTCAATTCAATATCAGTTAATTCCCTTAAATGATAATTTAGATACTCTATAACAACCCCATCCAATTTGTAATTTTTATCAATTGATTCTTTTGCTAATTGTTGAAAATTAGCGAATTTATCTATGAATTCATCTGTAAATTTCAGTTGATTATCTTTAATCTTCTTTCTAGGATGCCATAAAATAATGGGAATCTTTTCTTTATCTAATGTAATTATTATTTCTGAATAAAAGACATCTGCAACTTCAATTTTTTTTACCTCATTAAAATATTTGGATTGAGTTATTTTCACTCCACAACTAATTAAAATTGAACCGACTAAAATTATTATAATCAAATACTTATTCATATTTCTCTAAATTGGTTGCAAATAATTAAGGCTTATGAAGTTGCAAATTATGCAATCGAAATTAGAAATGTTAAGATTTGTCGGATATTGCACGACTAGTTGTCGAACCTCACTTTCGCTCTATGCATCCTCTATAAATAGAAAAGGAGACACTTTATTAGCATCTCCTTTTCTATTATAAATTCATCAATAGTGAACCAATAGATTGACTATTTATTATCCGTTGGGTTTTAAATCCGTTGGGAAATTTCGCACTATTTGTTCCAATTATTTTATCTAGAACTCAGCATTTCCAGGCGTACGAGGGAAAGGAATCACATCTCGAATATTTGCCATACCCGTAATAAATAAAATGATTCGTTCGAACCCTAAACCAAATCCAGCATGCGGCGCACCACCAAATCTTCGCAAGTCTAAATACCATTGCAACTCGTCCTCATGTACATTCATCTCTTGCATTCGCTTACGCAACTTCTCCAATCGCTCTTCTCTTTGCGAACCACCGATAACTTCACCAATACCAGGAAATAAAACATCCATTGCAGCCACCGTCTTTTCATCGTCGTTCATCCGCATATAAAATGCTTTGATGTCCTTTGGATAATCTCTTACGATAACTGGTTTTTTGAAATGCTTTTCTACCAACCATCTTTCGTGCTCCGCTTGTAAATCAATACCCCAATCTACAGGAAATTCAAATTTCCCTTTTTTATAAGGCTTGGAGCGCTTTAAAATATCAATGGCTTCGGTATAAGTAATCCTAGCAAAATCGTTGTCGATGACAAATTTTAAAGTGTCAATCAAACTCATCGGTCTACGCAATTCTTTCTTCATGTTTTTCTCCATATCCTGAATACGCTTGTCCAAAAACGCTAAATCATCAGGATAGTTTTCTAAAATATAGTTGATGATATACTTAGAAAAATCTTCTGCCAAATCCATATCATCATAAATATCTGCAAAAGCTATTTCTGGTTCAATCATCCAGAATTCTGCTAAGTGCCGAGACGTATTAGATTTTTCTGCTCGGAAAGTTGGCCCGAAAGTATAAACTTTTCCTAAAGACAACGCGCCAATTTCTGCTTGTAGCTGACCCGAAACAGTTATGTTGGTTGCTTTACCAAAGAAATCTTGGCTATAGTCAATACTACCATCTTCTGCAGTTGGTGCATTATTAGGTTCAAAGGTCGTGATTCTAAACATTTCGCCTGCGCCTTCTGCATCACTTCCCGTAATAATAGGCGTGTGCATATAATAATAGCCCTTATCATTGAAATATTTATTGATCGCAAAAGCGACACCATGCCGAATACGGAATACAGCACTAAAGGTATTGGTACGCATTCTAAAATGCGCTTTTTCCCGAAGGAATTCCATCGACTGCTTCTTTGCTTGTAATGGATATTCAGACAAATCGGTATCTCCCAAAATCTCTATAGTGTCTGCCATTAATTCTACCGCTTGACCAGACCCTTTCGATTCTACTAATTCTCCCGTTGCAGCGATACAAGCGTGAAAGCCAATTCGCTTAACGGTTTCCTCGTCAATTTTATCAGGGTCAATCACAACTTGTACCGTATTAAAAGTAGAGCCATCATTTAATGCTACAAACCGATTACTTCGAAATGCTCGAACCCAGCCTTTAACGGTTATCGTTGCTCCAATTTGAGGAGCTTTTAGAACATCAACAATTTCTGTACGCTTACCCATGATAATTTTGAATAATGAAGATTTAAATAATAGAGATTATTGGAAGTTAGGAATAACCTCTAATAACACGAAGTAACAACTTTTCAATAAAGAAGGCGCAAAATTAAAGAGAATCTGCTGATTAGTCAAGCATTCTCGCTTTTACACTATAAAAGTTATTTTCAAATGAATTGGTATGATAATCGAATAACCAACAGGAAAGTTCCTTTTTAGCTTAGTAAAAGGAAAAAAGAGCTAAAGGTTTTAACCATTTAGCTCTCTTTCATTTATAATAAGTCAATGCTAATCAAGTTAAGTAGTCACCTGTTTAGCAGGTACACTTTCAAAAACAAGTGGTCGAATATTTAATAATTCACCTAATCGTAAGAAAGTATTTTTCCAATCATCATTTACAATAGGTTGCTTGCCTTTATGAAAACCCTTTAATAGAGAGAAATAATAATTCTGGCTTTTCCAAATATTCAAATCCAAATTCATTTCTTCTAAAGTCTCTAAGATTTCCACTAAAGATTGAATTTGGCTTTCGGGAATACCTGCATGTCCCAATTTCTGAATCTCATAAAAAACACGCTCACCAGCCGCTAATTTCAAAGTCTGTGGATGGATGATTTTTAGATTCCACTTAGTCAATTCTTTTGCCAACCGTTTTAATTCTCGAATATGCAGAATAGAAGCATCGAAGAAACGATGTAAATCTGTATTGATCACATGCTTTAAAGCACTTTGATAAACATCTGGAATTGGAATATCACTATTCTTCATGCCCATAATGAGCTGGTAATTATCATTATAAATTTCTCGGAAATCTTTTTCTATTTGTGCTAAAGTCTTTTTGTTGATTTGCTCAAAAATCTTCCGTTTCTCATCTCTAAATAAATGCCAAATAGAAAATTTCTCAGAAGAAAAATAAGTTTGCATTAAACCAATGACCCGACCTAAATCGGTTGCCCTAAATCCTTCTAATAATTGTTCTCTTGCCTCTTGATATAATTTACCAGGCATTTTTACGGAAAGGTTACCAATAATATTCTGTTGTCCTAAATATAATACTGCAAAACTAAAGGCTTTTCTAGAATGGGTAATTTTTGACTTTACCGTAGTTCGACCAATTACTAAGCGATAATTCCCTGCAATAATTCGGTCGAAAGATTCATTTTCAACTTTATAATTAAAAAGTGATAATTGGTCAGGATTTGGTTCAAATAAAGAGGCACAAGCATAATGCATTCCTACTCTTTCCAAATCTAATCGAGTTGGAATCACTACATTTCTATAACTTACTGCCCCATTTTCGAAAACATTACTTGGAATATTTTCTAAACGGCTTTCAAATTCAGGATGTAAATCCACTCCAGAAACCTGCCTGGCATAAGCAATCGCCCGTAAAGCATATTGTAAAACTTGATTCGTTTCCAAACCAGAAATTTCATCAAAAAACCAAGCACAACTAGTATACATTAGAATAGCATTCCGTTGCATTTCTAAAAGTCGGAAAACTTTAGAAGTTTCATGCTCATTTAAATTCTTAGTTGCGTGTTTCTCTAAGAATTTTTTCAAGTTTGCTTCGCTTCGGTCTTGAATTAGATGGATGTATTCATTTCGAGCATCCCATGGGGAAACGATTAAATCAGTAGCTTCTATTTCATAAATTGGTACTAAGGAATCTCTCAACCAATCTAACAATTCTCTCAATGGTTTTCGCCAATTTTGACTCCAACCATTATTAACATCTGCTCGGCAACCACAATTGGAACGCCATCTTTCTACGCCATGTACACAACTCCAAGAACTATTTTGGTGAATTTCTGCTTCGTAAGTCGGTGGAAATTTCTCTAGATAATCGCTATAATTAGTAATAATTGCTAAATCATTTTCCTCAATGTGATTCAAACAAAATGCCAAAGCCATTTCCCCATGCTTGTGGTGGTGACCATAACTCTCCCCATCGGTAGCGACATTAACTAATTGTGGTTCATCATTATCGTCAAAAGTACTGACTAAACGTTCTGCGAAGTGTTTACCATTATTTAAAATGCCTTTGAAAGCTACGTCTTGGGCAATATTTCCATCATAAAAGAATAAAGCAATAGAATTACCAGAAGGTAATTTACATAAATAAGGTCTTCTTGGGTCAACACTTGCATGACTTAATTGAGTCCAGTTTTCGTCCCCAATTTTTCGGATAGCTTTGGCCTGGCGAGGTGCTAAAATGGTATATTTAATGCCATGCCTAGCCATTGTTTCTAGACTTTCTGTATCCGCAGCCGTTTCCGCTAACCACATCCCTTCAGGTTTACGCCCGAATCTGCTCTCAAAGTCCTTAATCCCCCAAATTACCTGTGTATCTTTATCTCGTTGATTGGCAAGTGGTAGAATCATGTGGCTATATGCCTGAGCAACTGCCGAACCATGCCCATTAAATTTTTCTCGACTCGATTGATCAGCACGTAAAATTTTAGCGTAGGTATCTTTATCGGCATGTTCCATCCAAGAGAGCAAAGTAGCGCCAAAATTGAAACTAATCTTTTCGTAATTATTGACAATTTTAGTAATCTCATTGCCTTCTTTAATCCTAGCAGCAGCATTAGGCGCATAGCACTCAAAGTTAATGCGCTCATTCCAATCGTGAAACGGAGCAGCAGAATCCTGTCGTTCTACGACTTCTAACCAAGCATTTTCCCTAGGAGGTTGGTAAAAATGCCCGTGAATACAGATATATTTATTTTTTTTGCTCATGTTGCTAAACTGTTTGAATTAAGTTAGTGTCAAAAGTACACTTTTTAAAATCAGGAAAAAGAAGATATTTAACCAATTTTATATTAAATAGTTTTATTTTCCAACTTCTAAATACGATTTAAGCTATATTTTTGTAAGTTAATTACCTTTTTATACGACTCAAACCGAACAAGCACACTCAAAATGATTCAGCAAATTAACATCACATTACCCCCTTTTTCTAGAGGGTATCATTTAATTGACAACATCATCTTTCGTCAATTGCCCAATTTGCCCCAAATAGGTATTTTTCACTTATTTATCAAACATACTTCTGCTGGTCTAACCATTAATGAAAATGCGGACTCCTCTGTAAGAGCAATAGTCCGTGCAGTTTTAAGGGTTTTTTATCCTTAAAACGCGATTGTTGAGA
>JAFMDF010000333.1 GCA_017857395.1 Bacteroidota bacterium | reverse complement strand
TACAACCATTTTTTACGTAATTTGTTGACTATCAATGTCGAACAAGTCTAATAGAGAAACCGTTGCTGGAGAGCTTTTATTTACTTACGACCCTACCCCAGGAACTTGGATGTATGAATGGGATAATGATATGATGGAAGATGCTCCTTTTGCTTTGAGTGCAGGTTTTGTCTATCGACATCATCCAACCGTTCAAGATGCCGCCATAGGAATTCTAGGAGATGGAAGAACCATTTTTGCTTTTCCTGGATCCGCTCCAGCACAAGATTTATGGGAAGTTCACACCCGTATAGTTTCAAAAATAAATCCAGAATTTGGCGTAATTGCCAACCTATATGGAGGTAATGCACAAGCAAATGGTAGTGACCCTAGACTAATTCATCGTTATGGCGGGGATATCCGGATGATATACAAACAATTAAAATTGACTTCTATAATTAAAGTGGACGATTGGGGCCCTTATGATTATCATCGAGATTTCAATCAAACTTATCCACTTCAATTGATGGCAGATATATCAACTACTGTCGGGAGAGCCTCCTGGTTCAATTTGCCCAATACTCGACTGGGGCTTCGATATACTTGGCGCTCGCTTGACCAATATTCTCCTCGATATTGTCCAACTAGAAATCTTGACGGTGCTGGTGATTTAATTTGTGACCCCGAAGGAGTTGGATTTGATAATGGTCAAGAATGGGAATTAAGAACCTATCTACAAATTAATATTGGGAATTAGAAAATTAGTGGTGAGTTATAAGTGATGAGTGATGAATTTACGAAATATCAATAACCTACAATGTAAAATCATTGCAACTCATTTTTTCCAAAAAATAGAAAAATAATATTCAAGATGAAAAATATTAATCATAACAACATTATATATACATTTCTAATAACGGCATTGCTAATAATTACAGCTAGTTGTAAGAGAGACGTTGAAGATTTAGAACCTGCCTCTTTTCCAACTACAGCAGAAATTTTTATTGATGGGTTTAGTGCGGGGTTAAGTTATGCTGCTTTCGGTGGCTCAGATGTAACGGCTTTTGATACAGATACAGAAGTTAAATATTCAGGAACGACCTCGATGAAGTTTGCTATTCCTGATGCAGGAAGCCCTAAAGGAAGCTATGCAGGAGGGGTCTATTTTACAGAGGTTGGCCGAGACTTATCTGGTTACGATGCGCTGACTTTTTGGGTAAGGGCTTCTAAAGCAGCAACTATTGATATTATCGGCTTTGGAAATGACTTAGGCGAATCAAATTATCAAGCCACCATCGGAGGTTTAGCCGTTAATACCAATTGGAAAAAAGTGATTATTCCGATTCCTGACCCTTCAAAACTAACGGAAGAAAGAGGCATGCTATTTTACTCAGAAGGCCCTGAGGAAGGAAAAGGATATACCTTTTGGATTGATGAGGTGAAATTTGAAAAACTTGGCACCTTAGCACATACGAAACCTAGTATTTTAGAAGGACAAGACCAAGTGATTTCTACTGAAACAGGAGACAATCTGACCATTGGCGGAAAGTCTGCGAGCTTCAATTTACCAACAGGTGTTGACCAAAGAGTAGCCGTAGCTCCATCCTATTTTACCTTTGTTTCCTCTAACCCTTCCGTTGCTACTGTTTCTGAAAAAGGAATTATTACTGTTTTAGCTGAAGGAGAGGCAGTCATTACTGCCAAATTAGCAGACATTGACGCAGTAGGTTCTTTAAAGGTAGTATCTTCAGGACAACCTATTCGACCATTGACGCCAGCTCCAACTCCAGAAGTACCTTCAGAAAAGGTCATTTCTATGTATAGTAATGCTTATACAAATGTTCCGATTGATACGTGGAATACTCGATGGGAGTTTTCGACTGCCGAAGACACGGAACTTCAAATAGATGGGGATGATGTTAGAAGATATAAACAACTCAATTTTGTGGGGATTGAATTTTCTTCTGCTACAATTGATGCTAGCCAAATGACGCATTTTCATATTGATGTTTGGACACCTGACCCAATTGACCCACCAGCAGCATTTAAAATTTTATTAATTGATTTTGGTGCAGATGGAAACTTTGGCGGTGGAGATGATACTTCTCACGAACTTTCTTTTACTAATCCAACGATACGCTCAGAGAGTTGGTTTAGTTTGGATATACCATTATCTAGTTTTTCAGGATTGAGAAATCGGGCAAATATGGCTCAAATGGTACTTTCTGGTGATTTACCTACTGTTTTTATTGATAATGTATATTTTCATACAGATGGCGAAATTACAGTAGGTCCTTCTGCTCCAATAGTAGCCGCTCCAGACCCAATGCAAAATACGGAAGATGTCATTTCTGTTTTTAGTGATAGTTATGCTAACGTAGAAGGCACCGATTTTAATCCAGACTGGGGACAAGCAACCGTAGTTACTCAAGAAGCTATTGCAGGCAATAATACCTTAGTGTATAGCGGTCTAAATTATCAAGGTATGCAGCTAGCTAGTAGTCAAGATGTTTCAATGATGACGCATTTACATATTGACTATTGGACAGCAAATTCCTCTGCCTTAAACACCTTTTTAATTAGTTCTGGTCCTATTGAAACTGGCTATGCTCTCTCTGTTCCTACTGGAGAATGGGCAAGCGTGGACATTCCATTATCAGATTTCTCACCCGTAGATTTGGCGGATTTGATTCAGTTTAAGTTCGATGGAAATGGAGATATTTATTTAGACAACATTTATTTTTATAACGATTCGGGAATGGGTACAGGAACAGGTGGTGGCACTATGCCAACAGTAGCTGCTCCAGACCCCACGCAGGATGCAGGAAATGTAATTTCTGTATTTAGCGATGCTTATTCAAATGTTGAAGGAACAGATTTCAACCCTGATTGGGGACAAGCAACCGTTGTTACGCAAGAGGCTATTGCAGGCAATAATACCTTAGTTTATAGTGGTCTAAATTATCAAGGAATACAGTTAGGTAGCAGCCAAAATGTTTCTGGCATGACGCATTTACATATTGACTATTGGACAGCCAATTCTGATGCCTTAAACACCTTTTTAATTAGTTCTGGTCCAGTAGAAACTGCCTATGCCCTCTCTGTCCCTGCAGGAGAATGGGCAAGCGTGGACATTCCATTATCAGATTTCTCACCCGTAGATTTGGCGGATTTGATTCAGTTTAAGTTCGATGGAAATGGAGATATTTATTTAGACAACATTTATTTTTATAACGATTCGGGAATGGGTACAGGAACAGGTGGTGGCACTATGCCAACAGTAGCTGCTCCAGACCCCACGCAGGATGCAGGAAATGTAATTTCTGTATTTAGCGATGCTTATTCAAATGTTGAAGGAACAGATTTCAACCCTGATTGGGGACAAGCAACCGTTGTTACGCAAGAGGCTATTGCAGGCAATAATACCTTAGTTTATAGTGGTCTAAATTATCAAGGAATGCAGTTAGGTAGCAGCCAAAATGTTTCTGGCATGACGCACTTGCATATTGACTATTGGACAGCCAATTCTGATGCCTTAAACACCTTTCTAATTAGTTCTGGTCCAGTAGAAACCGCCTATGCGCTAACGGTACCAACATCTGGTTGGGTAAGTGTAGATATTCCATTGTCCGATTTTTCTCCAGTTGACCTCGCTGACATTATCCAATTTAAGTTTGATGGAAACGGAGATATTTATTTGGATAATATTTATTTCCATAAATAAGTACTAAAAATTAAAAATTCTTCAATATATGACCATACATTTTTTATTTGCCAATAAAAAATGTATGGTCTCCTAATAACTCATTATGAAAAATTCAAAACTTATCCTAATTCAATGTAGCCTACTATTGGCCGTTTTATTGGTATTTCCGCAATGTACAGACGAAGCACCTTCTTTAGACAATCGAAATTACACCCTTGTTTGGGAAGATGAATTTGATGGTGCTGCTGGGCAATTACCCGACGCAACGAAATGGGCTTTTGATATAGGAACAGATTGGGGCAATGACCAATTAGAATACGATACCGACCGTGCTGAAAATGTTTCTTTAGATGGTAATGGTAATCTTGCCATAATAGCTAGAAAAGAAAGTTTTGCAGGTTCTGCTTTTACTTCTGGACGTATTAAAACTCAAGGGTTATTTGACCAAGCCTATGGTCGCTTCGAAGCTCGAATAAAAATGCCGTGGGGCCCTGGTATTTGGCCAGCATTTTGGTTGTTGGGAGCAGATATAGACCAGGTTGGATGGCCTCAATGTGGTGAAATTGATATTATGGAATATCGGGGACAAGAAACCAATCTTATTCATGGTTCTATTCATGGTCCTGGGTACTCTGGTGGAGCTGCTGTTACAAAAAGTTTTGGATTTCCCAATAATCGATTCGACAAGGATTTTCATATTTTCGCAGTAGAATGGACAACGGAGCATATTGATTTTTTTGTTGATGAAACGCTTTACCAAAGAATTACCCCAGATGCTACTTCGGGTGAATGGGTCTACGACCATCCCTTTTTTATTATACTTAATGTAGCGGTTGGCGGAAATTATGTAGGATTCCCTACAGACCAAACGCCTTTTCCGCAAACAATGCTAGTGGATTATGTTAGGGTTTACCAAGAAGTAAACTAAGCAAACAAAAAGCGTAAAAACCAACAACTATAATTCGAGATTATGGGTCAAGTCAAAATACTTACGAAAGACAAAGTCCCAGTAGGGCAAAAAGCCGCCTTTGGAGCAGGTCATTTTATATTGAATATATTGCCCGGAACACTAGGGGTATTCATTCAATTCTTTTTACTTACAGCTTGGGGTGTTGACCCTTTATGGGCTGGACTTTTAGGAGGTTTGCCAAGAATTTTTGACTCGATAACCGACCCCATAATGGGCTTCATTTCTGATAATACCACATCGAGGTGGGGGCGGAGACGGCCTTATATTTTTATAGGTGCCATTATTAGTGGAATCCTTTTCTTTTTGATGTGGCAGATTGATGATGATGCTTCACAATCCTATATTATCTGGCATGTAATGATACTTCAATTACTGTTCCTTATTGGTAATACCATGTTCGCAACACCTTTGGTTGGTTTGGGGTATGAAATGACCTCCGATTATAACGAACGTACCCGCTTAATGGCGTTTTCCAATACGATGGGACAAATTGCTTGGATGATTGTTCCTTGGTTATATGTAATTATACCAGATACAAACACCTTCAACACACAGGCGGAAGGGGTACGGACAATGGCATTGATTGTAGGCGTTATGTGTATTGTTTTTGGAATTTTACCAGCCTTGTTCTGTAAGGGTATTGACTCCGCGAACATGACCAATCGCAAGAAGATTAGTTTTAAAACCCTTGCTGCCAATTTAAAAGATTTATTTGCAGGTATCGTCCAAGTTTCCAAAAATAAACCATTCATGAAATTGTGTGGAGCAACATTTTTGGTTTTTAACGGCTTTCAATTGGTGGCTGCATTCGGTGTATTTATTATCGTATTTTATATGTACAATGGCAGTTATGAATTAGCAGGGACTTGGCCAGCATGGTTCAATACAATAAATGCCATGATAACTGCATTTATCGTTATTCCTATCATCTCAAGAATGGCTAATATATGGGGGAAGAAAAAAGCTTTTATTATCTCAACGGTACTGTCCATTATCGGTTATGTATTGAAATGGTGGGGGTTTGATACAGCACTCAACGCTCAATTTAACCAAACAGGCCTCGGTAAAAGCCTAAATGCTACGGTAAACTCAATCTTCGGATGGCTGAACCCCATACTGGATAATGTCGGAATGGCTTGGTTTAGTATAGATTCTGGAACAGAAGTACCTTGGTTGATGTTTTTACCTATTCCCTTATTCGCTTTTGGAATGGGGGGACTATTCACTTTGATGATGTCTATGACTGCCGATGTCTGTGATTTGGATGAATTGGAAAATGGAATGCCCAGAAAAGAAGGTACTTTTGGTGCCATATATTGGCTGATGGTAAAAATAGGTCAGTCCATAGCACTTGTTTTGGGTGGAGTAATATTAAGTATAGTCGGATTTGATCCTAATGTAACGGAGCAATCAATTGAGACGATGAATAATCTTAGGATAGCCGATATAATAGTACCCTCTGCAACTGCGACCCTTGCCGTTTGGGTTATGTGGAATTATGATTTATCTGAAGACCGAGCGAAGGAAATAAAAAATAAATTGGTAGCGCGTAGAGGAGAGTTATAAAAATACCTTGTAATCTGCAATTCAAAACATAAAAATAAATTTCAAAAAATGTCTTTTAGAAAAGAACAACCGTTTTCCTTAAGAGGAATTGATTATGCAAATAAAACAGAGGAAGAACTTCATGTCTTGTTTCGTCAAGTATTAAATAAAGGGATGCACGGTTTGTGTTATAGTGCTTATGAGGAAGGTCAAGAGCCAGGCACTATATTAAATGAAGCGCAAATTAGACGGCGAATGGAAATTATTGCCCCTCATACTAAATGGGTTCGCTCTTTTTCTTGTATAGAAGGTAACGAATTAATTCCGAAAGTGGCGCAGGAATTTGGGCTAAAAACTTTAGTAGGTGCTTGGTTAGGTCCCGATAAAGCCTTAAATGAAAAAGAAATAGCAGGTTTAATAGACTTGGCTAAAAATGGTCACGTTGATATTGCTGCAGTCGGAAATGAGGTGATGTATCGAGGGGATTTAACAGAGGCGGAATTACTGGAGTATATTTACCGTGTTCAAGAAGCACTTCCTGAAGTTCAAGTAGGTTATGTAGATGCCTATTATGAATTTAGTCTTCACCCAAAAATCGTCGAAGCTTGTGATGTTATTTTGGCGAACTGCTATCCTTACTGGGAAGGTTGCCACCTAGACTACTCTTTATTGTATATGAAACAGATGTTCCAGCAAGCGCTAGCTGCTGCAAATGGTAAAAAAGTTATTATTACGGAAACTGGTTGGCCCAATCATGGAAGTAGTTTAAAAGATGCTCATCCTTCTAATGAAAATACTATGAAATATTTCATCAATGCGCAAAAATGGTCGGCAGAAGAAAATATTGACTTATTTTATTTTACTTCCTTTGATGAATCTTGGAAAGTGGGTCCGGAAGGAGATGTAGGCGCCTATTGGGGGGTATGGGATAAAGAGAATAATTTGAAGTTCTAATACGGCAATTATACTGCATTAGGGTAAGAATTGAACTTTTATCCATAAAAATGGCTGTATTGTTTTATTGCTATATTGTTGATAAACAGTATTTTAAGGCGCGAAACGGGTATCCGCCTAACGCTGTAAATAATTGATTGTTAGCCACTTAAGCAAGGTCACGTAAAGTACTTAGAATCAGTTAAAACTTTGCGTCTTCGCGTCTTTGCGTACGTTAAAATTTTACAATCATAGGCGAATAGCCCGCGAAACTTTTTACTTTTAACAATAAAACCATATAACAATTTAACCATTAAACAGTATATCTAAGCAACAGATGATAAATTAAATACACAGGCGAATTATCATAGCGTTTTTAAATTGGTGAGGAAATAAAGCGTAAAATTCAATCAATTGGTAAAACAATTATTAATTTAATACATAAAAGGAACTGATTGGATATGAAAATAAAACTTCCAATACTTACTGATAAATTACTCAAGGGTAGTTTTCAATTTTATGCATGTTGTAAAAAGCAAGCGTTAATCAAATGCGTGGTTGCTGCATTATTTTTAACTTTAAGTTTTTCCTGTAACCACCATTTATCAAAAAAAGAAGTGACTACACAAATAAAAAAAGAAGTGACAGCAAAAGATATTTTAGGAAATCCAGCTTATTTAGCCATCTCTTATGGCGGTTACCGTCAAAATTCCCGTGATATTCAACCAACCGTTGAACAATTAAAAGCCGATATGAAAATGCTCTCCGCGATGGGTATTAAAATATTGCGAACTTATAATGTTCAATTGAAACAGGCGGCTAATGTCTTAGAAGCTATTCATCAATTAAAAAAAGAAGACCCTACCTATGAGATGTATGTCATGTTGGGGGCCTGGATTGATTGTGAAAATGCTTGGACGACGCTTCCTCCTAATCATGATAATGAAAATTTGGAAGGGAACACCGCCGAGATTCAAAGGGCAGTAGATTTGGCTAATAAATACCCAGATATTGTAAAAATAATTGCTGTTGGCAACGAAGCCATGGTAAAATGGGCTGCCAGTTATTTTGTACAACCTTGGGTCATTTTAAAATGGGTGAATCATTTACAAGAGTTAAAACAAAAAGGTCATTTATCAAAAGATTTATGGATTACTAGTTCCGATAATTTTGCTTCTTGGGGCGGCGGCGGTAATGAATACCATGTTGAAGATTTAACAAAATTGATAAAAGCAGTAGATTATATTTCTTTGCACACTTATCCAATGCATGATACGCATTACAATCCTAATTTTTGGGGCACATTGGAAGCTGAAAAAGAGTTATCAGATATAGAAAAGATAGAAAGAGCAATGGTTCGTGCTAGAGATTATGCCATTAATCAATATCAGAATACGGCAGCTTATATCAAAGGTCTTGGCATCGAAAAACCGATTCATATTGGAGAAACAGGTTGGGCCACTTCCTCCAATGGATTTTATGGAGAGAATGGTTCAAAAGCCACAGATGAATATAAAGAAGGGCTTTACTATTCACTAATGCGAGAATGGACAAATAAAATGGGCATTGCTTGTTTTTACTTTGAAGCTTTTGACGAAAATTGGAAAGATGCTGCTAATCCTGGCGGTTCAGAAAATTATTTTGGACTTTTTACAATTGAAGGACAAGCAAAATATGCTTTATGGGATTTGGTGGATAAAGGTGTTTTTAAAGGACTAAGCAGAAGCAAGAATCCTGTTACAAAAACTTATAAAGGCGACAAAGAAGCATTGCTTAAAGCCGTTAGCATGCCCCCTTTAAAATCAGTTTTGGTAGG
This sequence comes from Bacteroidota bacterium, assembly GCA_017857395.1. GTDB lineage: Bacteria > Bacteroidota > Bacteroidia > Chitinophagales > Saprospiraceae > JAFMDF01. The sequence continues at coordinate 761 of JAFMDF010000333.1, read as the reverse complement.
TGAACATTAAAAACGAGGCTATCTAAATAGCATACAAAACCATTGATTTTAGGCTAAAATCATTTAAAATGAAACTATTTATTAAACTTAATACTTCCTTATTTTTATTTGTTATGTTTAGTGCTTGTACCACAGTAGACACTTTAGAATTAGAGGTGTATGAAACTTCAGCAGAGGGAAATCAATTAAAGCAAATTACCGCATTTTCTGCTGGAGATAACACCACAGCCATAAAATTATTACCCGATGAAAAATACCAGACCATTACTGGATTTGGCGGGTCGTTTACAGAAGCATCAGCCTATTTGTTAAATCAATTGAGTCAAGAGAATAGGGATAAAATTATAGAAGCCTATTTTGGAGAAAGTGGTGCTAAATATTCCCTAACCCGTACCCATATCAATTCCTGCGATTTTTCTTTGAACAATTATTCCTATGCCTCAGTAGAAGGAGACAAGGAATTAGAACATTTTTCTATAGAAGAAGACCGAGAAGATATCATTCCGATGATTAAAGACGCTATGGCTAAATCAAAGGATGGCTTTAAAATATTATCCTCCCCTTGGACAGCACCGCCGTGGATGAAAGATAATAAGGATTGGCGTGGCGGTAAACTATTGCCAGAATATTATGACACTTGGGCCTTGTTTTTCTCAAAATATATTGATGCTTATAATGCGGAAGGAATTGATATTTGGGGGCTTACGGTAGCCTGTTCAACGCCCTCAAAAATGAGGTCATTTTTTAAAGAATTTCCTTCT
>JAFMDF010000332.1 GCA_017857395.1 Bacteroidota bacterium | reverse complement strand
GTTTACATGTTTACACTGAGTAAGCATCCTAACTCCCTTTCTCACTCGCCAAAAACAGATTATGCATCAGGTTAAATAGGGTAGCAGGCACAGTAAATTTGTAAATAAGTTTACATGTTTACACTGAGTAAGCATCCTAACTCCCTTTCTCACTCGCCAAAAACAGATTATGCATCAAGTTAAATAGGGTAGCAGGCACAGTAAATTTGTAAATAAGTTTACATGTTTACGCTGAGTAGGCATCCCAACTCCGTTTCTCACTCCTCAAAACAGATTATGCATCAATAGATAAACAGGTTAAAAATTGATATTATTAAAATTTATAATGTGACTTAAGAATATCCAATATCCGTGTCCCTTCATCTATCCGCGGTATTAATTGCTACCACGGATAGATGAAGGGACACGGATGTTTATCATTTTTTTATCTGACGCTCTATAGTTAAATAGGGGAGCAGGTATAATGCATCTGTAAATAAGTTTACAAATTTACGCTGAGTAGGCATCCTAACTCCGCTTTTTACTCCACAAAGCTGATTATGCATTAAAATAAATAAGAAAACCCTTAATAAATAAGGTAGTAGGGTTTTCTTATAAAAATGATTTTACAGGAAATCATGTTGAAAACATGAAAAATACTGGGTCGAAGTTGCAAACTTCGACCATCGGCATCGAATTTCAATCCAACTTTGGAGCCGATATTCGAAGATTGTATCTTCGAGTCGATATTTTTCAAGTCTTTGACTTAATTTTTTAGGTACTGAGATTTTTATAAGAAAACCCTTAATAAGGTAGTGGGTATAATGGATTTGTAAATAAGTTTACATGTTTACATTAAATAGACATCCTAACCCAGCTTCTTACTCGCCAAAAACCGATTATGCATTAAAATAAATAAGGTAGTGGGTATAATAGATTTGTAAATAAGTTTACATGTTTACGTTGAACAAGCATCTCAACTCCGCTTCTTATTCCCCAAAACTGATTATTCACAAAGTCAAATAGGGTAGTAGGTATAGTAAATTTGTAAACTTATTTACAAATTTACGTTTAAAGGAAAGGAATATGTTCCGTTTTATATAACTAAAAAATTAAATCCGTACAATCTCAATTAGGTGGCAGAAGAAAATCCTGTAAATAAATTTACAGGTTTACTGTAGTTATTAGTAATTCCTATTAGCCAAATAGATAGGGCATTTAAATCAATTTTTTAGTAGCTTCAATCTCAGGAAGATATTGTTGGTGCAATGCTTTGAATCTAGATGGGTAAGTCTCTAAGATAGTATTTCGTAGAGCAGCAGAAAAAATTGAGCTTTTTTTATTATCTTCTACAGATTTTGAATCATCGTATCCAGAAAAAGTTCTTCTCCTTGCCTTTTCAATCATCTCATTTTCTGCTTCTGGAAATTGTAAGAAAATAGCCTGAACCAATGCATTTTCTTTGGTTTGTAATTCTCTCATCAGCCTTTTCAATTTCTCCTTAAATCCAGCTATTCTTAAATCTGCTTCTTTTAGTTTAATCTTATTCGCAATAACTTCTGATTTACGTTCTTGTACTGCATCTTTTAAGTCTTTTGTCCTAACTACTGTTTGAAGGTAACCCGCAATATTTTTTATCGGCTTACCTGCTTTAAGCTGATTGACTGTATAGTTGATACCTTTTCTAATTTGCTTCTCAGGAAGATTAGCTACCCAATTTTTAACAACTTTAATATTGACCCACTTTTTTACAAGTTCATGGAGTTCTCTAACTAAAGGACTACTATCATTCAAGATAATGAGTTCAGGTTCTTCTTTTTTAAAGTTCTGATTATTGAAAATTGGATTATTTTGGTTAGCAAATATTTCAAATATAATGTGAGTTACCTTTCGTCCTGTCTTTTTTTGTTCAAAAGTAAATTCAATATCTGTAGATTTTTTCAAATCTCTTTGTGATTTTAGTAATACTCGTTGTTTAAAATTACCGAACAATGGATAATTGTCTTTGTAAGACTTTCGTCCATTATTATCAATTTCTTCAATTACGCCAATAATCTCTTTCAGTTCTTGGAGTTCAAATTTCCGCCGTCCTATTTTTTCATACTGCTTTAGTAATTCATAAATTCTAATAGAATAAGAGCTGGGTAATTTTAGAATGTTCCGTACATCATAAATAGTAAACTTTGATTTTAAAGAAAGTAGGAACGGTTTCATTTCAGGATGAAAAGAAACATCAATAAATTTAGCACCTTCATCTCTTGTATCAACTGGATTTTGAACGCCCACTACGATAGGCGTAGCTAATTCCATCAACCCCTCATCTGTTTCCCGAATCGTCTTAATAATTTTACTCATTAGCTTATAACCACCCGCACGTAATCTGTCGTATGCATCCTTATTATTTTCAACCTGAAAGTCTTTAACAATCTCTTTTAGATAAATTCTATATTCTTGAAAATCACTATCACTTCGTTGTACCATAGTGAGCATTTTTGTAAATACTCTGGTTTCCCATATATCAAATTTATACCTCGCCTCTACCAACTCGTTAGATTTACGAATTAATTTAATGACATTCTTGGAAGGCTTTTTAAGTCTCACATTTTTTTGTGTAGTTTTCTTCTCCATATTATACTTACTTTACATTGGTTTCTTTACCTCAACATGTTATAGCTCATTAATCTAATCTTTCTAAAAAAGAATAGAATAGCATTTTTTCTTCAATTTCATATTAATGGGTAGCCCTCAATACGTTATACTTAACCCTCAATCTGTTATACTTAGTCCTCAATACGTTATACTTAACCCTCAATCTGTTATATTTATGCCTATACATAACTGATAATCAATAAATTAAATCAAGTGAAAAGAATAAAAGATATTAAATAAGAAAAAAACAACAGGAACTATAGCTACCTCAATCTGTTATATTTAGACAAATGTAAACAAAACTCACTCACTTTTCCTAATTGTAGTTGTTTTTCTTTTAAATTCTAATTTTAAATTATATGTAAATTTATTATTTTAAAATTTCGCAATAAGTTTTAAAAAGAGAAACTATGGAATAACCAAAGGTCGAATTTTAAAAGCAATCAGCAAAGCCGATTGCTACTCTTAAATACTCTTTTATTAATTTTATATGAAATGCTAACTCAAATTCCTCAATCTGTTATATTTAAGAATAAAATACTTATCTATTAGATTTTTAACGACCCAAAACTTGACTCTTAAATGATTTGTTCTTCAAAATGCTTTAAGGCCAAAGTAAATTGGAGAGAACGAATGAACTATACCCTCAAAATGTTATAATTAGAGTGGTACAATATACTTCCGATACCTCAATCTGTTATACAAAGGAGGATAGGGAACGAGAATACCCTCGATATGTTATAATTAGAGCGATGCAATGTACTCCCGATACCTCAATCTGTTATACAAATGAGTGTAGGGAATTAGAATACCCTCGATATGTTATAATTAGAGCGGCATAATATACTCTCCATACTTCAATCTGTTATACAAAGTAGGATAAGGAAACGAGAATACCCTCGATATGTTATAATTAGAGTGGTACAATATACTTCCGATACCTCAATCTGTTATACAAAGAATGAGGGAATGAGAATACCCTCGATATGTTATAGTTAGAGCGGCACAATATACTCCTGATACCTCAATCTGTTATACAAAGTAGGATAAGGAAACGGGAATACCCTCGATATGTTATAATTAGAGTGGTACAATATACTTCCGATACCTCAATCTGTTATACAAAGAATGAGGGAATGAGAATACCCTCGATATGTTATAGTTGGAGCGGCACATTTTACTCCCGATACCTCAATCTGTTATACAAAGTAGGGTAGGGAATTAGAATACCCTCAAAATATTATAATTGGAATGGCACAATATACTCTCCATACTTCAATCTGTGATACAAAGTAGGATAAGGAAACGAAAATACCCTCGATATGTTATAGTTGGAGCGGCACAATATACTCCCGATACCTCAATCTGTTATACAAAGTAGGGTAGGGAATTAGAATACCCTTCGATATGTTATAGTTAGAGCGGCACAATATACTCCCGATACCTCAATCTATTATACAAAGTAGGGTAGGGAACGAGAATGCCCTCGATATGTTATAGTTAAAGTGGCACAATATACTCCCGATACCTCAATCTGTTATACAAAGGATAAGGGAACTGAAATACCCTCAAAATGTTATAGTTAGGTTTGTCAAAAATATTAGCAGCTCGAATAATACAAAATTGGTTTGCACAGCTAATATCCTTCGACAAATTGAAGTTAACAAAAAGAAGAAGGTAAAATAGGGTAATTGCCATAGTTATAATGATGAATCTGGCAATGTAACTTATTTGGCATACAAATTTTATAGACTGAATAATTTTGGATACCAAGCAATAAGAATACTAATATCTAGGCTATAAAAATAGGCTCATTATAAGCATAGGTTAACAAATCATAAGTAGTCAATATCCCAACTAATTTTCCTTCTTTATCTACAATTGGCAACGCGTGAAATAAGTTTTCTCGAAAAAAGCCTACTGCCACTAAAGCTGTATCCTCTGGACTCAACTTAGCTACTTTTTTTGCCATAATTTCACCGACTAAGGTTGCATTAAATATGGATTGGTTGTGTTTTTTTGCACTTTGGGTCTTAAAAATAGTTAAAGAATGCTGCATTTTATGAAATTCTTGACGACTAATAATTCCTATGACCACATTATTTTCATCGACAACAGGTAGATGATGAAAATCGTGGGTGTTGAATATTTCTTCCACCTTTAATAAATTATCATCTGAATTAATCGAAATAACTTCTGTGGTCATTAATTGACTAATTTTTATATTTCTTTCAAAGCTCATTATATTATATGTTGCGAGTTACGGGATCTGAGTTAACCCATAATCATGGTTAGTAAAATTATTTTGGAATTTTATTCTCCTGATGAATAACTGCTAGTTTCCGTAAATACCTCTATTGGTTCATCATCGGCTACAGCAGCTTTATAAGCATATTTCATTAAATCAAAAGTGGTTAATATACCTACTAACTCATTGAATTCTACTACGGGTAGTGCATGAAACCGATTATTCAAAAATAAATCAGCTGCCAAACCAATGGTATCTTCAGGGTCTAATACAAAAGGAGAATTTGTCATTATATCGCTGGCGCAAATGGTTTCATATTTAATGTTTGACCAAGTATGCCCAGTTGTTTGCAAGGTCAGCGTATAAGTGAATTTATAAAAATCTTCTTTACTGATAATACCAACTAATTTATTTTGGTCATCTACGACTAATAAATGGTGAAAATTGTTTTTTTCAAATAAAGGTTTGATGACCTTTATTTTTTCATCAGGTGGAATAGTGACCAAATTGGTGGTCATAATTTCTCGAATTAAGGTATTCGGATTCATAATTAGATGTTTTATTTTTAGTACAAAATTACTTGGCAAGAAGGTTTTTTTAACTGATAATTATCAATAAAAGAGGGTGATTTTTGTCACCGTAAAACATGCAGAATACGAGTAACTTGTACAGCAAATCGGAGTTAATCCGTTATTTTATTGACTGCAGGGATAACAATCTGCATTACTTTTTATTAATTATGAAAAAAATATTAGTCGCTTTGGATTATTCGCCTGCTAGCAAAAATGCTTTTGAATACGCCTTATTATTGGCCAAAGATTTAAAAGCACAATTGATTTTACTCAATGTAGTGCTGCCAATATTTGACAATGGAGATTTTCCAAGAGAAATTATAGATTTCGCGAAAGCCTATGAGCAGGATCGAGCAACCACTTTGCTAAAAAAAATGACTACTTATTATCCTAATAAGGATTCCGATAAATTTCTCAAGCATAATATTCAAATCAATTATCTGGTAAAAGAAGGAGCTTTTGTGCCAACCATTATACAAACAGCGGATGAATTAAACTGTGATTTGGTCATTGCTGGCACTAAATCTGGACATCATTTATCCAAAATGGTTTGGGGTAGCACGGTACGAGGATTGATTCGTAAAACAACCATTCCTACTTTGATAATCCCAGAAAATTATACCTATCAATCTGTTAAAACGATAGCTTTTGCAACAGCTTTGGATAAAAAGGATGAGGCAGCTGTTCTCTGGATTCGTCAATTTGCAGAAGGCTTGAAAGCCAAAGTCGAATCTTTTTTCATTAGTGAATTGCCTTATGATATATCAGATGAATTGGAGGAAGTTTGGGAGAGTCAATCTTTGCCGTCCGAAAAAGGGAAACCAACGAAGGTGAAAGTTATTAGAAAAGCTAGTTTTAAAGCAGGAATCAATTATTATTTGGAGCGCTATCCAGTAGATATATTAGCTATGTTTGTTCCTAAAAGGACCTTTATTAATCAGCTATTTCATATTAGTAAAACACAAAAAATGGTAACAAGCCCGAATATTCCTTTGTTGATTTATCATGCATAATGAGATACGAGTCGTGGGTTGCGGGTTTGGAATAGGAATTTTATAGATTTTTTGATTGGTAAGGCTTTTTTTAAGAATTCACTACATTGGTATTCTTATTTATCGCTATTGGTTATCGGTGACCTATGATAAACCTGTTTCTACAAAAAAAGTAAAATTCTACGTTCCAAACCCGCAACTCAAACCCCGTCTAAACATCATGCAAAACCAATACTGGAATCCTAGCATGAAAAACAGCTTTACTAGTAGTACTTTGATGGAATAACCGCTCTAAAAAACCTCGTTTCCTGCGGACTAGACATAGTAAATCCACATCATAATCTATTACCATTTCTTCAATACTCTCATTTACATTTTTTTCAATAAAATTAAAGTCAATAGAGTAGCCTGGATTATCAAATAGTTTAGTTACACTTCTATCAAAACCTTTGTCAGCTGCATTTTCCTCGGTGTGAAAAAGCATTAAATCAGCTTTGAATAATTTTAGCAACTGCTTTATTAATTGAACCCCTTTGCCATCAGTAATAGGACCATTGTCGATGGATAGAACTATATTTTCAAAAGATTTAAAACGATATTCATTTGGGATAACCAGTACAGGTGTTTGCGTGTGTTTAATCACCCCGTTAGTCGTACTACCCAGAAAAATTTCTTTTAAACCAGATGCGCCTTGTGTACCCATGATAACTAAATCGTAGTAGTTTGCCATCTTGCCAATGGTTGGAACGGCATCTGCTCTTTTGATGATGGTTTGTAAAATAATACCTTCTGCTAAGAGTGGTTGAATTCGATTGACGACTCGATTCATTTCTGATTTAGCATCCTGCTGAATATGTCCTTCTATAGGTACGAGCGTGTTAACATTATTTGGGACAATATAAGTATGGATGATAGTTAAATGAGCCGACTCTAAACGATTGATAATTTCAATTGCATAATTCAAAGCATTGGCTGCGTTGTCTGAAAAGTCGGTTGGGAATAATATTTTTTTCATGGTTTTGGTTGATTTAAGTAGAAAAAAGGTTCAAGCCATATGACTTGAACCTTTTTTAGATGCTCTATTTTTCAAAATAATCTTTATGATAGACTAGAATAGGTACCTTCGTTGTAATCGCCATTGCTTTGGTGATGCTTTTATGCATGATGCGTTCCCAAAGATTGCGTTTGTGAGCAACCATTATAGCTAAATCTATTTCATTTTCTTCAATGTATTGATTCAAGCCTTTGGTTACCGTTTTAGCGTCGATAGTAGCCATATTAAAGGCAAATTGAGGGTCACCTTCTGCAAATAGATATTTAAACAGCCTGTCTTCTAATGCTATGTTCAAATCCCAATCATTTTCTTCCTGCACATGAATAAAGTGCATAGTTGCTTTAAATGGCTTAGAAAAATCAACTGCTTTTCTTAAAAATTTGGCTTCAACAGAATCATAATCACTCGCAAAAAGGATATGCTTGAAACCTTTAAAGTTGGCACCTTTGGGTACTAATAAAACGGGACAATTTGCTTTCTGAGAAATAACTCTGGATACCGAACCAACTATCCTTTCTTTGGATACACTTGCGCCTGTCATCCCCATGACTAACATCAAAGTGCTAGGGTCATCTGATAATTTGATTAAGTTTTTTTCAGTTGCCCCACCAATAGCCTGATAACTGACGGCTGCTTTAGGCTTGACAGCGACATTTCCTTCTCCTTCTATTTGGACAAAAGTTTTTAAATCATCCATTAAAGATTCATACCTGCCCATTCCTGCTTTTATAGTATAAGGCCTTTGGGTATTAAAAGAACCAGAATAGATGTGAACTACTTCTACTGTGGCATTGATGGTCGCTGCTATATCTAATGCGAATAAAAAGGCATCTTTAGATGCGTAAGAAAAATCTGTTGGAACTATTATCTTTTTCATTTCCTATTTTTTAAATAATTGTATTATAATTGGATATTTATTGTTTGTTATTATCTAACTTAAGTTGCGGACAATGAAGAGTAGAGAGTAGAGAAAAGAGACTAAAACTACCTGCAAAACATAAATTCTTAGAAAATTCACCTAAAATTTGGCAATTTCATAGGTTTATCTCACTTCTCTATTCTCTGTTCGCTATTCTCCGCAACTTGGATTATCTATACAATAGGGTCTTCTGGATGCATGACCAATAGCGGTACAGTGGTATTAAGTACCATTCTTTTAGTCATACTTTTATGAAATATTTCAGTTACCCAATCTCGATGTTTGGTAGCCATCACAATTAAGTCAATGTCATTTTCATCAGCGTATTGCTGTAACCCTTTGATGACATTTTTACTTTCAATTTTTACGAACTTGACACCGAGATAGGGTGTTTTCTCTCTAAAGAATTGTTCGTAATCTTCACTTACTATCTCATAATTTTCTTCCTTATTTTCATTGATATGTACCAAAGAGATTTCAGGGTCAGAATCCCAAGTAAAATCAATCAAATTTTGTAACATTGGCTCGTCAAAATCTTCAATATTTGAGGCATACAATATTTTTTTATATCCTTGGAATTGATAATCTTTTGGTATCATCAAAACAGGGCAATGTGCATTTCTAGCTACAAAAGTGGCGGTACTGCCAAAAACCTTTTCTAAAACAGTAGTTTCGCCTGTTGCACCCATAATGATTAAATCCATTTCTTTGGATTTTTCAACAATCGCATGTGTAGGACTAGCTATTTTTAATTCGGTCTCTAAATTTGCCTTTACTAACACATTTCCTTCTACTAAAGGATAATACTTTTTAGACCAGTTTCTTACGGTTGCTTCTTTTTGTTTAAAAAAACTTTCTGAAGGCGTACCCAAATAAGGATAAACAGGGTCAATTTGTGGATGATAAGCATGAAATACCGTTAATGCCGTATCTTCCGAAAGAAAGGATTGAGCATATAAAAAAGCATTTTTGGCAGTTTCCGAAAAATCAGTTGGTATCAATACATTTTTCATGGTTTTTCTTTTTTGAGTTGGTTTAGTTAATAGGTTGATGAGTAATTTTAAATCTTCTACTGTCGGTACACCTTTCTGAAAGGCTAACTTTCCATTGATAACCATGGCAGGTACTCCAGAAATATCATATTGAATTAAACGATCTATATCAGAGATTTCCTCTATTTTAGCTATTAGTTTTAAATCATTAATAGCTGTTAAAATATTCGCAGTCAATGAATCAGTTAATTTATGCCCATTCACCCCTAAAACCTGTATCGCTAGCATATTTCGCTAGGTTCGCCCAAAATTAGTTAATAAAATAAAATATTATCAAAATA
>JAFMDF010000331.1 GCA_017857395.1 Bacteroidota bacterium | reverse complement strand
TACAACCATTTTTTACGTAATTTGTTGACTATCAATGTCGAACAAGTCTAATATTGTTCAAATGCTTACCCTATTTTAATATTCCTTTAATCTTTTTCAAAAAAACTATATTCATTGGTAATGAACGCTTATTTAAGTACTTTCATGTCTACAGACGTTCACCCAAGTTATCTCTTCAAGTAGCAAAGATAATTGTACGGAATTCTTCCATAAAAAATAATAACATGAAAAATAAACCATTTACAACCAAAAAAGAGAATAAAATCTATACAGGACAAGCATATTTAGCGTCTCTAAATGACGGTAGAGAAATTTGGTTTGATGGAAATAAAGTAAAAAATGTAGCAACACATCCAGCCTTTAGAAATTCCGCCAGAAGTGTTGCCCGTTTTTATGATGCAATGCACAATCCAGATTTGCAGGAGGACTTATTATTGGAAGATGGATACGGCATTATTACGCATAAATTTTTTGCCCCCAGTCATAGTCGAAAAGAATTAGATGCGGCACGCCACGCGATAGCTATTAGCCAACGAGTGAATTATGGTTGGATGGGCAGAACACCTGATTATAAAGCTGCTTTTATGGGGCATTTGGCAGATAACGCTAGTTTTTATGACCAACCTTTTCAACAAAATGCTATTAATTGGTATAAAAAAACAGCAGAGAAATGTTTGTTTCTAAACCATGTCTTGGTAGACCCACCGCTCGACCGTTCTAAAGAAAGAATCAAAGTTCGAGATGTTTTTGTGAGTGTAGATAAAGAAGATTCCAAAGGCATTTATGTAAGCGGGGCAAAAATGGTGGCTACAGGTTCTATGTTGACGCATGGTACATTCGTTGGATTGACAGGCAATATTACGGCTAGAATGCAAGCCAACCGAGATGAGGACATGGCGGTCATCTTCTTTGCGGATATGAACACCGAAGGCTTGAAAATGATTTGTCGCCCTTCCTATGAATATAAAGCGACAAGTGCTTTTGACAATCCACTTTCTGGTAGATTTGATGAAAATGATGCGGTATTAGTCATGGATAAAGCTTTCATTCCATGGGAGAATGTATTGGTGTATCGGGATATTGAACGAGCTAAAAACTTCTACTCAGGTTCAGGTTTTTTTAATCGGTATAATTTACAAGCAGGGGTAAGATTAGCCACCAAAATGGAATTTATGGCAGCCCTATTAGAAGAAGGGACTAAGACTTCTGGTACGGATAAATTTAGAGGCATTCAAGCCGCGCTTGGAGAAATCCTCGGTATCAGAAATATTATTTGGGGGATGACAACTGCTATGGTGAATGATGTAACGCCACTTGGGGAACATGGCGTTGTGCCAAGCGCAGAAATGGCCGCAAGTTTACGGTATTATATGGCAACCAGCTGGGATAAAGTGAGGGATATTTACCAGAAATATTTAGCAGGTGCACCCATTTATACCATTTCTAGCACAAAAGATTTACATAATGCAGCATTTAGACCTTTGATTGACCAATATTATCGAGGTACAGGAAAGGATGCGATAGATAGAATTAAATTATTTAAACTGGTTTGGGATGCCATGTATTCTGAATTTGCAGGTCGCCACGCATTGTATGAGCGTAATTATTCCGGGAATCACGATATGCAAAGAATTGACGTATTAGTGCAAGCAGAAAAAGCAAAATCAATGGATAGTTATCGCAATATGTTACAGGATTGTATGAATGATTATGATGATAAGGGGTGGACGAATTCTTGGCAAAATTTAGCGCAAAAGGAATAGGGAGAAATTAGTTAAAAAATACAAAGGAAATAGTACCTTTAGCACTACAATTTTGCATTTAAAAAAATCCGATTTTGTAAAAATCAAAACAATGGATAATAACTTACAATCCTACTGGAAAGCCAATTTAAGAATCCTCATAATCCTACTAGTTATCTGGTTTGTAGTCGGTTTTGTTTGCCCCATTTTAATGGTGGACCAACTAAACAGCATCCAATTCGGTGGTTTTAAATTAGGCTTTTGGTTTGCCTTTCAAGGCAGTATTATTGTATTTGTCATCTTATTATTTGTCTATGCTCGATTGATGAATCAATTGGATAAGAAATATGGTGTGGAAGATTAAAAATAATGATGAATTATGAGTAAGTAGACTCATCACTCATAACTCATCATTCATAATTAAATAAAATGACCACCCAACTTTTAACAATAATTTTTGTCGGCATTACCTTTCTAATTTATGGCGTCATCGCTTGGCTAAGTCGAGCAAAATCCACCGATGATTTTTATGTAGCGGGAGGTGGAGTCTCTCCTTTAGCCAATGCCATGGCAACCGCAGCAGATTTTATGTCGGTAGCAACTATGTTATCTGTCCCGGGATTAATCGCTTACCTTGGTTTTGATGCAGCCGTATATTTGTTAGGCCCTCCAGGAGGTTTTTTATTATTAGGTATTCTGATTGCGCCTTATTTGCGGAAATTCGGAAAATTTACGATTCCAGATTTTATCGGTGACCGTTATTATTCCAATACTGCTCGAACTCTAGCCGTCGTTTGTGCGGTGTTCATCACCTTGACTTATTTGGCAGGACAAATGAAAGGAGTAGGGGTCGTATTCTCTCATTTTCTACATGTCTCGAAAGAGTGGGGCGTAATTATTGGTGCAGGCATCGTTTTCTTTTATGCCGTTTTAGGTGGAATGAAAGGGATTACTTATACCCAAGTCGCTCAATTCTGTATTTTGGGATTCGCCTTTTTAGTACCTATCATTTATCTTTCGATGATGGTCATGGATAGCGGTTTTATATTCACCAGTTGGGGTGGAAAAACAGCAGACGGTGTTTACTTATTAGATAAGTTAGATGGGTTGAGTCGAGAATTTGGTTTTAAAGAATTTACGGCACAGCGCAGACCGACCATTGATATGTTTTTTATTGGCTTGACGCTCATGTTAGGTACAGCAGGAATGCCTCATATCATCATTCGCTATTTTACCGTACCGAAAGTAAGTGATGCTCGAAAATCGGTGGCATACACTTTATTATTAATTGCCATTGTGTTTCTAGCAACGCCTCCTTTAGCTGCTTTTTCCAGAACATTGATGTTAGAAAGTTTGAATAATATTCCTTACACCGATGTGCCTGATTGGTTTAAAGTCTGGGAAAAAACCGATTTTTTGTCGTTTACCGATAAAAACGGAGATGGTATTATTCAATTCGTAGGCGGCGCAGCGAATGAATTAAAACTTGATTTTGATATTACCTTTCTAGCTATTCCCGAAATTGCTAACTTACCCAATTGGATAGTTGCCTTGGTAGCAGCAGGTGCTTTAGCCGCTGCTTTATCTACTGCGGCGGGCTTATTATTGGTGATTTCTTCTTCCATTGCACATGACCTCATCAAAAAACAATTATACCCTGAGATGTCTGATAAAAGAGAACTAGGGATTTCTAGAATTTGTATTGGGGTAGCTCTTTTATTTGGTATTTACTTTGGTATCAACCCTCCAGGTTTTATTATACAGACCGTTGCTTTGGCATTTAGTATTGCCGCCTCCACTTTCTTTCCTGCTATTTTAATGGGTATTTTCTTTAAAAAAGTAGCTAGAGAAGGGGCAATTGCAGGGATGTTGGCAGGCCTAGTTTTTGTCGTTGTCTATATCGTTTACCACGAATTTCTAGGGGGTAAAGCAGATGGTTATTGGATGAATATTTCTTCCCAAGGTATTGGTGTGGTTGGGATGCTCTTGAATTTTACGACTACTTTTTTGGTGAATAAATATTATGGAAATGAGCCGCCTTTGGAAGTGCAGCAGATGGTGGAGTGGATTCGGTACCCTAAGGGTGTGGGGGGAGGCTAGTGGGCATTAATAAATTTCTTAGTCTTCTCTAAGGTTGTATTTAATTATAAATGATTAGAAAAGAAAATGAAATATTACGGTCTTATAGATGCTTGATACTCGTAATAGTAATGAATGTAAAGGATTGGATTTTAAAATCAAATTAGCCTTTAATGAAACTGGAAGATTTCTAATTTGACTATTTTGATACGACTATTTTTATTAGTAAATTGTAAGAATTAACCATAAATAAAAAAATATGAAGAGTGAAAATATTATTTTGAAGAAAAATCCAAAAATTGAATTCCAATTTCTTGATAATGGATTTCAATTAATTGATGAACAAACAGAACGAAATTCCGGCTTTTACGCTTATAATGATTTACAAGCCATTGAATTAAATAAAGTTTGGTTTCCTAGACTAGCAAAATGGTTAAGAATTTTTACTTGGATATTAAATGGAGTTCCATTTTTTCCAGATGCAGAATCTTGTAAAAAAGCTAACGTCATTATTCATTTTAAAAAAACGAAGCTTGGTATGTGGTTGACCGATTCTTATATGGCTGATAAAGCAAAAATGCTAAAGGAGTTATTAGACAAAAAAACTAAACACAATAAAGGCTAAAATGTCAATAGTTCCCATTCGTCGGCTACTGCATTTAGCCAGCCCGTTGTAAAACTGTTATCGTGAAGAATAAGTCGCTTAAAAATGACTTTTCATCACCCATTATTGGGCACTAAAGCACCTTTGAAGGCTAAGTTCAATGCTGACCGTTCTGCATCAGTAAATAGGGGAGAGGTTTGAAATTCCCAAACTGCGGCTATTTTTTCTTTAGATGCTTTGTACTCGATGTTCAAGTTTTTAGCTAAACAAAGCAGATAAAAAGGGAGTAACTTTGTGAGAAGAAAAAATGCTAAAATCGCAGATCCTAATCAATGCCCCTTAAAAAATGAAAATTAAAAAACGAATACTCCAAATAATCTTGCCTATTGTTGCAATAATTTGCACCATAGTATTCATCCCTGGGTGTTTATTATGGCTAAAACCATTGCCAAATAAAGTTCAAATGGAAGTAGCTAATGCTATCAATCATGGAATGGATGGCATTATTGTTTATGTAAATCAAGGAAAAGAAACAATATTTTATACAGCTGGCTGGAAAAACAGGGAAAACAAGATTCCAACTGACCCACACGCTTTATTCAAGATTGCAAGTATTAGTAAATTATATATTGCCGTCGCTGCCACCAAATTAATTTACGACGAATCTTTGTCATTGGATAATACGCTCGCAGAATTGATGCCTGACCTTGTTGGAAGAATTGAAAATGCAGAAAAAATCACCTTGAGAATGCTATTGAAACACCGAAGTGGCATTCCCAATTTTACCGACCAAAAGGATTACCCCTGGAGCAATCACCCAAAAAATAATAGAGAAACACTTGCTTTGGTATTGAATAAGCCTGCTGACTTTGCACCAGATAAAAAATATAGGTATTCCAATACCAATTATTTGCTGGTTGGAGAAATCCTTGATGAAACATTAGGTTATAGTCATCACCAATATATCAAGCAGAAAATTTTGACTCCACTTGGGCTGAATGATACTTACAGTTTGCTTAGTGAAGTGGATTTAGCCGATGTTATGAGTGGATATCTCGTAGGGAATGATGCAGATATAAAATTTAATGATTATGTAACTCCTGGTGGCTCAATGATAGCTACCGTACAGGATGTAGGAATATTCTTGAGGGCATTAAACGATGGCTCCTTGTTAATGGAGGAGGAACAGGCTATTTATTCCTCTATTTATAGTTACGAACATACTGGTTTGTTACCCGGTTATCAGAGTATTGCCAAATATCACAAAGATATGGATGCGGTGGTTGTTCAGTTTGTAAATACAACAGGTGGAAATATTTGGGCAAAATCGAAAATTGTTTATAATAGAATCATTAAAATTTTACGAAAGTAAAATGATATAGAAAAACAAAGGATATGATGAATCTGGAGAAGCAACCAAAGAAGAAGACCAGATAGAAATTTTTGAAGGATATATTACCGATTATTTTTGATTCCGTAGTTTCTGAGGCATATGATTATGATATGGTAATGCGAGCGATTGACAATAAAAAGATGGATAAGCCGCTTTTGGTTGACCCAGAAACTGGAGAATTGACAGATGACCCCAAACCTTATTTTGGTTGGAGCGTTGTAGCTTATTTAAACAAAACCCCAATCAAAAATTGGGGTTTTGTTTTGAAAAAAGAAAAGGGCGACAAGAATTTCAATATTTTTTCTTCTTCGATTAATAAATTTTAAAACCAATCGTGCGATGGCCAATTATTAATACCATTCACGATGTCCCACATCATTCCGTCTGCATCACTTTCCCATCTTTTATTCATCAATAATACCCAACTTAGTCCATTTCCAGCCTGCACGATGATTGCGCCACCTCCATCAAAGGAACCATTATGCCATTCATTACTACCAGTTATAGACCAACCTTTGGCATAGCCACTATTGGCAGCACTAGGTGTTACCATGGTATTATAGGAACTAGTAGAAATCACATCTGGTTTATTGGTTTTCCCATCTGTGTGTACTAAAAATCGTGCTAAATCAATAGAAGAACCCAACCATCCTCCATGTGCATCCATCCGCTTTACTTTCATGGTATAAGGGCTATCTCCATAGTAAGTTACCTCATTATATCGACGTTCGGACGCTTTGTCACCAGCCACATATAAACGATTGATGCCCATTGGTTTAAATATGGAATTCCGAACATAGTTTTCGTAAGTCTGACCCGTTTTAGCCTCAATGACTCGGCCAGCTACACAATATCCGAAATTGGAATAATCATTTTTTGCTCCTGGAGTTTTTTCTGGGTTTCGGTTATCCAAAACCCATCCTATTAATTGAGAGTGATTGAAACCTAATTGTTGGAACATTGGCGGCCCTGCATTACCATCCCATTTATTATTCCACTGATTGCCACCTGCGGTATGCTCCAATAGATGCTGAACTCGAATTTGCTTTTCTCGATTAGAATAAGAATTAGCCCCATAGTTATTGCCTAATAACGCACCATTACCAAATACTTTTTTATTCAACAAACTTGGGTCGCTTTCTCTCAATTTCATCATGGCGACACTCGTAATCGGTTTAGATACAGAAGCGACTCTAAATAAACTTGTAGGGCCTACCGCTGTACCCGTATTTTTATTCATTTTGCCATAACCTTTCGCAAATACTAGGCGTTCGTCTTTAATTAGAGCAATACTCACCCCTGGTACTTGGTGTTTTTGCATAAATGCAGCTACTGTATTATCAATATGTTTTCGGTCGGCAGATTTCCATACCCCTGTGCTTTCCCAAACAGCAGCAAATTGAGCCTTCCCATTTCGGGCATAGCCACTAACCTGTATTAATTTATAGCCTGAAAATCGGTGATTGTCAAATTCATTTTGATACCCTAAGCTAGACATTCTATGGCGAGCAGACCATGCAGCACCTCCTTTCTTTTCCCAAATGGCAGCATAATAATCAGTATTCCCAATATTATACCCACTCACCATTTTGATACGATACCCTTGTGCTAGATAAGTATTTACCTTTTGTTGATAGCTAGCAGAACTCATCCCGTGATGTGCCTTATACGCTGGGCCACTCTTCTTTTCCCAAATAGCCGCATATCTACCCTTATTTCCTACCCCATATGCATTGACTAAAACGAGTCGATACCCTTTGGATTTGTAATCATTAAATTTGGATTGATAGGAAGCAGCAGTCATTCCATGATGGGTCTTATAGGCTGGGCCGCTCTTTTTTTCCCAAATAGCTGCATACTTTGCGGAAGTTCCTCCTGCTCCGTCTACCATTTTCAGTCGGTAGCCTTGCGCCTTGTAGGTATTGAACTTGTTTTGATATTGGGAACTAGTTAGTCCGTGATGCGCTTTGTAGGCAGGTCCACTAGATTTTTCCCAGAGTGCTGCATATCGGAGTTTGTTGCCCACACGGTAACCATCTACCATAATTAAGCGATAGCCTTTGCTTTTGTAGCCATTAAATTTTTCTTGATA
Source organism: Bacteroidota bacterium (assembly GCA_017857395.1). Lineage (GTDB taxonomy): Bacteria > Bacteroidota > Bacteroidia > Chitinophagales > Saprospiraceae > JAFMDF01. The sequence goes on along the minus strand of JAFMDF010000331.1, from coordinate 1,840 downwards.
TTTTGCGGCCGTCATATTGTGATGACTAGCCCAAGCAGGAGTCGAGCTGCCCGAGCGACTTTCTGCCGTTTCTTCCGCCAATAATGCCAATGGTTCGGCATCCATAGATGCTGGTTGGAGGTCTTCTATCAAGTCATTTTCACAAGCAGTGATTAACAATAACAAACAACTAATACGTAGTAATTTCCATAAATAACATTTCATGATTTTGGAGTTTAGTAGGTGAATAAATGGATTTGATTCATGAGCTGGACTGAGTTAATAAAGCCCTTTATGCACATTAGTGGGCTTTTTTTTCAATTCGTGACAAAATGACTAGGTATTAATTTTTTTTTAGTAAAAGAAGAACCGAAATAAATGGATAAAATATCGGTATACTCATTGTATTCCTTAGACCTTGAGATATTAAATTTAGTGAAGAAATAATCGCCGTAAAGGATGTCGATGCTTATAAAACAGCAAGAAAGTTAGCTCGAATACAAGGCATTTTTTGAAGTATTAGTGCTGGTTCTAATGTATGGGCAGCCATACAGCACGCTAAAATACTGGGTAAGGGAAAAACGATTGTGACGGTGGTTTGTGATTCTAGGCTTAAGTATTTGAATAGGGATTTGTAGAAGTGATGGGTCAAAATTTGTTCTTTTTCGAGAAGAAATAAACCCTTTTCGATGCCCTGCTAGGCCAACAAAATAAGTGGAAAAAATGTACTTTTGTAATAATTTATTTCCTACTCTTTTAACTATTCAAATATCTAAATTTTTACTTTGTCAAATCATTGTTTTATACCTTTTAAAGCCCTTATTCCTGATGAATGGGTACCAGAAAAATTCCCATCTCCTTTCCTTGAAAGACCAAATGCTTTATGCAAAGTAGCTATTGATGAATTACAAGATTATTTAAAAAATCCCATTGATTGGACTTATGATTTTGGTTTAAATCAATCAGAGGGTAGTTTGAGGATTGGTAAAATGTTCGGCGTTTTAGTTGTTCAAAACCAAGCAAAAGAATTGGGTTATTTAGCTGCCTTTTCAGGCAAATTGGCTAATAAAAACCATCACCAGAAATTTGTGCCTCCTGTTTTTGATTCTCTAACTAAAAATAGTTTTCTAAATATTGGAATGGCAGAACTGAATACTATAAATCAACAAATAAAAGGATTAGAAAAAACGCCCAATTGGTTGGCGAACAACTTATTATTAACCGATAAAAAAAGTCAAGCAAAAAAGGAATTGGTAGAATTGAAACTGGAAATGAAGCAAAAGAAAATCAATCGAGATAATCAAAGGCAGGCTGCAAAAAAGGAGTGCTCTTTTGAACAATTACACTTGCTGAACATCGAATTGAATAAAGAAAGTGCTAGAGATAGGAAAGCGTTAAAAAAACTAAAGAAGCAATGGAAATTACAACTAGAAGAAGTTGAAGACAACCTAAAGGAAACCAGTCAAGAAATTCAGTTACTAAAAGAACAACGAAAAAAGAAATCTAATAGTTTGCAGCAACAACTCTTTGACGCCTACCAGTTTTTAAATCATGCGGGCGAATCCAAAAGCCTGTCTGCCATTTTCCAAGATGCTAAACGGGTCGCTGGTGCTGGCGAGTGTGCTGCTCCAAAATTATTACAATATGCTTTTTTGCATCAACTTAAACCGATTGCCTTAGCTGAATTTTGGTGGGGGAAATCTCCAAAATCAGCAATTCGGCAACACGGACATTTTTATCAACCATGTGAAGAGAAATGTCGCCCAATTTTAGGATATATGCTAGAAAATTTATTGTAAATCTACCTTCAATGGTGTCACTCTCAAAAAAGTTACAAATTCAAAGAATTTTTCTTTTTTGA
>JAFMDF010000330.1 GCA_017857395.1 Bacteroidota bacterium | reverse complement strand
GACTAATTAGCCAGAAAAGACGAAAGAATATCCCTAAAAGACGCAACTATTGACTGAATGGATTAAACCTTGGAAGGTAACTGATGGAAAGCTTTTTTATAAGCAAGCATAAACTTAGAAGGATGCGCATACCCTAATTCATAACTAATTTCACTAATCGTTTTTTGTTTATTTTCTAGTAATTGCCGAGCATATTCCATTCGAATTTTCTGACGGTATTTCATCGGAGGATTCCCAAATACCTGTTTAAAATACGTCTTAAATTTGGTCGCACTCATACCAGCAATTTGAGCTAGTTGTTCAATATTCGGTAGATTTCCTCCTATTGGATTTCTTAGTTGCGCCGCGGCTAAAAATAGCCCTTTAACATCGTTTGGATGTAACTGATGATAGCTAGTTTGGTAGGTTCTTTTTGTTAATTTCTCAATAAAAATAGCTAAAAAATGGAGGATAGCACTATGCCTTTTTAGTAGATTATGAGTAGGGTTGATTGCAGCGATTAATTGCCGTTCAGATAGGCTATCCAAATCTTCATAAATTAAGGCATTTTGTGTATTTTCTAGTTTTGGAAAATCTTTGGATACATAAGCATTTAAAAAGGCTTTCGGGAATCGAATGATAACTATTTCAATTTTTTCTCCAGCAGGGTTTAAGTTTTCCACTTTAGTTTGAGGACTATAATAGAGTATCCCTGAAGGTAAATATTTCTGTAAATTAAGGCTTTGATTATTCACCGTTTTTACACTAGTTTCGGTACTTAAATTAATATTCAGTAATAACCAATCGCTCTCTTGCGGATTATAAGAGTTTATTTTAATTGGTTGGTTGACTGTACAATTGAAGTAATAAAATTCTAACTGGTTAGGGAAGGATTGGAATTGAAGCAGTCCTTTTCCCATTGCATTATCCAATTTAGCTTCATTATTAATAATCGGAATGGCTAATTGTTGGGCAAATTGTTGTAGAATATTTTGCTGTACATCAATTGTAAAATCAATGGATTGTTGATAAGGCTGCATTGTTTCGTATTATAAATAGCGAAACAAAGCGTTAGAAGGTTTGTTGTGTAATTCTATTTTAAAAAAAAGAAAGTATCAAAGCGCTTCGTTTTCTACATCTTTTAAATAGATTTTATCTACTTGGTGCGTAAATACATCGAACATGTACGTCTCAGATAAATAAAGTGTTTTTGCCTTTTGTAAATAATGCTTTTTCTGGTCTAGCTGCTTCATTCCTTTATATCGCTGTATCTCCGTGGTAAAAAAATTGTTGGCTTACTTTCGCAGTAGTACTTAATTGTTGGATAGGTGTAAACTGGTAGCAAAACCTGAAGATTTTGCTACCAGTTTACACAATTTGGATTAGTAATATTAGCCTGCTTTATCCTCTCGCTGATGCACTTTCACTACTTTTTCAAATTTTAAATTTTTAATCCCATCAAAGCCAACCGAAAAACCAGTAATATCTCCTTGTTCATTTCTTTCAAATTGAATAGTGCCAAAATACCAAGCGCTCCCCGAAAATAAATCCTTTTTCAAAGGAGTAAATCGTATATCATTTTTGCGAAAATGACTGGCGACTAATTGCTCGTCTTTGACAGAAAAAGTATAAGTAGTATTTAAATCGGTGGAATAAAAAGTACCTGTAAATTGAGTTAACGCTGTCGGGGTATATTCAGCGGGTTCATAAGCAGTATATACCAAAGGGTCACTTCCGCCTACGTTTAATAGCATTCTTTTTTGTCCTTCTTTTTTGTCAAAGGTAAAAATCAATTTATCATCACTTCCAACGACCATCTGAAAAGTATTTGGAGATAAAGGGACTAAGGCATTTTCTCGCTCACTACCTAAACGTCCATATCGCAAGGTGTCGTTTTTTACATAAATTCGACGGCCATAACCAGCATCTTCATCTAGATAATAACCTTCATGTTTTGCTAATTCTTTGGAACTTAGTTTAATGGTTTTAACCTTACTAAAATCAATACTTGGCGGTTCTGGAAAAACATCGCCTAAGGTTTCAAAAGCCATTTGCATAGCTGGCATACCATTATACCGATTATTATTCCCAATCACAAAAGACGTTAATTCTTGCCCAGGGAAAATGAAGATATTGCTAGCATAACCACCTGCCAGACCATAATTCCAATATTTAGGAATTCCTCTTTCTGGATGCTCAAATTGTTGCCCACAAAGGAACTCTCCAGAAGTCGTATTATAAGTACGACCATCATTTAAAGTCACAGGGCTAGTCATTTTTTTGATTAAACCAGCGCTACCAACTTTGGGATGCTTAAAATTTAGATACCAACGACACATATCCGCAGCAGAGATATACAAATTAGTTGGACCGACAACAGCATTAATAATACCTCGTTTTTTATAACCATCTTTGGTTGCTTGATAGGAAACCGCCGCATTAGGGATAATGCTTTCATAGTCTTCACAAAATTGGGTATTAGTCATTTGTAGAGGCTCGAAAATATGCTCTTTAGTATAGTCTGCTATAGACTGTTGGGTTACTTTCTGTACTACTTCAGCTAATAACACTAAGCCTGTATGCGTCCTTGAAAACTTTGTACCCGGTACATAATCTAATTGCTTTTGCTGACGAATTAATTGTAAGGCATCTGCTTGGGTAAAAACCTCATTTGGTCCCCAACCTGCAATTTCTTTTAAGCCCAAATATTCGTGCAAGCCACTAGATTGGCTTAACAAATGTTTCAAGGTAACGGTATGTCCATAGTCAGGTAATTCAGGGAGGTATTTTCGAATATCGTCAGAGAGAGAAAGTTTACCTTCTTCCTCTAAAAATAAAATGGTAAAAGCGGTAAACTGTTGGGATAAGTTACCAATTTGAAACTTAGTGTCAGGGGTAACTGGAATTTGTTGTTCAATATTGGCAACTCCAAACCCTTTCAGATAAACAATTTTTCCTTCTTTGATTAGACCTGCCGCAACACCAGGTTGATTAGGATTTTTCCACTCTTCAAAAAACGCATCTAATTACTCTTGATTGATTACGGAGACAGCGTTGGATTGTCGATTTAGTTGCTCCATCATTTTTTCTGCCACTAAACCTGCCGCCGAAGGGTCTTGCCCTGTAATTAATCGGCCATCTGCTAGGGCAAACCCATCCCAACCTTCTTTAGAATATTGAAAGTCACCACCTCTTTTTGCCAACATTTTCTCAATAGAAAAAGGAAAGGTTTTATAATAGTCAGCGTCCATATTTTCAAATAAATCTGGGAAACCATTTACTTTTTTTCCATCGACTAAATACTTGCCGTCTTTCGTTTTGAGATTGACCAAGCCAGCTGAACCGTGACAAACAGCCGCTACAATTCCTTGCTGTTCTTCGTAAACGATCATTGCAATTTTCTGAATCGCTTCGTTTTCTGGCACGCCAAACATCGCAGCGCCACCGCCGCCATAATAAACCGCTTGATAATCGGCAGGGTGAATCTCATTCGGTTTTTTAGTATTTTTTAATAAGGTCATGAACTCCTTTTTGTACAAATATTCTTTGATTAAGGGGTCGGAAGTTTGAATATATCCGATAGGAATAGCACCACCTTCGGGACTGACAAAATCTACGTGATAGCCTGCCTTCACTAATTTGTCATAAGGGAATACAATTTCTGCAAAATGATTGGCGGTATTCATCTTTGTCTCTCCATAAAAATGGGCATTGGAGACAATGAATAAAATATTTTTGCCATTGGGATAATTGGTGGTTGTTTGTGCATTTAAGCTAAATGCTAAAAGGGATAGATAAATCCAAAAATGAAGTCTCATAATAATAACTTTGGGTGAAGAAAATTTTTCACCAAGATTAGTTACTATTAGGAGAGAAAACGCTTTATTTTGCCCTGTAACACTCCAGAATTATAATTTTGGACTTATTTATGCGCAAAACCTAGCTAAATTTCAAGTGGAAGACTAGAATAATAGGGCTTCATAATGTTTTAGTGCGGGCTTAGATATGCCAAATTTTGAAAATTTGGCATATCTCTAAAACCTACTTAGGTTATCAAAATCACCCATCATGACTTATTTAATTACCTCAAGTGACGCCGAAAGTGGCACGATAGAAACCTTACCCAAAACGGAAGGACTCACTTTAGTTAATGCAAATGATTTAGCGAACTCCAATTTGAAATTTACTACAAGAGATAAAATTTGCATCACTTCGGAAGCGGCGATAGAAGTGGTGTTAAAACGGCTTGAAGATGAAGCTAGGACAAATGCGATTATTGCCTTAAAAGACAAGTATAAATTCAGACAATTATTGACCAAAATTTATTCTGACTATACTTTTGAAAAAGTCGCTTTAGCAGAAATAGCGAATCTAACTATCAAAGAAAAATCAGTTATTAAACCATCAAAAGGATGTTTTGGGGCAGCCGTTAAAATTATTGATACCGATACGGATATGAAGCGGCTTGAAACGGAAATAAAGGAAGAATTGGATAAAAATGGAGCGGTATTCTCAGAAGTCGTTTTATCTAAAAATGAATTTATTTTAGAATCTTTTATTGAAGGAGAAGAATATGCCGTGGATATGTTTTATGATGAAAACGGTCAGCCGAATATTACGAATATCTATTATCACCCAATTCCTAAACAGGCGGCTTATCTACACATGATTTATTATACGAGTCAAGCTATATTTCAAAAAATATATGACAAAGCCATCCAATTCTTTACGCAATTAAATGAAATATTAAAGGTGCGTAATTTTATGATTCATGGAGAATTTAAATTAAATGCCAATACCTTATTACCAATAGAAATGAATTGTATGCGCTACGGCGGTATGGGTTTAGGAAATCTAACTTATCATGCTTTTGGCGTCAATCCCTATACTTGTTTTATAAATAATCAAGCACCCAATTGGAATGAAATTTGGGCGAATCAGCCTGACTCAAATAGTATTTTTGCTTTTTTTGTCGCTTATAATGGGCAGACGATTGATAAGACAACTCATAAACCCAATATTGCAAAACTAAAAAAGCAGTTTACAAAAGTGATTTTAGAAACTATTTTTGATTATCAACAGCAATTGGCTTTTGGAACTTTTTATTTAAAAGAAACGCCAGCAAATTTAGAACGATTATTAGCTATAGAATTTGATGATTATTTTGAAGCAATCTAATTTTATTTAACGCCAACTCCTTTAAAAAAAGTATAACAAAAAGTACCGCCTGTATCTGCCACTCGGTATAAGTTAGCGATTCCCTCTTCCATTTCATTTTTGGAGATGATTCCTTTGGAGACGGCTTCTTCTTCGACGCCTTTTATCATAGCGGTAAAAGTTTTTCTAATAAAACCATCGACCAAATTAGGCTTGGATTTATCTACATATATTTGACGAGGGCTGATGGCTATTTGTTGAAAACCGCATTGCTCTAAAAGTGGATATAACGTTCTTCCTATATTGGCATTACCGCCGTTCTTTTTTTGTAGTTCCACTTGTGCGGCTACTGCTTTTCTTGCCGTTGTGCTATCTGGATAAAAATAAGTAGAACCGTGGTCACCTTCTACAACCGTAATCGTGCCATCTTTTTTAAGTACTCTTTTTAGTTCTGTAAGAATTTGCAACGGATTTGGCGTATGTTCCAATACAAAACAAACAAAAATATGGTCGTAATATTCGTCGGGAAAATTTAACTTTCGCAGGTCAGCTATCTGAAATTGCACATTTTTAATATCACTTGTTGCTATTAGTTTTTTCGCTTCCGTAATGGAGCGGTCAGAAATATCTACTGCGGTTATTTCACAAGTTGGATTATTCGTGGCGATGATTTGCGTTTGTGCGCCAACCCCACAACCTGCCTCTAGAATTTTTGTACCTTTCTCCCAATAAGAATCCCAATGAATAAAATCCGCAACGGTAGAAGCTTGGTCATACAGGCGATTTGTTTCCTGCAAAGAATAACCATGCGTATATTGATTCACCTGAAATTCTTTTATTTCCGCCATTCTGGTTTTTAATTGCGCCATCTCCTTTAAAATGCTGGCGCCATAATCTCGAAATTCTTTTCCTTCCTCCGTAAATATTAAGTTATTATTGACTCTGTGGAATACTTTAATCTCCAAAATTTCTTCCAATTGTTTTAATTGATGGCTCAATGCAGATTGGGATAAATTCAATTCTTTAGCAGCTTTACTTAAAGAACCTTTGCGGTCAATGACTTCTATTAGTTTTAAATGCTTAAATGCGATCATAATTTATAATTGTTGGGCAAAGATAGGATTAGTCATTTCCCAAGGAAAGTATTTAAATTGAAAAGAATGAATGGCTGGTATGTAAAAATTGAATAGCTCTATTTCTAAATTATTGACAATTCATATTTAGGGTTGCGGTGTTGCCATGTTGCGGTGTTGCCTTGCTTTTTGGACAACATGGCAACAACAAAAATTAAATTGTCATTCCCTTAAGTCCAACCGCATTTTAACCAATAATTTTTCAAACCCTACTTTTTCATAAGCACGAAGAGCCGCCGCATTTTCTGCATAGACATCTAAGCGCATTTCAAAAACACCTTGTGCTTTAGCCCAATTCGTCAATTGATCGACCAAAAGTCGATTAATCCCTTTTCCTCTAAATGCAGGTTCGGTGTACATAAAGCCTGCGTAAGCATAATGCGTAAATTGTAAATGATCAGCTGCGGCTTTAATTAAAACATACCCCGAAGTAATAATGGTATCGTTATTAGTACCAACAATAAGTGCTGCGTCCGGTCTTTCTATCAACTCTTTTAGATCATAATAAGTCACGCCTTCCACTTTTAAGTTGGGGTCGAATGGGCGTTCTGCTTCGACAATGGCTTGTTCAAATTCAAGTAGAATGGGTAAATCTTGTAGGGTAGCAGATCTGAAAATTACGGCATTCATTTAACAATAAATTATTAATAATTAATTAAGGCTTGCAAAATAGTGCAAAATAGTGCAAAAAAATGAGATGGCCGCTTACTTAACAATAGAGAAAGAAAAGGTTGAACATCTAATACCCGTTGGATTTAATTAATCCGTTGGTAATTGAATTAACTATCCACCCAAGCCCGAAAAAGCGACATTTTAGGCCGACTAACAATCACTTCTAAACCCTTAGTCGGAATAGTTAATTCCAAGGATAAGCGATTATTAAAATACGGATGGATTTTGTGAATGGCATTGATATTGACAATTTGACCTCGGTTAATTTGGAAAAAGACAGCAGTATCCAATTGTTCCATGAAGTTCTTAGCAGGATGATTATATAGGTGTCTTTTAAGATCAAAAGTATGTAGGAAAGTCATGCCATCTTCAGAATTGACATAAGCAATATCGGTGACATTAATGAATTCAAAATGATTGCCTTTTTTAATTAAACAACGGTGCTTTTTGGACTGGTTAAGTTGTCCAAAAATAGAAGTGAGTTGAGTAGATAAATTTTGGTTAGTCGCTAATTGCTGTTGGTCAAATTTGGTTAACGCTCGCTTTAAGTCCTCAATATGAATGGGTTTTAAAAGGTAATCAATGCTATTGACTTTGAAGGCATCAATTACATATTGGTCAAAAGCAGTTGTGAAAATAATGGGCGAGTTGACTTCCACATGTTTAAAAATTTCAAAACTTAAGCCATCGGCTAATTGAATATCCAAAAAGATTAAATCAGGCGCTTCATTTTTAAATAACCAATTAATCGCATCTTCAACACTTTCTAAATGTGCTAAAACTTGAGTAGCTGGTTTTAGTTTTTTGATAATACTTTGTAAGTATTCAAAAGCATTAATTTCATCTTCTATAATAAGGATTTTCATAGTTGAGTTTTGGGTTTAACATTAATAAGAGGGAAAATAAGTTGACCATTAAATCCGTGGGGGCTTTAAATCCGTAGGAAAATCAACTGCTTCTTATTCGCTATTAATAAGTGGAACAGCTACTTTAAAAAAGGCATCCTCTTTGGAGATTAAGAGTGGCGATTTGGTAAAAAAGGCAACTCTACTTTTAATATTTTTTAATCCCATTCCTGTTGATGCTACCGCATGTATCTTTTGCTGAATATTATTACTGACTTGGATATAGGTTTCTTCTTTAATCAAGGAGACCGTTATCGTTAAGGGTGTTTTAGTCGCTACTACATTATGCTTGACGGCATTTTCAATTAATAATTGCAAACAAAGCGGTAAAATTTGCCGCTTGGTAGTGACTACTTCGGGTAAATTAATTTGGATACCTCGATGAAATCGTTCTTTTAATAAATCAGCATAAATATGGACATTTTCTAATTCTTTTTGTAAGGGTACTAATGATTGCTCTTGATTACTCACCGTATAGCGATAGAATTTAGATAACTTACTCAAATAATTCATCGCCTTATCCGAATCAATAGGAATCAAATTCATCAAGGTATTCATACTATTAAATAAAAAGTGGGGGTTAATTTGATTGCGTAAATTGTCTAACTGGCTTTGGATATGTGCTTGTTGCAATTGTTCTTTTTCTATGATTGCTGTTTTGTACTGATGGAAAAAATAAATGGCTTCATATAAACTCATAAGAGAGAAAAGCGTGAAATAAGTCACTCCATAAGATTGCATAAGAGATGGTTCATAGAAGTCTTCCAAAGGAGTAAATTTGTATATCGCGTGAAGGATGCCCCCCGTGATAAGCATAATGGGAGGGACTGAAAGCACTATAATAAAAAATTGGGTGGTTAAACGTTTTAATGGATTATCCACACTTTCGTATCGTTTGCGAAGGGCGATAATTAAATAGCGGATGAAGAGTGTATAGGTTATTGTGAAAAGGAGGCCATCTGCAAATTCTAGTGCAAAATTACTTAAGTACTGCGATAAACTAAGTCCATAAAACATTAATGGAAGTAGGAAAGTGATTAAGGGAACCCCTATCAAAATCATCTTTCGGTCATCAAATTTCAAGTATTTTAGATTGGGTTTGAACATAAATTATCAACTTAGTAGCGAACAGTACAAATATAATCGACACCTAATTAAATCAAGATTTTTGATAGAGTTATAAATATTGTTACGAGTTACGGATTGCGAGTTTTAATGATAGTAATTTGTATTTAAGTATCGATTTTTAAGCCTGCTTTATTGGAATATTTATCCTATTTGCTATTCAACCCGTAACTCACAACCATTTAGCAGCTGTCGATTGTTTCAACTATTACTTACATTATTTTGGTAGCACTAACTGGCTCAACAAATACCAAAATTCGCTCGATTAATTGCTTAGCAGTTGTTATTCCTTCCATATCGGTGTAAATTAATCCATTTTTCCCAGAATGATGTGCTCTGCCCTGTAATTCCATTTTTAGTATTTGTTCGGTACTTGTCTTAAAATAAGGGGTGGAATAAATGAGCGCAGGTTGCCCAACCATACCTGGACCAGAATAAACGGGGTCTGCTGGGTAAGCTTTTTCATGGAAAGTTTCATTCCAATCAAAGGAGGCATTGATTTCTAAAAAAATACGAAGGCTATCCGTTTCGATACTTTCCAAACTAGCAGATAAAGCAAAATTGGTATTGGGCGTTGCGCCACTTATTCCATCAGGAACTTCGGTTTGCGAATCGGGTACATATAAGCCGTCGGCTGCTTGAATGCCTCTAAGATGCGACCAAACAGGTAGTGCTTCGGGACGTCGGCTATTGCCGTCCAAAGTGACAAAGTCTTCCTTTGCCACTCCATTGGAAACAAATAGCGTCTTTAATAATTGTCCTTTTTTATTAACTGCCCAAATAGCCATTTGTGGATCTGTAGCTTTAGCCCGCTAGGTTCGCTCAAATTTTTGATTAATACATAAATTACACGAAATAATATT
>JAFMDF010000057.1 GCA_017857395.1 Bacteroidota bacterium | reverse complement strand
ACTAGAGTATCCCATTTCAGCAGCATGAGCACTTAATACGTCATCAGCAACTCCGAACCTCAACAAATCATAGAAACGTTGATTTTCAAATGCCAATTCTACCCGTCTTTCCTGAAGTAATGCATTTTTAGTAACTGAGGAAGGACGATCTTCAAATCCTGCTCTTTGTCTGACCGCATTATAAGAATCTATTGCAGCAGCTTCTGAGGTTTCGCCTCGACCTGCTAAAATAGCCTCTGCATGCATTAATAACACATCTGCATAACGTAAAACAATCACATCATTACCCGCATCCCGAGGACTTGGACCATAAGTAGCTGGAATAGTCGTAATGTCAGATCCTTCAGGTAAAAATTTTGCCACCTCAGTAAATCTACCAGCATTCCAATAGGAAGTTTCCGTTCTATTTCCACCAATTGCTTGAAAATCTGCTATAAGGTTGTCGTTGACGATGTTATGACCATCTTCTCTACCTTGACGAATTGTTGCAGTAAATTCAGCCGAAAAGCTTTGACTTTCCTGAGAATTTCCTGATTCATATTGAATAGCAAAAATAATTTCGTCATTCAATTCATTATAAAAGACATCATTAAAATCACTTTCTAAAGAAAATGCCCCGCTTGTAATAATACTATTACATAATTGCGCAGCTTCTGTATAATTAGGACTTGGTTGAGTTAAATATACCTTTGCCAAAAGACCTTGTGCCGCTGCTTTCGATGCTCTTGACTTATGGCTATTATCTAAATTAACCACTCCATCTTGCAAATCTGAAACGATTTGCTCATAAACGCTTGCAGTAGCTGCTCTAGTAAAAATCAAATCCGTCTGATCAGGGGTTACTACTGTAGTTACCAAAGGTACATCACCAAACAATCGAACTAATTTAAAATAGGCATAAGCTCTTAAAAACTTAGCTTCAGCTGTATAAGCAGCTTGATTATCTGCATCTGCAACATCAATAAAGTTCAGAACATTATTTGCTCTAAAAATAACATCGTACATAGACTGATACATATCTTCTGATTGTATATTATCAGGATTCACTCTATATCGATGAAAATCAGCTTTTGTTCCTTCTATAGTTGCTGTCCGAGTATTATCTGTACGCATTTCGGATAACATATATTCAAATTGTATCCCTCGATTCGCTCTAGTAATATTGGTCTGTGTATTTTCATTGACCCCTTGTATGGCATCGTAGATTCCTATAATCCCAGACAATACATCATCATCAGAGGCAAAGAAGGCATCCACAACGATAGCCGAATCTGGCAATGGGTTTAAAAACTCATCTGTATCACAGGAATGGAACATAATTCCTATTACTGCGAGTACTATATATTTATTAAATTTCATTATTGTTAATTTTGATAATTAAAATTATTTTTGACAAATCCAGTAAAAAAGTCTTTATGACTTGTTCCTATCTCTATCGGAAGCACTTGTCAAAGAATGTTAAAAATTAACATTCAGACCAAATGATACCGTACTAAATAAAGGAGTACCAGCTCTTTGAGATCCATAAGCTCTAGGACTATTATTCGTATCAATATATTCAGGGTTGAAACCATTGTACTCATCAGATGTCTTATAAATCAAATTCTGACCAGATGCATAAATTCTTACATTTCCTATGCCTAATTGAGATAATTGTCTAGGGGATAAAGTATACCCAATGTTTATGTTCCGTAAGGAAAAGTAGCCTGCACTTTGAACAACTTCGTCGGTATGTATTCTTGGTTGAAGGAAAGAAGCATGAGAAATAATACCAGCCTCTACAACTGCATTCACATCAGAAGTACTGCCTTGCCAATGTGTACCGAAATATTGATCTCCAATATTTTTCACCTCAGCACCTTGACTTCCTTGTATCATCACAGAAAAATCAAAATTACCAACTATAAATTCATTGGTCAAACTCCATACTAAGTCTGCATACGGATCTCCAAGAATCGTCTTATCGTCATTCGTAATTAGACCATCACCATTTAAATCTTTAACAATTACATCTTCGGATACCCCGTTAATTGGAATATAAGGCGAATCATAATATTCTGTCCCTATTTCTTCATCTTTAACAAATCCATAAAAAGAGGAGATAGGGTGACCAACAGAATTTATCCATTGTGAGTTTCTACCAAAACCATCCTCTAATAATGCGCCATCTGATTCACCAAAACTTAGTAATTCATTTTTGTTGGTGGAGGCTATTAAAACAGTATTCCACTTAAAGTTGCTATTAGAGATATTTCTAGTTCTCAATTCAAGCTCCATCCCTGAATTCTCTACCTCTCCTAAATTCACAATACCGCTACTAAATCCAGTAACATAAGAAACAGGGTTTTGTAGTAGTAATTGATCACTAGTTCTTACATAATAATCCAACGATCCTGTTACTCTGTTTTCCAAAAATCCGAAATCAATTCCTGGATTGAATTCCTTTGAAGCTTCCCATTGTAATAAGGTATTTGCTATATTAAGCGGGGAGACACCTGGCGTAATACCACCGTCAGTAACCGCATTGGAATTGTTTAATAATGCCAAATAAGGGTAAGTATTTACAATAGTGCTACCTACATTAAAATTCTCATTACCTGTCAATCCGTAACTCACTCTAAATTTCAATCTACTTATTGCACTACCGCTTAAGGCATCTTCATTGTGCGCATTCCAACCTACAGAAACGGCAGGGAAATTACCCCATTTTTGGTCTCTACCAAAAACAGAACTACCATCTCGTCTAAAAGAGGCATTCACTAAATATTTATTGGCGAAAGCATAATTAATTCTAGCAAAGTAACCAATCTTATTTTGTTCAGCATTGACTTCTTCGCCTAATGTAACTAAAGTTGCGCCTTGTAAATTCTTCAATAAATCATTAGAATATCCAGTACCATTAATTATACTATTTTGAGCAGTCCTTTTTTGGAAAGTTGCACCTACTAGCGTATTAATCTCGTGACTACCAATGTCTTTATTATAGGATAAAGTATTATCTGAAATTATTCGATTTCGAGCTCTATTTTGTAATTGATAAGAGGCTCTACTTGCACTTGCATGATGCTTCGTACCGTTCCATCTTGTTCTTTTACGATTTTCTATAGTAATACCGAGCGATGTTTTGGCGGTAAGCCCATCTGCAATTTTGTAACTTAAATAAGTAGAACCTAATAAAGCCGTTTTATTCTCATAATGCTCTCTTTCAACATATTGAGCATAAGGATTCATATCTCCTGAAGTACGTGGTCTACTAGAAGTACCACTATTATTAATTTCTTTATTAATTAAATGATTCTCCAAAAAATAATCTCCTACACCAACATCTGGATAGGAACCTCTATTAATATATGGTAGCGTTGCTTCCGTATGGTAAATTGGTAACCACGGAGATTGTCTGATAGGGTTATGTATAGAGGTTGGTAAAGCTCTTCGTCTTGAAAAAGAAGGAGTAGCGCTCATTCCAAATTTCAATCTATCCGTCACTTTGGTATCCATCTTTAATTTTACCGAATAGAATTTGTAGTCATCCGTAATGACAACTCCTTCATCATGTAAATATCTTAAAGAGGTACTAAATTTTGTTTTCTCACTTCCGCCTCTGGCAGAAAAAGAATGACTTTGAATATTTCCACCGTCAAAGAAAACATCTTGCCAATCTCTGTCAATACCAGTTAAGGCAACTAATTCTTGTGCGTATTGGGTATTATTAGAAAGCTCGCCACTTTCAGCCAATTCTTTTGCAGCCCAGTCAGCAACACTCTTCTTATAATTATCACTTCCAAACGCCTCTTTCCGACCTACGAAAGTTTCATAACTAAATTTAGTTTCACCAGCTTCACCACTCTTTGTCGTAATCAAAATGACACCATTCGATCCTTCACTACCATAAATAGCAGCAGAAGCAGCATCCTTTAAAACTTCAAAGGAGGCGATATCGTTCATATTCATATTTCCTAGAAAATCTGAATCTACAACCAGCCCATCTACTACTACTGCAGGTCCAGATGCAGCATTTACTGAACCAAATCCTCTGACTGTAATAGTAGGAGCAGCACCAGCTTCTGCTGAAGTTGCTTGAATATTAACTCCAGACACTTGACCTATTAGCGCATCATCAATTCTAGCGACCGCCATTTGGTCTAATTTTTTATTTTCAACCTTAGAAACAGAACCTGTTAAGTGTGATTTTTTCTGCGTACCGTATCCAATTACGACTACTTCATCTAGTTGAGCAACATCCTCACTTAACCCTAAATTGATAATGGTTTGATTACCAATTGGTACTTCTAAGTCTTTGTAGCCTGTATAGCTAAAAACTAAAATTTCTCCTTCATTTCCTTCAATAGAATAATTACCATCAAAGTCGGTTATTGTACCTCTTGAGGTGCCTTTAATCAAGACATTTACCCCTATTAAAGGTTCTCCAGAATCTGTATCTGTTACAGTACCTGTAATGGTCTGTGCTATTTTATCAATCGAAATAACATTGTTATTCAAATTTGTATCTCCTCTGGAGAATACCGGAAGTAGGAGCATCATTATGGAAAGGGCTAATCCAAATTTGATGCAGTGCAATTTTTTTGTTAAATTGTCCACCATAATTCAATGATTTAAAATTGTTTTATAAAATGGCTCAACTAGTGATGAGCTTCATTAAGCATGTAACTACTTGATTTTCTGCATAAAAATATCGGCTTAAAGTTCTACCAAAACTTTAAGGAAGGTCGTTCTTTCTGACTTGAATTGACCAACTTTAATTAGCTAAATTGTTATCGCTGATTATCAATAGTTATTAAAAAGGGTTAGCAGGTAAAATTGTTAACTCTTTTTTTATTCTAAAATTAGCGTATTAAAAGAAAAAAATAGCGTATTAATTGTTACCCTCTATTCTCCTTCAATCTCTTGCTGTAATCTGTTACATCTTGCAAATGTTCTTCCATAGCTTTCGCAGCTAATTCAGGTTCTTGATTAACGATGTGTTCTAATATTACTTTGTGTTCTTCTAAAGATTTGTAGAATCTTCCGTCCTTACAAACATCTAATTTCGTAAAATTCTTAACAATATCAGGGGTAATAATTAACATCAAAGATTTCAGCACAGAATTTCTACCTGCCTCTGCAATCTTTAAATGAAATAATAAATCTTCTTCTAATGCTGGTACGCCTTGCTTTACTTTCTTTTCATAAGCATCCAAGGCATTCTTCATATTAACAATATCATCAGTTGTTCGTCGCATCGCCGCTGTTCTAGCAGCCTGTGTTTCTAATAAAACTCTAGTTTCGACTAAATCGCTAAAGTCGCTATCTTCTAGTTTCAAAACATCTGTGATCAAGCCTTCCAGCGCCGTTATTCCTATACCTGCTACCACCGTACCGCTTTGAGGCATGGTTTTTAAAATTCCATAAAAGTCCAATTTGGCTATAGCATCTCTAACTTGCGTTCTTCCAACACCTAATCGCTCCGCTAACTTTCGTTCAGAAGGCAGTTTGTCGCCTGGCTGCAATTGTCCTGAAGAGATTAAACTTCTTATCTGCTTGATTATCTTATCCACGGGCGTTTCCACCGCTATTTCCCGAAAATTTTTTAACATATTTATCGTTAGTTTCTGGTATAATTTCACAATAAAATTGGTTGACCAATTATTGGTTGACCAATTTCAACAAAAACAAAGGTAAAATAATAAATTGGTTGACCAAATTTATTTTTGTTTTTTTTCATTCAACACAACAAACACTAATAATTATAAACCCTTTTCCTGTATATTTACTTTTTAATAAAATCGTCTACCATTTTGTATCTTATTGATAATCAACTGTATATTAATAGACATAATAAACATTCAAATAAAAGCTAACAAAATTTAAATAAACATGAAAAAAATAATATTTTATCTTTCATCATGCATCTTGCTACTAAATTGCAGTAATCCTAGCACAAACACCAAAGAATTGGTTGACCAAAATATTTATGATTTGGTCATCCAACATGGCAGAGTCATTAATCCTGCCAACCAAACTGATGCTATTTTAAATATCGCTATCCAAGGAGATACGATTGTAGCTATTAGTCCTGAAAAATTACAGGGCAAGCAGATTATTGATGCTAAAAATTTAGTCGTTGCACCAGGCTTCATTGATTTGCATTCCCATACGCCTACCCCTTTGGGACAATACTTTCAATTAAAAGATGGGGTGACAACTGCACTTGATTTAGAAGCAGGTGCTTTTCCACAAAGTGGTTATGGTCAATTTTTAAAAAAGGGTGCTCATATTCATCATGGCGCTTCTGTAGGTTATTTTGCTATTAGAATTAAAGTAATGGAAGGTAAAGATGAGGCTTATATCTTTTCGCATAAAGGTGCCATTCATCCAGAAATAGCTTTTACACAAAAAGCGACGACCGAGCAGATTGCAGCCATGCGGCAATTATTACATCAAGGCTTGGATGAAGGCGGAATTGGTATCGGTTTATTATTGGATTATATGGATAGTGCGGTTAATCCCGAAGAATTAAAAATGATTTTTGAAGTGGCAGCGGAAAGAAAAGCACCAGTTTGCGTGCATATTCGTAGAGGTGTGCAAGGCGACCCTGCTGGTTTGGAAGAAGTCATTGCCTTATCTGAATCCTTGAAAGCACCTGTTCATATTTGCCATTTACAAGCGAATGCCATGGGGAAAATAGCATCTTGGTTGGAAAGAATTGAAATAGCTAATAAAAATGGAGCCGATATTAGTGTAGAAATGTATCCATATACAGCAGGTTCGACAACTATCTCGGCTGATGTTTTTAATAGAGATTGGCAAACCATCTTCGGCATTACTTACGAAGATGTACAATGGTCAGATACAGGAGAATATTTAACAAAGGAGACTTGGGAAAAGTATAGAAAAGAGCAACCAACTGGTGCGATTATCCATCATTATGGTAAGGAGGATTGGAATCGAATTGGCTTAAAAAACCCAACGGTGATGATTGCCTCTGATGCGATGCCTGTTATTTCTAGAGATAAAAAGGTGACACCTAGAGGGATTGGTACTTTTTCTAAAATATTAGCGAAATATGTTCGGGAAGAAAAATTAATGACTTTATCCGAGGCGATTGGGAAAATGTCTTATTTACCTGCGAAACGATTGGAAGAAATTTCGCCTGTTTTTGCTAAAAAAGGTCGGATTGCTGTTGGTGCGCATGCAGATTTGACCATTTTTGATGCCGCTACCATTCAAGACCATGGAACTTATGAAAATCCTTATCAGGAATCGAGTGGCGTGGAATATGTTTTTGTTGGTGGGAAAATGGTGATTTATAAAGGAGAAGTTTTGAAAGATGTTTTTATGGGGCAGCATTTGTCTTTAAAAAAATAATACTTGATTTTAGACGCTTGGAGGTCTGTAAGACGCTCCAAGGTCTAAAGCCTATTTCTTAATGCGAATCTCTAGTCACCTCACTCCCCGAATTCCCCTTCAAAAATTTCAAATCACCACCTAAATGAGCTTCTTCTACTTCTCGAATATACATTTCTACATACCCTCGATTATAACCTAAATCTGCTGGTTGCCAATTTTTTCGGCGTTCTGCTAATACTTCATCCGACACTATTAAATTTAAAGAGCGATTCGGTACATCCACTTCTATCATATCTCCATTTTCTACTAAAGCTAAATTGCCGCCTGCCGCAGATTCGGGTGATACATGCAAAAAGACCGTACCATAAGCAGTTCCACTCATCCGACCATCAGAAATACGCACCATATCCGTGACGCCTTGAGATAAGAGTTTTTTAGGTACCGCCATATTACCGACTTCGGGCATACCAGGATAGCCTTTTAAGCCTACATTTTTTAAGACCAATACATCCGTTGGGTCAGCTTCTAAATTAGGGTCGTTAATACGCGCATGATAATCTTCGATATTCTCAAAAACTAAGGCTTTTCCTTTATGCACCATCAGTTCAGCCGTTGCTGCCGAAGGTTTGATAATTGCTCCGTTTTGACAAAGATTACCATAAACAACCGCTATGCCTGATGCTTCTTGGAATGGCTTTTCTCTAGTCGCAATAATTTCTGCATTATAACATTCTGATGCTTTACAGTTTTCACTGATAGATTGACCATTCACAGTCAAGGCATCACTATGCAATTCTTTATCCAATTCTTTTATCACTACAGGCAAACCGCCCGCATAATAAAAATCCTCCATAAAATAATCTCCCGAAGGTTGGAGATTCGCCAAAAGCGGAATATGGCTGCCTAATTTATCAAAGTCATCTAGTGTTAAATCCACGCCAATTCGACCCGCAATGGCTAATAAATGTACCACAAAATTAGTCGAGCCACCAATCGCTGCATTGAGCATAATCGCATTTTCAAAGGCTGCTCTGGTCAATATTTTATCAATCGTCAAATCTTCCCGAACCATATCCACAATTCTTCGTCCACTTAATTGAGCAATTACTTTTCGACGAGAATCAGCCGCTGGAATCGCCGCATTTTCGGGCAAACAAAGTCCTAGCGATTCTACCATACAAGCCATTGTAGAAGCAGTACCCATCACCGCACAATGCCCTTTACTACGTGCCATACAGCCTTCTGCTAGTCGGAATTCGACATCGCTTAGTTCTCCTTTCCGATTGGCTTCGCTCCAACGCCATACATCGCTGGTCGCTACATTTTTACCTTTAAATTTCCCTGTCAACATCGGCCCTCCAGAAACAACAATTGTAGGTAATCCAACACTTGCTGCCCCCATCACCGTGGCAGGTGTCGTCTTATCACAACCACATAAAAGCACTACTCCATCCAAAGGATTTGCTCGAATAGATTCTTCCGTATCCATGCTCATCAAATTGCGATACAACATGGCGGTCGGTTTAATTAAGGTCTCTCCTAAGGACATTACAGGAAATTCTAAAGGAAAGCCCCCTGCTTCCAGAATTCCTCTTTTGACGGACTCTGCCAATTCTCTAAAATGGGCATTACAAGGCGTTAATTCTGACCAAGTATTACAAATTCCAATGACAGGTTTACCCTGAAATTCATCATCTGGAATACCTTGATTTTTCATCCATGCTCGATAGATGAAGCCATCTTTTCCTTTTTTGCCGAACCAGTTTTGACTGCGGAGTTTTTTCATGTTTGAATTGATTAATAGTTAGTATTTTCCTTGATTATTCAATTGGATTTTCTTTTAATTAGAGCATCTATTTCTGGTATTAAAGGTCTAAAATATGATTTTAAACGATCAAACCTTTTCTCTGAATAAGCATACTGAACTATCAAATCAATAGCCCTTTCGGCTCTTTCATTCTTTAATTCAAGTTTAGCCCCATTCATCAATAAAATTTTAATCATTTCAAGATACACTTGATGTGGTTCACTTCTATTATCTTGAATCATTCCATCAATACATATATCTATTGTTTCATAAAGCGGTAATCCATTATCAATATTTACATCTGCTCCTTTTGTTATTATAAAACTTAACATCTTAGTATTATCACTATTGATTGCCGCAATTATTGGTCTGACACCAATTCTATACGTTCCATTTAAATCTACTCCTTCTTGAATTAGTTTAGCTACTTTTTCGAAGTTGGATTTAAATAGGTATGAATTCAAGTCTTTCATGTTCGTAAGTATTTCAAAATATTAATCAAACCTTATTTAAAATAGCAGGTATTTTCGCCTGCCAATTAACCACCTCTTCCATCTGCCCAGCCAATTGAAATAAAGTCGCTTCATCCCCAAACTTCGTCACAACTTGTACCCCAATAGGTAAACCAGCATCATTCCAATAAACAGGAACAGAAGCAGCTGGCTGTCCAGAAATGTTAAAAATAGCCGTCATTGGAGAAAATTTGCCTGCCATTACCAATGGAGCAGTTGGATTAGCTTCGTCCTGATTAAAACTACCCAAATCTACCGGTGGCATGCCCAAACTTGGACTTATCCAAACATCTATATCGGTAAAAAATTGTAAGACACTCTTCGCAATTTGATGCATTCTCATTCGCGCCAATTCATAATCTGCCCCTGATACCTTTTGTCCTTGTTCGTAAAGCGCATAAGACAAAGACTCGACTAATGCTTTCGGTGGTGGGTTACCCGTCATTTTATGATAAGCAGCTAAAGGACTCGCCGCACAAACTGCCCAAATCACGCCAAAAACTTCGCCCAATTGTTTTCCTGTAAAAGGAAGTTTCATTGGCATCTCTACGACCTCATGTCCGAAAGAACGAGCTAATTCGACTGCTTTTAAAGTTGCGGTTACACAATCCTCATGAACTGGTTTGCCACTTGCTTGGGTCGTGCTATATCCTATTTTTAATTTCCGAACGGGTTGTTTTAAAACTTTGGCATAAGGTGTTTTTTGATGCGGGGCATAATAAAAAGCGGAAGGGTCAGGTTGTCCCGTAATATCTAAAACAGCTGCGGAATCTCTGACAGAATGGGTTAAGACATGTTCTTCTACTAAGCCACTTACTAATGAGCTTAAAGGCCCTAAAGGATTACGTCCTCTAGTTGGTTTTAACCCAAATAAGCCACAACAAGAAGCTGGAATCCGAATCGAACCACCGCCATCATTTCCATGTGCTAGAGCAACCATTCTTGCCGCTACTGCCGATGCAGTTCCTCCACTTGACCCGCCTGGTGTTTTGGTCGTATCCCAAGGATTACAGGCTGCACCAAAAGCAGTAGGTTCAGTTGTCGGTAAAATACCGAATTCAGGCATATTGGTTTTGCCAATAACGATAAATCCTGCTTGTTTATAACGTTTCACCAATTCGCTATCATATTTGGCAATATTATTTTTGAATAAAGCAGAACCTGTGGAAAGCGGGACGCCTTTATAAGCTGCAATTCCATCTTTTAGCAGCATGGGAACACCCGCAAAAGGGGCATCTAAG
Organism: Bacteroidota bacterium; assembly: GCA_017857395.1. Lineage (GTDB taxonomy): Bacteria > Bacteroidota > Bacteroidia > Chitinophagales > Saprospiraceae > JAFMDF01. The sequence continues at coordinate 27,803 of JAFMDF010000057.1, read as the reverse complement.
CTTGCTTTTTTTGCCGACTCCCTTGCCATTTCAAACATCGGGGTAATGACTGCATTTAACCTAGGGTTTAGTTTTTCTACTGCGGCAATGGATAAGTCTACTAGCTCAACAGGTGTAATTTCTCCTTTTTTGATTAATTCCGCTTGTGCTGTTGCATCTAATTTTAGGATAGGATTCATATTTAATGGGTAAGAATTGATAATTAGGTTAAGAATTGATAGTATAGAGCATATTAAGCCCATGTCTAAATTCACTGTGCATAAAAAGTATATCCCTAACGGATTTAATTTCCCAACGGATTTTTAGAAATGAGCCCTTAATGATTAAAAGTAGTTAATGATTCATTTCTGAAACCTCTTAAATTGGAATGACCGTACAAGTTATTAGAAAACAAATTTAATCAAATAAATAGGTTTTAAAAATTTTAAGTAATTTACCCCATTATTATTTCCATTCAAAATTCCTTCATTCAAAATTCAAAGTTTATAATGGCTGTTTCTCTTTCTAAAAAGACAAAAATCGGATTCATTGGTATAGGCGTAATGGGCGTTTCCATGTGTGGACGCATGATGGCGGAAGGCTATTCTATGACCATTTATAATCGAACTAAATCAAAGGCTAAATCTTTAATTAAAAAAGGCGCTACTTGGGCTAATTCTCCTGCGGAAGTTGCGGCGGTTTCAGATATTATTTTTACTATCGTTGGTTATCCACAAGATGTGGAAGAGGTTTATTTTGGTAAAAAAGGTATTTTGTCAACGGCTAAATCAGGTAGTATCTTGATTGATATGACTACCACGAAACCTAGTTTAGCACAAAAAATTTATAAAGCAGCTAAAGCTAATAAAATATCCACTATTGATGCGCCTGTTTCTGGTGGAGATGTCGGTGCTAAAACTGGCGCTTTATCTATTATGGTCGGTGGTGATAAAAAGGCAGTCAAAACAATCATGCCCTTATTCGAAATCATGGGCAAAAATATTATTTATGAAGGCAAAGCAGGGGCTGGTCAACATACCAAAATGTGTAACCAAATCACCATTGCAGGTACGATGATTGGGGTTTGTGAAAGTTTATTATATGCCCATAAAGCAGGGTTGGATTTAGACGTTATGTTACAAGCGATTAGTGGCGGTGCGGCTAGTTGTTGGACTTTACATAATTTAGCACCAAGAATTGTGCAACGTAATTTTGACCCGGGATTTTATGTAGAGCATTTTATTAAAGATATGGAAATTGCCTTGGATGAGGCTCGATTGATGGATTTGTCTTTGCCTGGCTTGGCTTTGGTGCATCAGTTGTATAAAGGGGTACAGGCGCAAGGAAATGGTCGATTGGGAACACAGGCTTTGACTCTGGCTTTGGAACAACTTTCTGGAATAAAATCTTGACAAATGGCAAAATTAATAATACCTTCCTCCTTTGAATGTGATTGTGGTCACGAATTACATTTTGGCGAAAATACTATTAGAGAAATGAAGAAGATGAGTAAACGAAAAAAGGTAACGCTGGGAGATGGAAGTAAACATAATGTCCTGTTTTATCAGGAAGCAGCAGTTTATGTTATTTGTCCTAAACTAGGCAATTGCAAAATCAATGGATTCAGATAGTCCTAGGATAAAAATTAGATTTGCTCTTGTTTGTTACTTATGTTGGTCACTTTACGATAAAAGGCACTTACAAATAAATTGCAAGTGCCTTAAAACCTAGTCGTACCGAAGGCGGGAATCGAACCCGCACATCCGAGGATACTGGATTTTGAATCCAGCGCGTCTACCAATTCCGCCACTTCGGCAACTTAATAAATATGGTAGCATATTTCGGAGGGCAAAAGTAATTATAATTTATAATAATCGCAATAAGATTCCAAATAATAAGTCAGGAATATGAATAAAGCTACGAAAAGTTAGTTTTACAAAATACCTGTTTATTCCGAGTCCTGTGGTTTTGCAGGCTTTATCTTAGCAATTTTACGATAAGCCGAAATATGCTTTTTCAATAAACCAGACAATTCTTTCAATCTAATTTGTGCATCATCGCCTGGTTGTTGGTCTGCCGCATCAATCATATAATTTAAGTATCGAAATTGATCTAACAGCATTGGTTTTTGATAGCGCCCTTTTTTAGTAACAAATTGCTGTATTAACTCCTCTAATTCTTCAATTTGCTTTTGTTGGGATTTAGTCTGTTGGTCAATTGGCAAGCCAGTTAGTTTGGCTTTATTTTTTTCAATATTGTTTAATGTTTGTTTCGCTAAATTTCGCTGTTCTCTCACTTTTAAATTCAATGTCTCTTGTGCTTTTATTTCCGATAAAGTAACGCCACTTTCCGCTACTTTTGGGTCCATTTTAATGGTGAAAGTTTCATGGAACGTTTGCCCGTTCACTTTCAAACGTGCCGTATATTCGCCTGGGCTGACTAAAGCACCATTCCGACCACTCTTTTTAGCATCTTTATCCCAAATACCTTCATGGCGCATATCCCAACGGAATTGGTGTAAACCTGCCTTTGTTTTTAAAAGTGGCGTTGTGCCTCTACCCGAAAATTCAGTAGACATATTTCTTTCTTTATCGACTTTCTTTTTGGCAGCATCAACACTTCTAAAAGCACGAATAACATCGCCATTCGTATTTAAAATCTCTAAGCTAATAGCGCTTTTTGCCGCATCTTTCAAATAATAATTAATATTCACTGCATTCGATGGATAATAGGGAATACTATTTTTGCTAGTCCCTCTATATCTTAATCTGTACACATCTCTTGGTTGAAATAATTGGGCATTTACCGCTGCTATTTTATCCATAGATTCATGCAAAACAGATAAATCATCCAATATCCAAAATGACCGACCCATTGTAGAAATAACCAAATCTTTTTGATGCACTTTTATATCACTTATTGGTGTAACGGGTAGATTATTTTGGAAAGCATGCCAGTTTTGCCCATCATCCAAAGAAATAAATAACCCATATTCTGTACCTGCATATAATAATCCTTCTTTGTCGGGGTCTTCTCGAATGACTCTGACTGGATAATCGCTAGGAATACCTTTGGTGATTAATTCCCAATCTTGTCCATAATTTTGGGTTTTATAAATGTAAGGTGTCCAATCTCCTAATTGATAGCGCAAAGAAGTAAAATATGCCTTTCCTGCTTGATGGCTCGATGGTTCTACACAATCAATTCGACCACCTTTTGGTAAACTTTTAGGTGTTACCTTTTTCCAACCATCTTTGCCGCCATCTTGGGTAACATATACTGGGCCATCATTCGCACCTGTCCAAATTAACCCAGCCTGCAATTTTGATTCTCGGATGGAATAAATAGTGCTATAAAATTCTTCTCCTGTTACATCTCTGGTAATTGGAAAACCAGAAATCACTTGTCTTTGCGGGGCGAAGTCTGTTAAATCTGGAGAAATAGTTTCCCAAGTTTGACCATCGTTCGTTGTTTGATGAACGTATTGAGAAGTATGGTAAACTACATCTGGATTATGCGGCGAGACATGAATCGGCGAGACTCTTTGGAAGCGGTATTTTAATTCTTTTGGATTATGTCCATACATATTACTAGCACCTACGTAGTATTTTTTTTCTTGCCCCGTCTTTTTATTATACACCCCAAAACGACCTTTACAATTGGCATAAACAATATCTGAATTCCCTGGTTTTGGTACAACTGGCCCCGTTTCGCAACCTCCTACACTTAATAAAATTTGCTCTTGTCCACCAGATCTTAAATAAGTTGGTAAACTAGGTAAAGCTAAAGTAGAATTATCCTGTTGTCCTGCATAGACCCAATAAGGTACTTGGTCATCAACTTCAATTTGGTATAATTCAGCCGTTGCTTGATTGAATTGATTCGACCAACTTACGCCTCCATTTAAGGTTACATTTACGCCACCATCATTGGCTTGAATAAAATTCAGGGAATCAGTTGGGTTTATCCAAATATCGTGATTATCGCCATGTGGCGTACGCATTCTTTTCCACGTTTTCCCAGCATCTTTAGACTTAAAAAATTGAGTCGCAGAGGCATATAAAACATCTGCATTTTGTGGATCTGCTTTGATATTACAATAATAAAAAGGACGGTCTAATAATTGTTTTTTATGACTCACCAATTCAAAACTGGCCCCATAATCGTCAGAACGATAAAGTCCGCCTCTCCCTGCTGCACTTTCTTCTTCGGGTGCTTCAATTAAGGCATAGATTCTGCTAGGGTCATTTGGAGAAACGGTTAAATCTGCTTTTCCAATTAAGCCTTGCGGCAAACCTTTTTCTAATTTTGTCCAATTGTCTCCTCCATCCGTTGATTTATAAATACCGCCTTCTTTCATACCACCGCTAATAATCGTCCAAGGCGTTCGTTTTGCTTTCCATGCCGCCGCATAAATAATATTGGGATTATCTGGTGCAAATTCTACATCTACTATCCCAATTTCATCGCTGAGATACAAACTTTTCGACCATGTTTTTCCACCATCTTTAGAACGATATAACCCTCTTTCTTCATTGGCATTAAAGGCTTGACCAATCGCTGCTACAAAAATGGTATTCGGGTCGGTTGGGTGAATTTCAACTGCACCGATTTGCCCTGTTTTTTGTAACCCTACATTTTCCCAAGTTTTGCCACTATCGGTTGTTTTATAAACTCCTTTCCCCGCAATGACATTACTTCGGATGCCATCTGAACCCGTTCCTACATAAATCGTCTTCGGGTTATTTTGGTCAACCGTAATTGCCCCAATCGAAGGTGAAGCAAAATAGCCATCTGAAATATTTTTCCAAGTAATACCATAATCTTCCGTTTTCCAAACTCCACCACCTGTTGCGCCCATGTAATAAGTCGATGGTTTGGTAGCAACGCCTGCTACTGCCGTTACTCGTCCACCTCTAGTTGGCCCAATACAGCGGTATTCAAAGGTTTCTAAAATGGTGGTGTCTATCCATGCTTTGGAAATACTTACTTGTGCGGTAATTGCTGTGGTGCACGTAAGTAGTAAAAAAAGGAGAAGAAATTTAAGGTACTGATTAGGCATAATTTGAAGTACTAGGGTTAAGTAATGGAGGAATGAGGTTATAAGTCAATGAGTTAATAAGGGAAGGAGAGGAAAACCCTCCATTATTTTTCAAATTTTAAATCTGGTTCTTTCTCTGTATGTTGAATGAATCTTTTTTCACAAGCTCCAAATTCTTTATAATTTTCTTTTGCTTTTCTAAGTGTCATACGATTTGGTCCACTTCGGACATCTAAATCTTCAATTCCATCATCTTCCCAATAACAAACTTTACAAATATTCCAAGCGTTTCTTTCTTCAAGTGTTTTGTATCCGCAACAAGGACAGCTCTCAAATTTTTCAATTTCTTCTTTTACCAATACTTCCCTATTTGTAAGTTGGTTAAATACTCTTTCTATATATTCATTTCTTACTCCTTTGAATTTATAAATTAGCGCTTTTAAAATTAATGGGTTATATTTTTTATTTGCTGGATTTCCATATTCTTCATTTTCTTCCATTTCTTTTTTTAGCGCATCTGGTAGCGAGTGAAATTCTTCGTCCGCTTTGTCAATACTCCACAATCCTATTAAATATCCCGCTCTTTCATGTTTATTCAAATTACTAATTTTTAATTCAGCAATTTTTATTATCGCTTCTTTTCGTTTCATTTCTTTTTTTTAGGTAGAACAAAGGTATAAAATGTTGAAGAACTCTTTATATAAAAATCGTTTTTGTCTTTAGGAGGCAGTAATCCATTATCTTTTTATAATTTTGTGGGCACTATCACGTTTAGTTTGAGTGCCCTAACAAATTTATCGTTCATCATTCATCGTTCATCATTTAATATCAATGTCTGTAATCGTCCAAAATTTAACAAAAATATACGGTCAACAAAAAGCCGTTAATAATATTAGTTTTGAAGCTAAAAAAGGAGAAGTACTAGGTTTTCTAGGGCCTAATGGCGCAGGGAAAACAACGACTATGAAAATTATTACTTGTTTTATCCCTCAATCCGAAGGTAAAGCACAAGTTTGTGGGTATGATGTGGTCACCGACCCTTTGGCAGTTCGAGCAAGAATTGGCTATTTGCCAGAACATAATCCGCTTTACAAAGATTTATATGTCAAAGAATATTTATCTTTTGTAGCAGGTTTACATAAGGTCAAGAATAAGCGGCAGCGAGTAGCAGAAATGATAGAACGAACGGGCTTGCAAAGAGAACAAAATAAAATCATTGGTTCTTTATCCAAAGGATACCGACAAAGAGTTGGCTTGGCACAAGCGATGTTGCACGACCCAGAAGTATTGATTTTGGATGAACCGACTTCTGGTTTAGACCCCAATCAATTGATAGAAATTCGGCGATTGATTAAAGAATTAGGGCAAGAAAAAACGGTTATTTTTTCGACCCATATTATGCAAGAAGTCCAAGCCCTTTGCGATAGAGTGATTATTATTAATAAAGGAGAAATGGTTGCCAATGATACGATTGAGACCTTGCAGCAAAAAGTAACGGGAGAAACGGTTATTACCGTAGAATTCGCCCAGCAAATTTTGCAAAAACAATTAACTAAAATTGAACAGGTCAAAACAATCAAATCTTTAGGAAATGGACGTTGGCAGTTTATTTCTGAAAAAAATAAGGATATTAGAGGCGATATCTTCAACTTTGCAGTTGCGAATGATTTGACCTTGTTAGAAATGAAGAAGGAACAATATAGTGTAGAAGATGTATTTCAAGAATTGACAAAATAGTGATTATAGTGGTGAGTGATGAATGATGAGTTATAAATTATAAGACATAAATGATGAATAAGACTTACTTTTTAAATCTGCGATATGTGGGATGTTTTAAAGATTTACTATCCCGAAAGCTTTCGGGAGGAGATTTCGCAAATGGAATAGATTTTTCGCTAAGATTTGCTAAATTTTTAAAATTTAGCAAATCTAAATTAACCCTAATAAATACCTTTCCCATAGCATTCATTTTATGCTGGCTATCTTTTGCCGTAAACGCTCAAAATCAATTAACCCAATCCTTCCGTTTTGAAAATGGAGTCTATCAAACCTTTGAAGCATTTCAACAAAATAGACCAACGCATACAGGTAATATGATAGACGGTAATTTTTTCATTAATGAAAAGACCAAACAAGCAAAAGTAGAGTACATTCGCTTAAAAGGAACGGGCAAAAAATTAAATTTAGATGAAATTTGGGGTGTCGTGATTCGAGGAATTCCTTATGTCAAAACTTCTCCAAATTTACCTGCACATAATTTAAAAGTTTTTGCTTCTATGGAAGTAAGGGGAAGTATTTGCTATTATGCCTATGATGACATTGAAGAAAAAGAAGTAACTTTTAAGGCTTATAACCCTTTAATTGGTAAACCTTTTCGTACAGGAAAAGCAATGCGAAAACTACCTGTAATTAAAGAGAAGATGCTTCGATTTGCTACAGGTGAAGTTGCTGACTTTAATTATCAAAATTTACTAGAATGGATAGTAGAAGAACCCGATATCATCCAAGCATTAAAGAGTCTTGGCCCAGTTCGATCAGAAGATAAATTATTTGATGCGCTGTTATTATATAATGACAAACACTCGGTAAATCTACCAATCAACCAATAGTGGAAGAGAGGTCAGAAGTCAGACCGTAAATTAAAATTTACTGTCAGAAGTCAGATTTAACTTGTAAGGATACTTAATTTCCAGCAACAATCTTTAATCATCTGACTTCTGACAGTTTATGAAATAAACGGTCTGACTTCTGACTTCTCAAATATTTAATAGTCTACTCTTTACAATCAATCAACTACTAAATGCTAAGCATCTTTTATAAAGAAATTAATACCTTTTTCAGTTCTCTTATCGGCTATATTGTGATAGGCGTTTTCCTGATTTTCATGGGCTTAATGTTGTGGGTCTTTCCAGATTACAGTCTATTAAAATATGAAGTCGCTTCTTTGGATGCCCTCTTTGAAATAGCCCCTTTAATATTTTTGTTTTTAATTCCAGCTATTACGATGCGCTCTTTTGCGGAAGAAAAACAGACAGGAACGATTGAATTATTAGTCACTCGTCCTTTGCGAGATTGGGAAATTGTATTGGGTAAATTCTTTGCTTGTTGGCTATTGCTGATTTTTGCACTTTTACCAACCTTACTCTATTATTATACGATGCATGAATTGGGTTCCCCAAAAGGGAATTTAGATGCAGGCGCCATTGCGGGGTCTTATATTGGCTTGGTTTTATTGGGTGGCACTTTTGTAGCCATTGGCTTATTGGCCTCTTCCATTACGGATAACCAAATCATTGCTTTTATACTGGCCTTGTTTTTCTGCTTCCTTTTCTATTGGGGCTTTGATTATTTAAGTCGATTACCCATTTTTCTAGGAAAAACAGATGATATTGTACAGATGATTGGCATTGATTATCATTATATATCAATTAGTCGAGGCGTCTTGGATAGTCGAGATTTGATTTATTTTATATCAGTTATTGGCGTCTTTTTAATGGGTAGCCAAGTGGCATTAGAAAGTCGTAAGTGGTGATTTGCTAAATCTAGCAGATTTAGTAAATCTTAATTTTCCCTAAAAATGAAGGGGGTAGAGATTTACTAAATTTTGAAAATTTAGCAAATCATAAGCCTCTATTCTCTACGCTCGCATCTCTATTCTTATAAAAAATATGAAGCAATCAATTTTAAATTTAGTCTTAGTTATCGGCATTGCGATTGGGTTAAATATCATCGGTAATCATTTTTATGGATACTTGGATTTGACTGAAGAAAAGCGCTATACTTTGACGCAACCGACCCAAAATTTATTACAAAATTTGGATGATGTGGTGTATGTCAATGTGCTTTTGGAAGGCGAATTTCCAGCAGGGTTTAAACGTTTGCAAAAAGCAACTAGAGAAATATTAGATGATTTTCGGAGTATCTCAGGATATATTGAATATGAATTTGCAGACCCAATTCCGAATAATTTACCTGTTGAAGAAAAAAATAACCGAATCAAGCAATTACAGAATGATGGATTAAGGGCTAAAAATCTTAGAATTCGAGGTGGCAAAGAACAAAAAACAGTTCGCTTTTATCCCTATGCCGTCTTGACGTATAAAGGCAGAAGTATTCCAGTTGATTTGGTGGGTGAAGATATCCCAGGCATGTCTTCTCACGAAGCATTAAATAATAATGTTGGTTTATTAGAATATAAATTATCGAATGCGATTCAGAAATTACAAACTTCTCGAAAACCAGTTATTGCGTTTACAACTAGTCATGGAGAATTACCTTACGCAAATACCCAAGATATTCGGAATGAGTTGAGTGCATTTTATGATGTTGGCGATTTGATATTAGATAGTTTGGTACAAATTAATGCTGGTATTTCTGTATTAATTGTAGCGAAACCAACCACTTCTTTTAGTGAGAAAGATAAGTTTAAAATTGACCAATATGTGATGAATGGAGGGAAGGTAATCTGGTTAATAGATGCCATGAATGTAAACTTAGATAGTATTGGGCGTGCAGGGGCTTATGCACCTTATTCCTATACTTCCGACCTTTTTAATTTAGATAATTTATTGTTTAATTATGGGGTTAAATTTAATAATAGTTTAGCCATGGATTTACGGAGTACTCAAATTCCACAAATCATTGATGAACGAGGTACTCCGCAATTATTTCCTTGGCCTTACCATTTAATGTCTATTCCCAATCAAAATCATCCGATTACTAAAAGTCTAGGCCCTGTCAATTTATTATTTGCCAATACGCTCGATTCTTTTCGCACCAAAACACCTGTAGAAAAAACCTTTTTACTAACCACTTCTGAAAGAAGTAAAGTACAATTATTTCCAATGCGGTTAAGTTTTGAAATACTCAAAACGAAACCTGATTTAGCCACTTATAATAAATCTTTTCAACCTTTAGGAATTTTATTGGAAGGAGAATTCCCGTCTTTGTATGAAAATAGACCAAAAGGGGATTTTCTAGCAGTTTACAAACAACTTGGTTTTGACTACAAAACGAGGAGTGAGCCTACGAAAATGTTAGTTGTAGCAGATGGTGATATTATTAGCAATTATGCGGATCCAGCACAGGGTCGATATGGACGATTAGGTTTTAATCGCTACGTTAAACATACTTTCGCTAATAAGGATTTCTTAATCAATGCCATCGAATATATGGTCGATGATAATGGCGTGATTGCGGCTCGTTCTAAAGAAGTTAAATTGCGTTTATTGAATGAACAGAAAGCAGAGGAAGAGGAAACTAAATGGCAAATCATTAATATTTTAATGCCATTACTTTTATTACTTTTATTTGGTTTAGGCTATAATTATTGGAGACGGTGGCGGTATGCGAGATAGTATTTTAAAAGAGACTATTTTCTAGTATCAAGTCATAAATATCCGTTGTCTTCATTCATCTGTTGGTTAAAGCCTTTTATATAACCAACAGATGAATGAAAACAACGGATACTACAATTTGTAAATAAAGTCAATATCTATGTTCTTATTAATTCCATTTCTTTCAGCTATCTAACACAGCTTTTTGTATGTTTTTTTATGGTGCACCAATTCATCGTTCATCATTTATAGTTCATCATTTCCTAAGTCGTCTGCATAAACTCAATCATCAAAGTAGCAATTTCTTCCCCTTTATCATCTTGTAAAAAATGTCCACCACCTTCGATAATGGTATGTTTTTGACCTTTAGTGCCCGGTATTAATTTCTGTAAGACTCTTTCTCCACCTTTAGTAATCGGGTCACTATCAGAAAATAAAGTCAAAAATGGCTTATCAAACTTCATTAAAGAAGCCCATGCTTTTTTATTATTAGCAGTTTCTGGATTATCTGGAGTTGTAGGCACTAAGGCAGGGAAAATTCTAGCACCCGCTTTATAGGTCTCATCGGGAAAAGGCGCATCATACGCCGCTATTTCTGCTTCCGTTAATTCTACTACCGTTGCTCGTTGAATCATTGAACCAACAGGAAAGACAGGCACTGTTTGAGAAAAATGTTGCCACTTTTTAAAGGCTTCATTCGCACCATGTTCGCCTGTAGGCAATCCTGAATTACCGACAACGCCTCGACTAAACCTTTCTGGTTCTTCTGCTAAAATCCTTAACCCAATTAATCCACCCCAATCTTGGCAAAATAAATTAACCCCTTGCAAATCCAATTGATGGACCAATGATTTTGTCCAATCAATATGTTTTTGGTAAGTATAATCAGCCGTTTGCGTAGGTTTAGATGATTTCCCAAAACCAATCAAATCAGGAGCAATCGTTCGATAACCTGCTGCTACAAAAACAGGAATCATTTCTCTATATAAATAAGACCAACTAGGTTCGCCATGTAGTAACAAGACAATTTCTCCATCTTTTGGCCCTTCATCCACATAATGCATTTTCAGACCATCCCCTACTTCGAGGTAATTTGGCGCAAAAGAATAATCTGGTAAATTGTCAAATCTTGAATCAGGTGTGGTTAAAAATTCCATTTTTTGATTAGGTTTAAAATGTATCAGCGAATTCATTAGACCTGTACAGATAAATAAAAGGCTTAAAAGTTATACTATCGAATGACCTCAGAGAGGTCGCATCTAGTAAATTTCGTTCGTTTTTAATATTCGACCTCTCTGAGGTCGTGAGTCGTCACTTTTGTAGCTAATTTTCTAAAGATATGCGACCTCTCTGAGGTCAGAAATAACACAAAATTGAGATACTAAAATGCTACTCATTTTATCTGTACAGGTCAAATTCATTCGCTTCTACAAATTGAGTATTATTGAAATTGAAATAATGGCTAATTTATTACTTTTTTCAAAATTAGTATATAAATACTAATTTTTTAATAAATGATTGCTCTTTTAATTATTGAATTTGAAGCAGTGGAGACATTTTATTCAGTAGATTAGAGACAAGTAAGTACTACAACAAAAATAAACTATTCATCTAATATCCGTGGCATCATTAAATCCGTGAAAAATCAAATGCAACTTGTACAACTTATTTTTATCCATTACTAAAATCAACAAAAAAAGAAATAATCTTCCCCGCCTTGAAACTGTTCTTTTAGTAAATAATATAAAATCTCCTTTTGTTGTAAGTTCCCCGCTACAGAAATAATTAATTGAGGCTGACTCATTTTTTTAATCGCATTAAAAGGCAGTAAGATTTGCCCATAAATATCTCTACCAATTTTCCTTTCATTATTACAGACCCATTGAAAATCAATTTTGTATTCGATTAATTGCCGAGCGATTAATTTTCCTTTTCTACCAGCGCCCCAAATCACTAAAGGGCGGGTTTTATCCATTTCTAATTTTAAAAAATAATGCACTTTAATGGCTAAAAAACGGTTATCTGCATAATTTTTATCGGTGCGAGAAGTGCGATTGGGATAATCTCTCCATTGGTGTAAAACTTGGTCATTTGGAATTATTTTTAAGCCATTTTCATAAAAGCGAAAACATAAATCATAATCTTCTGGATAGCGATTCGGGCGAAAAGCAGCACATTTTTCTAAATCTGTTCGGTAAACCATCCAACAAGGGGATGGAATCACACATTCCTTATACAAATCTTGAAAGTTAGCGCCTTTCATCGTTAACCCATTTAACCAATCTTGATATTTTTGATAGCCCTCTCCTACTCCGTCTGCTGAAAAGTATTGTACTAATCCTGTGGCTAAATGCCCTTTACTATGAGTAATTAATTGTTTTTTTAAAACCGCTAATTTTTCAGGTAACATGATATCATCCGAATCCATCCGAGTAATCAACCGCCCTTGACTATTTTCATAAGCTAATTGTAAAGCATCAATAATTCCATCTCCTGTATTGGTAAAAACCTTTATCCTCGCATCCTTTTGAGCAAGTGCTTCCAAAATTTCCAAAGAGTCATCCGTAGAATGGTCATTGACTGCAATTAATTCCCAATTTTTTTCTGTCTGTTGTAAGATGGAGTTCAAACAATCAGGCAAAAAAATAGCCGTGTTTTTAACGGGCATTAATATACTAATAAGCTGTTCCGCCATAAATTAGCCTAATTGTTGCATAATTTCCAAAGTTCTATCTATATCTGCTGCTACATTATATACCGAAATCCCCATTCTAGTCACGCCTCCTTTTTCCGCTAATCCTAAAACTTCCGTCGATTTTATGGCATAAAAATGACCAGACCAAGTACAAATATTATGTTTGCCTAAATACTTACCTATTTCTGTGGAAGATTTCTTTTTATGCAAAAAAGATAAGGTCGGCGCTCGTTCAGTCGTATCCATTGGTGGGCCATATAATTTCACTTTTTTCATCGCCGCTAGTCCATCATACAATTGTTGTGCTAAACCAATTTCATGTTGATGAATTTTATTCACAGCACTCACTAATCTAGCTCTTTCGGTTTTTCCTTTACCAAAAGTTTCCATAAATTCAATCGACGCTTTTACCCCTGCAATAGCTGCATGATTGAGTGTCCCTGTCTCAATGCTATAAGGCGCATGTTGATAAGCTGTTCTTAATCGATAGGGTTGCAAACGGTCTAATAAGCCAGGCTTGCAATATAACAAACCAACGTGCGGACCATAAAATTTATAAGCAGAACAAAGTAAAAAATCACAACCAATGGCTTGCACATCTATGGACAAATGCGGTGCATAATGAACCGCATCTAATAATAACCAAGCACCAACGGCATGTGTCATTTTGCGTACGCTCACCACATCGTTAATCGTACCAAAAATATTCGCCGCCCAACCCATTGCGACTAACCGAGTTCTTTCATTGATTTTATTCTCAAAATCTTTATAATCTAATGTTCCATCTGTTTTTAATTTTACTTCTCTTATAATGATACCATTGGCTCGCAAAGCTAACCAAGGCGCTCGATTGGATTCATGGTCCAATTGCGTAATGACAACTTCATCTCCCGCTTGTAGGCTTCCAGAAATAGCGCTACTTAATGCAAAATTAAGGGTCGTCATGTTTTGCCCAAAAGAAATGGTATGTCCACCTTCCGCTCCTAAAAAAGTCGCTACTTTTGCCCTCGTACTTTCGACTATTTCATCCGTTTCATGGGTTAAAGCAAAATGCCCATGTGCATTAGAATTAGAGGTTTTATAATAATCAGAAATGGCATCAATCACATAATTGGGAACTTGTGTACCCGCTGGGCCATCTAAAAAAGTAAAAGGTTGGTCATTAGAAATGCGGGCTAGGCTAGGGAATTGTTTGCGGATTTTTTGATTCATGTTTTTAATCAAGGTTAAAAGGTTGAAAGGTTGAAAGGTCACAAGGTAAGAAGGTTGCTGGATAGAAAGGCAATGAAATCATTAAAAATTGGCCTAAAAGGATTACTATCCTACAAATTTTAATAAAAAACAAATCGAGTACTTATTTATATTGCAATTTTAAGCAGAAAGTTGGATATTCCAGATTCTTATGACTTCCATCCTTTAACCTACTCACTCCCCCTGTTGCTTTTCCAAAGTTAAAAATATCTTAAACCTCCTGTAAAAAGTGGAAAAGACTAGCAAAACACCTCTTTTTTAAATAGAAAACGTTGTTTATCAATGGTTAACAAAATTTGAACGGTTGCAAAATCGTTCCAAGATTAACCGTTATTATTTTACAAAAACCGACTTAACTAACTGTTAATGAAGTACATATCACATTTGTCATTTAGGCTTTCTTATTTGTGTCTGATATTCTTAATCTCTATTAGTCCGCTAGCTGCACAATTTACAGTAGAACTAACAGTGCTAACGGGTGAATCGACCACTACTTGTACGGATAACGTGTCTGTTGCCGACCCAACTTGGGGAGTTGCCGTGGAAAATGACCCTGTTCGATTTTACGACAATAATTGTTCTAACCTGATTGCCTATCCCAATGAAAATGTGGTACATTTTAGTACTACAGTCGATTGCTTAAGCGATTTAAACGGAGGCGAGTTGTTTGTTTGCTTATGGTCTTTTGATAATGACATCGGTGGATTATTTAGTAATCCTTGCGCCATTGACGCTTCTGCTAATGATAAAGGTTGTTTAGAAGTCATTTGTGGTGAATTTATTTTACCTGCCCCTGGAATAGATATTACCTATACTTTAGATGAATCCAATTTTATCATCACCCCAAATAATATTCCATTAGAATCTAGTGGCTCGGTTACTTTTCGCATCTCCGTTAGCGAAGATGCGACCAATAGAGGTATTGCACCGAATGACCATATTTGCAATGCCATCACCTTACCCGTTTCTACAAGTGGAACAATTGATGATACTTACAATAATAATTGCGCCACGAGCATAGATGATCCCACGACTGGTTTTGCAACCGATAATTCAGTTTGGTTTAAATTTACGCCAAGTGAATCTCGACGCGTCTTTATCAATGTCAATAGCGAATTGCCTCCTCCTATAGGTGAAGATCCAATCCAACCAGAAGTCGCTATTTTTTTTAGCGAAAGCAATCAATGTGATGCGCCTTTAACGGAAGTACCAACGCAAAATAATTCAAGTGATCCTAGTACTATTTTTTTAAGTTTAGAATGTCTCAATCCTAAATTAACCTATTATATTATGGTTGACGGACAAACCGCCGATCCAACGGGGAATTTTTCTGTAGTAGTAGCAGAAAGAGGTTATCCCGAGCCTATACAGGAAGATGCCATTATCTGTCGAGGAGAAATGATAACCGTTGGTAATAAGGTATATGTGAATGCAGGGACTTATCTAGACACCATAGTTACCCCAGATGATTGTGCAGTGATTGTCGAAACGAACCTGCGAGTAGTAGAAGCCTTAGATTTAGACTTAAGGATAGGCAATTTGGCAAGAGGAGAAGGAGAGACTGGTGGCGTAATGGTCGCTAGTGCGCAATTTGGAACAGGTGATTACAGTTTTGCATGGTCCAGTGGTCAAACGAATCAAGTCGCAAATAACTTAGTAGGTGGCGAATCTTATTGTTTAACGATTACAGATAATAATGCGGGTTGTACCATAGATACTTGTTTTGTTATGGAATTTCCAATCCCTATTGCAGCAGAAGTTATGGAGAGTATGCTTAATTGTGCAACCGATGCTTCTGGTCAAGTTGAATTAGTCGTCAGATTGGGAAAACCACCTTATCAATATCGATTACAAGGAATTGAAAATCCTTCGATTATTGCATTAGGGGTAATTACTGAAAATGATTCTACTATTTTAATCGAGAATTTACCTGCTGGTAATTATAATATTTTTGTAAGTAATGCAGAAGATGCCCAAAATTATGTGGCTCAAATTTTAGCACCGCCTTTAATTGGTATTTCATTAGTAAATAAAACCAATGCTAGTTGTTTTGAAACTTGTGATGGTCAAATTGAAGTAATAGCAGTTGGCGGTACAGGCAATCTTAGTTTTGCTTGGGATAATGCCTTAGAAAATATACAAAACCCAACGAATCTTTGTGCAGGGCTTTATAATTTGACAGTAACAGACGAAAATAATTGCCAAGATTCTGCCCAATTTTCCATTATTCAACCAGCCGCTCTCTCTATTGAATTCTCCGAAGTGCAAGCAGCCGAATGTTTTGGAGAAGCCAATGGTCAGGCGACAATAACCACGAATGAACCACTCGCTACTATTATTTGGGATAATGGAGAAACGACGGAAACAGCTACTAATTTAACCGCAGGATTACATGAAGTTCGACTCACCAATACAAGCGGTTGTACAGGTGCTGCTAGTATAGAGATTACCGAGCCTGATCAATTAATGGCAGGTATAGAAATCACAGAAGCCATCGCTTGTGGGGGGGATAGAAATGGCGTTTTAACCGATATTACAACGGGCGGAACAGGTAATTATGAATATATATGGAATACAAGTTCAGTGCTTCCTTTCATCGAAAATTTATCTGCTGGAGAGTATAACTTAACCGTTCGAGATAAAAATGGCTGTATTGATGAAGCAAGAGTTACTTTAGTAGCACCAACACCTATTGATGCTACTATTAATACGCAAGATGTGACTTGCCCTGGTGGAGAAAATAGTGGATTAATTGCCATCACGAATCCAATCGGCGGTACTGCGCCTTATCGGTATGCCCTCAATAATCAAAATTTTACTAACACTTCAGAAATCGACAATTTACAAGCTGGAACTTATGCGCTAGTTATGCAGGATGATAATGGTTGTGAAAAAACATTTGACCAAATTATTATCAATAATCCGCCAGAAGTTACCGTCAATTTAGGCGAAGACCAAACCATTAATTTAGGCAATACCATCGACTTAAAAGCAACCGCTAACAGACAAGTTATTTTTGAATGGTTTAGTACTGATTCTCTAAGTTGTTTAGATTGTGCAACGGTAAGTGCAAGGCCACTTAGTACGGCTAATTACACCGTTAGGGTGACCGATGAAGTAACAGGCTGTACCGCAGAAGATGCGCTTACTGTTTCCGTTTTACAAGCACGTAATCTTTTTGTTCCGAATGTTTTTTCTCCAAATGGTGATGGTAAAAATGATATTTTAGGTTTGTTCGGTGGCGAAAACATTAATCGAATTGTTCGCTTTGAAATTTATGCACGAAATGGTTCGAGAGTCTTTGAGCGGCAGAATTTTTCTTTAACCGATAATGTTGGTTGGGATGGAGAATTTGAGCGGCAAAAATTATCTACAGATGTGTTTATTTATTTTGCGGAGGTGGAGTTTATTGATGGGTTGGTTGAGGTCTTTTCTGGGGATTTTACTTTGGTGCGGTGATATTCAAGTTGGCTTATATTTCAATGTATTTTAGGCTGTTATCTTTTCATCTACTTAATCCTCTATTTTTCACAAATTCTTTAAATAATAATTCCTTCTTTTGTTTCTCAAAAGTTAGATTTTCTAATTTTAAATCACTCATTCCTATTGGTGAGTAAAACCTCCATTTCCAAGTTGGTTTGTGTTTTAAGAACAAATAATCTTCTGGAAATTCATCACCGTTATATACCCCAATTCATAGCCACCTAAAAATTCCAAGACTTATGAGAAACAGTATTAATGTTATTTTTTCATTACTTTAATTTTCTTTCTATAAACTAGCAATAGCTACTAAAACTGGAGTAGAAATCAATAGGAATATTGAAAACTTTCGATATGTGATCTTTCTCGTCAACTTATCTTTTAATTCCTTGTCATCAACTAATCCAATAACTTTTTTAATCTCATTAATAGAATAACCTATTTTATATTTTCTCCATCCTGTGCGTTTATAATCTGTTTTCTTGATTAGACCTGAAGTATTTGAAAGCATCATAAAAACGAGTCCTAAAACCCAATTTATCATTCCAATATTTAGCAAGGTTGCATCTTCCATTATTTTTAGTTCTTTCTTTCAAGATTAGCCCTCATATTGAGTATCAAGCTGATTATTTCCTACATATATTGGATGTCGTAGTTTTTTTTCATGGCAGCTAATTTCTAGCTACACATTATATTCCGTCTAGCCAAATCACCACCAAACACCTAATATTACCCCTTTTAAAATAAATTTCCAAAAGTTCTACTCCATTATATCTAACTTTACCCTTTACGTACAAAGTAAATTTATAAATAACAATAACCAAAAATCCATGCTCTTTGCTATAGGAACAAAAGTTAGGCTCAAGCACACAGGCGACCACGGTGAGGTCACCAAAATGTTAGCAGATGGAATGCTCAATGTATGGATACCTGCGCAAGAGATGGAAATTCCTATCTTTGAAGAAGACCTGATTCGAGAACAAGATTATCAAGCGCCCGTAGCCAAAGTTAAAACTAGTGCCGCTCCAGCAGCTACTATTAGCGAAAAGGTGGTTCAATATGCCCCCCCAGCATCCACTGATAATTATACTGCTTTCAAAAGTCAAGGTATACAACTAGCATTCGACCCAAAATATGATATAGAAGGGCTAACCACCCATTATCAAGTTTTTTTGTTAAATGATACGACTTCTGAATTTATTTTTAGCAGTCAACGCAATTTACCTAATGAGTCTACTAGAAAGACACATGGTAAGTTAACTGCTCATTCTTCTTATCAATTAGCGGATGTATTATTTGACCAACTAAATGATACACCGACTTATGAAATAGAATGCTGGGAAGTAACGACGGCTGGCACTGGAAACAAACAACAAAAAACGCTTAAAATAAAAGCCAAGCAGTTTTTTAAAAAAATCAAAATTGCGCCCTTATTAGACCGTGCCGTGCATTTGTATGTTTTATTTGATAACCTTGTCTCAAAGAAGGCGAATAAAGAAGATGATTTAAAATCGTATACGCAAAAGAATGTGCGCCCCGTCCAATATCAAAAATCTGGGAATCAAAAATATAATGTACACGATGTAGAAGAATACGCCAATTTCAAAGGAGAAATAGATTTACATATTGAAAATTTACCGAGCCGAAAAGGAAAGATGTCTAGCTCTGAAAAATTGCAATTGCAACTCAACCATTTTGAGCAATATATGGATAAAGCAATTCGATTAGGTGTGCCTAGAATTTATGTCATTCATGGAATTGGGAAAGGTAAGTTGAAAAATATGATTGCTAGTCGATTAATTCAAATGCCCGAAGTGAAAACTTTTAAAAACGAGTATCACCCTCGGTATGGTTGGGGCGCAACAGAGGTTATTTTTTAAGGTAAAACAATTATGCAGTAACAGCGTTTTTTCGTAAAGGAAAACTGCGATCAGTTGTTACATTAGTATGCCAGGTGACTCTGATGCTTCCCCTCTCTAAATACCTGTATAAACTCTCGAACAGCAGAAAAAGAAACCACCCTATCTTTAAAATAAAGCACCGCTTCTTTTATCTCTTTTTCCGATGCTTCTAATTGATTTAAAATATTAATTAAGTGCATTTTCATGTGCCCTTTTTGGATACCCGTGGTTACTAAAGAACGGACGGCTGCAAAATTTTGTGCTAAACCAGTTACCCCAATAATTTCCATCAAGTTTTGTGCTGATGGATTGCCTAATAATTCTAAAGACCGTTTAGCAACAGGATGCAAACTAGTTAAACCTCCTACTGTTCCTAAAGCCAATGGCACATCTAGCCAAAATTTAAAAATTCCATGCTCGATAGTACAATGGCTTAAACTACGGTATTGTCCATCTTTAGCGGCATAAGTATGTCCACCTGCTTCGATGGCTCGAAAATCATTGCCTGTTGCTAGTACGACTGCATCAATGCCATTAAAAATTCCTTTATTATTAGTGGTTGCCCGATAAGGGTCGATTTCGGCAATGCGAATGGCTTTGTAAAATTTGAAAGCAAAGGTTTCCGCATCTATTTCTCCAAACTGTCCTAAGTCTGAGATTGGGCATTCTACGGAAGCGCGCACGACACATTCTGGTGTATAATTAGACAAAATTGCCATGATAATCACTACTTCTTTTTCGGCTGCTGAAAAAATAGGATTTGTGGCAATAAATTGAATTAACGTCTGACCAAAAGATTCTAAACAGGAATTAATAAAATTAGCGCCCATTGAATCGCAAGTCTCGAAGTTACAGCGTAATTGGTAATAGTTTGGTTCGACATCCGTAAAATCAACGAGTTCTATTTCTTGAATACCACCGCCTCTTTTTTCCATATTGGCGGTAATAGATTGGGCGGCTGTTTTTAATTGAGTCGTTAATTCGGTAAATACTTGTTTTAATTTTTCGACATCGCCATTCCAAGAGAAATGTAATTGTCCCACTTTTTTAGTGCCCAATATT
The DNA here is from genome assembly GCA_017857395.1 of Bacteroidota bacterium. Taxonomy (GTDB): domain Bacteria; phylum Bacteroidota; class Bacteroidia; order Chitinophagales; family Saprospiraceae; genus JAFMDF01. The sequence goes on along the minus strand of JAFMDF010000057.1, from coordinate 7,058 downwards.
TCGGCTTTAAAGCCACCTCGACTCATCCAAAATTTGGCTGCTTTAGAAACTGCAGCCACTACCGAACTTTCTTCGGTGACCATCGGAATCACATACGTTTCGTCATTAATCTTAAAATTAGGCGCTACTCCGTAAGGCAAATAAAAATTACTAATCGTATTTTCACTAAACCCATCAATTATTTTTTGCTGGTCTTCATTGCTTAACCAGTAGCTTTTTAATTCCTTAGCGACCACTTCAGGGTCTTTAAAGAAATTTTGCACAATCCATTTTATTTTCCCTCTTTTGGATAGTTTAGAAAAGCCAGAGATAGTTCGTTGTTGTGATGTCTTATTTTCCAAATCGTTTATTTTATTACCTTTCTGCGTCCTATAGAGACGTGTATTTGTATTTTTTAAATTATTGGTTCTACGATGAAAACTATAGATGGATTATATATAAGCATACGACTCAGGAGCGTCGTGTTACCATTGCGATAGACAAGTAACACGACGCTCCTGAGTCGTATGCTATTTTTAGATTATTGTAGTATCAAATTATTTAACCGTCAAAAAAGCCTTTGCTAATTTCAATCCTTCAATCTGTCGTTCCACATGTTGATAAAGCGTTTCATAATCACCTTGTGCATACTTTAGAAAACCAGAAGCTTGTCCGTAAATAGCAGCAAAATTAGCTTTCTCAATCAAATAATAGCCATCCAAAAAATCTTGTACGCCACCAGAAATAATCAATTGCTGACAAAGCACTTTATTACCTAATTCTGCTTTAATTTGATTACATAAATCGACCATTTCATCTGCCGAATGCCCAACATGTGCTAAATTATTATAAGCTGCTTGTTTGGTCTCATCACTTCTTAATAATTCGACCATCGAAAAGTTAGTGCCGCCACTTGCTGCAAAATCTACTGCGGCTAAAGGTAATTGTAATAAGGCTTTTAAACTTTTATAACCCATGCCTTGCCCCACTTCTTTGACAATTATTTTAATATCCATTTTTTCTAAAATAGTTATAATAGTCTCTAAAGCTGGTTTTTTATATTGGTCGCCTTCTGGCTGCATCCATTCTTGAAAAGGGTTAATATGAATAATCAAACCATCCGCTGCTAATTTATCCAATAATTGAGTTATCCGATATAATTCATTTTGCTCGATTAATTGTTCTAATTGCGCAATCCCCAAATTAGCGTACAACGGCAAATCATCGCCAATTAACGGCCGCACTGCAAAATCCTTTAAATACTCATCACTATATAACAAACCTCGGCAAGACCCTAAGCCCATGCCCATTCCAAATTCCCCACAAACTTTAGCTAAATTATGGTTAATAGTATTCGCCATTTTTGTGCCGCCCGTCATGCTTGATACCCAAACTGGCGCTTGCATGGTTTTGCCAAAAAAAGGAATGCTACCATAAGGCGTACCTTTGACAGGATGTGCCGCAAACAAAGGTTCATAAGCAAAGCGCTTATCCAATCGGTCAAGTCCAATCTGCGATTTAAACGCTAATTCGATATGGTCTTTTTTACGTTCTTCTGCCGTTGGGTCGTCAGTAAATGGCATCGTATTTAATTCTTGCTTCATATATGTACAAATTATACCTTTTGCAAAGGTAGTAGGATTGTTGGATAATTTGAAAGATGGTTGGTTTACTTTTGTAATTTGTAGCTACTAAACAAAGAAATGGGAAGGAGGTTTAAGAATATCATAACCATAAAATTAAAAGTCTGATAAAAAGTAGTTTAACCTTTATTTTTAATCTGTTATTACTTGGATAATTAGCTACTCAAATTAATACTTTCAATGGAAAAATAGTCGATGAATCAACGGAGTAAGCCATTATGCTACTCTTGAAGTAAGCTTTTATGGAAAAAGTTTGGGTAAAACCATTGATGCTGATACGCCAATTACTTACATCGGAGAATTACCATCTGGATGAAGAAAAGATAAAATAATATATAAAGGAAAAAGGAAAGTATGCCAATGCATTAATTCATTTATAGACAGTCAGTTAAAAAAGTAATCATATCCGTTGCCTTACATCCGTTGCCAACCAATATATACAATTGGCAACGGATTTGACGAGCTAGACAAGATATTAAGTATTTTCTTAATATTAATTTTTAATCTGACGCTCTATAACTCTGTTAACGGATTAAGACTTGGAGCGCAAATCAAGCTATATAAGATGAGAAGTATTCACTTTTATTGACTATCAATTAATTAGCATCATTTTTTTGGTAGATAATTCCAATTATAAATAAAAATCAACTACTCTTTATCTGCCTGCTTACAAATAACAGGCAATAAATTATCCACCCAAGTGACCAATAAAACTTCTTTTACTTTCGTCAAATCTTCACAAGCTCCAGGATAGTTTTGCATATCTAAATAGGCATTACCTCTAGCAAATAAAAATTCTGTATTATCAGGAAATTGTGCAATGGCCTCACTCAATTTAGCAATGCCTGCTTCTTGTTGCCCTTCATTATATAATTGACTACCTTCTAGGGCTATTTTTTGCGCTTGTTCAAATCTAGAAACAGTTGCTTTACAAGTGGCAACCGTAGGTTTAAAATCCATGCGAATTAAATGTGCTGCAGCTACTTTTTTACCTTTATATTCCGCCACATCCCATTTGCCAATCGAAGCAGTAGTCGCACTAATCGCTTCAAATTGATAATCCATGCCTAAATTACTAAAGTCGTTCATTTCTAGAATACGAACTACGCCATCTGCTTCAATTAAGGCTTTTATTTCTACCGTACCAACGGAACAACTATCATTTCCCACAGCAGGGTATTTTAGATTTTCACCTATAAAGTCTGCCATTGCGGCATCTCCTCCAGTAAATGATAGTGCTTTATCGAAGGTATTATAAATCGTATCGCCATCTACTATGTCATAAGGAGGGATTTCCTTCAACTTAAATTTTACAGGCATATTTATCCCCACTTTTACAGGCACTCCTTTTTGTTTACCTGGCGCCCATTTCAAGCCCAAAGGGTTTAAGGCATTAATAACGGATAAAGCTGCATCTCCACAACCACCGCCAATATCTCTAACAATGGTAGCATCACTAATGGTACTATCGGGATTGACGACAAAATGAATCACAACGGTCCCTTCCACGCCTTGTAATCGAGCAGAATCAGGATATTGAACATTGGCATAAATGAATTTTAATAAAACTTCTTGCGAGCATTGTCGCTGCACTTGATAAGTAGTATCCCATGCCGCACAATTGGACACCATCGGCATATATTCTGCTACGGGATAAACTTTAGAAGTGTCGACATCTTCGGTTTGACCAAACGCAGAGGCAGCAAAAAATAAGAGTAAACTTGTAAAAAAAGTTTTCATGCTAAATTGTTAATAGTAAAAAAATTGGTTGATGATGGGAATCCTCGACCGCAAAACTAAAATTAAAAACGAAAAGGAATGGCTTAGCGGCTGCTAATCATTGGCTAGATGCTGTTAATTAATTCTTAAGGTTTTCAGTTATCTGTTACGCCGAAACTCATCACTCATCAGTATCAGTATCCTCGTCGTTCTACTAACCATTCTTGCAAAGCAATTCCTGTAGCTTGTGGCCAACTCTTTGCTTTGGCGATTGGTACAACTTTATAATCTGCAATTTCTGTTTTATCAATATTGATTGGGCCAGAAGCTTTGACATGATAAATGATAATGATTTGATTCATGCGTTCAAAGGAATAATGCCCTCTAAAAGAAACAATCTCTGCATCCAAACCTGTTTCTTCTTTCACTTCCCTTAAGACTGCTTCGGCTGGATGTTCATTTTTTTCTAAAAAACCAGTCACTAAAGCATACCATGTTGGAGGCCAACCTACATTTTGTACCAAAACAATCGTCTCATCTTTGTATTCTACAATCGCCCCTACTACAGGTGTTGGGTTTTGATAATGTACAAAACTACATTCCCGATTGGTACAACCGAGATAATTTTCTTCGTTAATCGCCAAGGGCGTAGTGCAGGTAGGACAGTAGTTAAATTTCATATTAAAATTGGTTTAATCTATTTGATAATCAAAAGTAGTATTTTTATACTAGAAATTGGGTAAGTTTTGGGTTTCGAGTTGTGCATTGGCTAAACTATAATCAGCCACTCCTAATAATTTCTTTCTCCAACGGAACTTTAGCCCTAAAAAACTGTTATTTTTACAATTTTTAATCATATAACTCAAGTTGTAGCTTAAGATTTGCAAGTTCAGAAATTAGTGAAATTTGAGTAGTAGCAGTTAAAAATCAAACTATTTATTCTGAATTAATGCAAAACTGTATATAATTCGCAACAAGTAACTCGCAACATAGATTACATATAAATCCTTTCATGAGTCAACAACAACCGCAAAAATTTGATTACGAACTATTCACCCGAGTTATTGCCTTAGCAAAACCTTATAAGGGTATCTTTATTACAGCAGGCATTTTAGCGGTTGTCCTTGCCCCTTTATCAACGCTTCGTCCCTACTTAATTAAGGTGATGGTTGATGATTATATTTTCAAATATGATATTGACGGAATGACTAGAATTGCAGTATTAATCGCTATTTTATTGGTATTAAATGTGGTTTTACAATATGCATTTATTTATGCAACTAGTTGGTTAGGTCAATCTATTATCAAAGACCTTCGAGTGAGTGTCTTTCAACAAATTATTAGCCTTAAATTAAAATACTTTGACACAACCCCAATTGGCACTTCTACAACTCGAACAATTAATGATATTGAAACGATTAATACGGTGTTTTCTCAGGGTGTAATTACCATTTTAGCCGATTTATTGACCTTGTTTGCCGTTTTGGCAATTATGTTTTACACGAGTATTGAATTGACTTTGGTCTGTTTAGTAACCATGCCTTTTTTAATTATCGCCACTTATATTTTTAAGGAGAAAGTAAAAGCTTCCTACCAAGTCGTCCGAACGCAGATTTCTCGAATGAATGCCTATTTACAAGAACGGATAACGGGTATGCGAATTGTACAAATCTTCAATCAGGAGCAATCTGAGATGGAGCATTTCAAGAAAATTAATAAGGCCTATACTAAAGCTAATTTAAATGCCATCTTGTATTACGCCATCTTTTTTCCTGTAGTAGAAATCATTTCGGCGGCGGCTTTAGGTCTAATGGTTTGGTATGGCGCAAGAGGGGTGATTAGTGGGGATGTAACTTTGGGTGCGTTGATTGCTTTTCCTATATTTCTGTCCATGTTATTCCGACCGATGCGGATGTTAGCGGATAAGTTTAACACGCTACAGATGGGCTTGGTGGCAGCAGATAGAGTTTTTACGGTTTTGGATAATAATCAACAAATTGAAAATAAAGGGACTATTCAGCCGACTAGGTTAAAAGGAGATTTGGCTTTCCATAAGGTAGATTTTGCGTATATCGACGAAGAATATGTCTTAAAAGATTTGAGTTTCAAAGTCAATGCTGGAGAGACTTTGGCAATTGTCGGTAGTACAGGTTCAGGTAAATCTACGATTATCAATATCCTCAATCGCTTTTATGAATTGAATGCGGGGAAGATTATGATTGACGGTATCAATATTAAAGATTATGAATTATTGGCTTTGCGCCAACGCACAGCAGTTGTTTTACAAGATGTCTTTTTATTCTCAGGTTCCGTCTTTGAAAATATTACTTTAAGAGATAATTCTATTTCTAAGGAACAAGTTATTGAGGCAGCTAAAATGATTGGCGCACACGAATTTATTATGAAACTGCCTAATGGTTATGATTATGAGGTGATGGAACGTGGTGCGACCCTTTCGATGGGACAACGGCAATTAATTTCTTTTGTTCGAGCTTTAGTATTTGACCCAGATATTTTGATTTTAGATGAAGCGACTTCTTCGATTGACCCTGAAACAGAATCGGTTATTCAATACGCTATAGAAACTTTGATAGAAAAACGGACTTCTATCATTATCGCTCACCGTTTATCAACCATTCGACATGCCGATAATATTATGGTTTTAGAAAAAGGACAAATTAAAGAATTAGGACCGCATGAGGAATTATTGAAATTAGAGAATGGGCATTATAAGGAGTTGTATGAGATGCAGTTTTTGGAGCATGTTAGTTAACTCCACCAACTCTCCGCCATACTCAGTTGCTTCCCATCCGACTTCCGAACCAAGCGATGCAACAAATGCCCATCGGCAACAAGCTGCGTCTCACAGACCACTTCCTCTTTCCATTGGCATTCTAGCTTATAAATAATATCAATCCGTTTCAAGCGGCCATTGAGCAATAATTCATCTGGTATCGTTTCTAAAATCCATTGCAAATAAAAGACATTATTTAAATGCTGATTAAAATCTAAATCATACCAACCAACAGTAAAGGTCTTGGATAAGTCCGCCTTTTCAAACTTGGGTAATTTATTTTTTGGTCTAGGTAAGCATTCATTTTCTGGCGGGCATTCCAAAGCTTGTATAAAGTCTGGAATTCTTGCCATGCGTCTTTTGACGGTATCCATTAACAACCAAGTGGAGGCTGCGGAGGCTAATAATTCATCTTGTTGGTTGTATATTTTATAATCTCGGTAGGTGAAATATTTCTCAAATCCTGCACAATGCGTCACCACTTTTATTTGTTCACCTAAATTGGGCAATTGATGAATGATTAGATTTTTGCGCATTAAGACCCACGAAATTTGATGCGGTTCTAAATCCCAAACGGATAGATTTAAATCAATGACATTTTGCATGGCTGCTTCGTGCATTAATTTGACTAGAGCGGGAACAGTCGCTTGTTTACGATTGTCGATTTCGTAAGTGCGAATGGTGAACGGTTCGGTTTTGATTAACTGTGGGTGAAGTGGCATTTTTTGGGAACGATGAATGATGAACTATAAATGATAAATGGTTAAGAACAAAACGTACTTAACCATTTAACTTTTCAATTTTCACCCAAAGAAAGGAAAATTTTAGAGAAGTATCCTTTATTTTTTGTTAATTTTTATTCGCCAGTTGATCGTGTATTAATTCGGTTGATTAAGCTCTGAGAGCATCTGAAAATTTACCCG
>JAFMDF010000329.1 GCA_017857395.1 Bacteroidota bacterium | reverse complement strand
GATTTTTGCTTTCTTTAGCCTTCAACTTATTTACAACGTTAGAAGGGTAGCCCCAACCAATAAGCTGGAGTATACAAAAGAAGAATGTTAATATGTTTTTCATGGTCGTAGGGAATTAGTGATATTAAGTAACTATAAATGTTAGCCGACTATACTTAAAAACATAGCGCGCTATGCTAATTAGTATTCTATTAAGTAACGGATAATAAGTCGAACATCTAGTACTAAATTCCCCACGAATTTATTATCCCCACGAATTATAGTTGTTCAAGTTATTTTTTCAGCATTACTAAATTTAAAATATCAGTTTGTTGACCCAAAGCGTATCATTTGCATCGAAGGCAATGACGTTAATCTTTTTCATCTTGCTATAATAAAGGATTTCGTTGCTACTTTATCTTGGTTATTTAACTGAAGGAAATAGACCCCATTTGAAAAAGGACTAATATCTATCACCTGATTATTATCCCGATAATTTTGTTGCTGATGAATGACTTTGCCATAAGCGTCAATTATAGAAAAAGAAAAAGCACCATTGACAAATTGTTCACTCACCAGATTTAGTAAATTATTGGCTGGATTGGGAAATAAGCCAAAAGGCAATAATTCGGGGGTAGACTCACCACAATCTGCTGGCAATAAATAACTATATTCAATTTTAGTTTTAAAACCACCATAATCCACGATTTGGGATTGCATCAAACCATCACAGTAATACTGATACCTGTAATCAGTAGTATCTCTAAATGTCTTAATCCCTGTGGAATCTTTTTGCCTATTTTCAAAGAACGTTTGGGTAATTAACCCTTTTTCATCATATTCATTAATCGTTTCACTAAAAGAGAATGGTTCGTGAATTTGCCGAGATAAAAGTTGCCCACTTGTATCGGTAACCGCAATAATTCGAGAAACTAGTGATTGATTAGCTAAATTATTCAATCGAGCAAACCTTTGAAAAATAGTGGTCGTTTGTGTTGGTTGGTATTCAAAATTGGTAATCGAACGACTAAATCCTTCCCTACTTCCAGTAATAAAAGAAAGTAACTGCCCATCCGCATCGAAGGTTTTTTGTTCTTTAAAAGCCCATTCTTCACAACCAAATTCATTGGCACAAGCTAAGGTTTCTACAATTCTTCTTTCTTTATCATCTTCTAGTGATTCGAAGCGAAGCCGAATTTGATTGCGCAATCGTTCTACAGGCACATCTCGATTGTTACTAACAAGGTAAACATATTCACAATTTTCATCAAATAGCGTAAATTGAATTCCTTGAAAAGATAATTCCCCCTTGGTAGCTTGATTTCGATAATAAATCCGTTTAATCGTAGAGCAATCAGGCAAGTATTCCCATTCATTGCGATTGGTCAACATCAATTGACTATTTTTATCTTCCTTTTGGAAAAATTCTTCTGTCAAGATTTGATTGTTTTTATCAAAAGTTCGACGTATATCTTGGACAAAAAAACCTAAATCAATACCAGCGAAATATTGTCTATTTTCCCTAACTTCATTTCCTGCCCTATCAAACCATTTACTATTTTGAGGCACCCATTGTTCAATAGCCGTTTCAAAATATAATTGCTGTTCGGTTGTCAAAATGCCTTGATTGTCAAAAGTACGTTCTACCATGAAAACTTTATTCCATTGGTTATCTTGTTGCTCAAAATGTGTTTCTCGGACGATTGGGTTCTGGGAAAATAAAGGGAAGAGATAATAAAGCGTTAAAAGAACAGCTAGTAATTTTTTCATGGTGATAAGGATTTTTTATTTTCAGTCATCATTTTCAATTTAATATTTTCAAGCGTAAAAAGCTATTTGAAAATGTTAAATTGAAAATGATGACTTGAAAATTACTTACCCTACACTACCTTCCAAACTAATCGCCAATAACTTCTGTGCTTCTACCGCAAATTCCATTGGCAATTCATTGAAGACCTCTTTACAATAGCCATTCACAATCATATTAATAGAATCTTCCTCGCTTAATCCTCTTTGTTTACAATAATATAACTGGTCTTCGCCAATTTTAGAAGTCGTCGCTTCGTGTTCGACTCTTGCGGTACTATTTTCTACTTCTAAATAAGGGAACGTATGTGCGCCACATCTATCGCCCATCAATAAAGAATCACATTGGGAGAAATTTTGCGCATTATGTGCTTTTTTACCAATTTTTACTAAACCTCGGTAAGAATTATGGCTTTTGCCAGCAGAAATACCTTTTGAAATAATGGTACTCTTGGTGTTCTTTCCTAAGTGAATCATCTTCGTCCCCGTATCCGCTTGTTGGTAGTTATTTGTGACTGCCACAGAGTAAAATTCGCCAACAGAATTGTCTCCTTTTAAAATACAAGAAGGATATTTCCACGTTACCGCAGAACCAGTTTCAACCTGTGTCCAAGAAATTTTAGAATTCGCTCCTTCACAAATACCTCGCTTGGTGACGAAGTTATAAATTCCGCCTTTCCCATCTTTATCACCAGGATACCAATTCTGAACGGTAGAATATTTAATAGACGCATCTTTTTTAGCGACTAATTCAACTACTGCTGCGTGCAATTGATTTTCATCTCGCATTGGTGCAGTACAACCTTCTAAATAAGAAACGGTACTTCCTTCTTCTGCAATAATCAAGGTTCTTTCAAACTGTCCAGTATTTGCCGCATTGATACGGAAATAAGTGGATAATTCCATTGGACATTTAACGCCTTTTGGAATATAGGTAAAAGACCCATCACTAAATACGGCTGCATTTAAAGCCGCAAAATAATTATCGGTATAAGGAACTACTGACCCCATATATTGCTTCACCAATTCAGGATGATTTTTTACCGCATTACTAAAAGAACCAAAGATGATTCCTAGTTTGGCTAAAGTATCTTGAAAAGTGGTCTTGACAGAAATACTATCAAAAACGGCATCAACCGCTACTACACCCGCCAATACCTTTTGCTCATTCAAAGGAATGCCTAATTTCTCAAAGGTCTTGATTAATTCAGGGTCTGCCTCATCCAAGCTATTTAACTTAGGCCGCTGCTTAGGAGCTGCATAATAGAAAAGGTCTTGATAATTAACTTTCGGATAATCCACATTTGGCCAATTTGGTTCTTCCAAAGTTTGCCAATGACGGAAAGCTTTTAGGCGGTATGCCAATAAAAATTCAGGTTCTTCTTTTTTAGCAGACAATTGTCTGATAATATCCTCGTTCAATCCTTTCGGAAATTCTTCCATCTCTACATCACTCGTAAACCCATATTTATAATCGCTATTGGTTTGGTCTTCTATGACCTGCATTGACTCGCTAAGTACTTCGCTCATTATATTGGTGTGGTTATGTTATAAGGCAAATGGAAAGGGAATAGTGGAGGAGGAGGGATTCGAACCCCTTATTGTTACTCCATTTATTTAGCCTATCTCATTCGCTTAATTTTCTAATTATAGTGCAAAAGAAAGCATTATTTCCAATTTATACAAAAAAGTATAAACAAAAGTTCATGAGTACGATGTTTTATTTTGATTTTGTCTAAATAAGCTTTTTTTGGGGCTAAAAAGGAGGATTTACGAATTGAAAAAATAGTAATAAAATTTCAACTTCAATGGCAATTTAAAATATTCGGTAGATAGTAGCTTCACAATGGTAAAAGGGCGAACGAAAAGTAAAAATTTTAATATATAACTCATTGAAAAAATTGGTAGTCGATGTTTGAAGATTGCATCTTCAAACCAATATTTCAAAAGTTTTCAACTTTTATCAGTTGATTACATATTATGAAAACGACTTTTCGTTCGCCCTAACAATGGTAAAAGGAAATTGCTGAAACAAAGCGGTTGTGGGAAACAGCCGCCTAATTTTAAGTAATCATTTTACCACTCTTTATTAAGATGGATACGAGAGATAGGGCAAATCATCCAGTAATCGGGATTACTGGATGATAGCATAACAATTTGAGGTATTATACTGCATCAGGGTAAAAAATAGACTTTCTGTTGAAGATTGTTTTATTGTTGAATTGTTACATTGCTTAATAATTGCAGCTTAAAATAGGGATAAAACCCTACTCAACAATATAACCATAAAACAATATAGCCATTTGGGGATATAACTTGAGCTGCTCAAGTTTTTGAAAATTTTCAAATCTTAACCTGTTAAAGTATAGCAAAATATAACCCGCAACTTGAACCCGAAACCCGTACAACTTTTCGTTTTGCTAGTTTCAGACAATATAAACACTAGTTTTTTGTAGTAAATATAGATTAAATACGTTCTAACAAGCAGACTGGCATACTTCTTGTTAAAATAAAAGTACCTACTTATAAAATTTACCTCTCAGACAATACCTTGTTTAGTACATCTCATCATCAACAGACAAATTGATTTAACCTACTTTATTGATGGATAAGTCTATGACTAATAGATTTTAACCAGTTTTAAACAAAAACGAACTAATGAACTACACACTTCAAAATCATTTCTTGGCTAAAATTGGTCGGTTGTTTTCTCGAACAATGACTAATACACCTACTACAAAAAGTGCCAGTTTTTTCTTTCTAGAAAGTGTAGAACAATTTGATATTATCAAAATTGCAACAGCAGATGCGGTGATTATTGGGCATACCGATATATCAACAGCACAAGCCTTATTGAAAATAATTCGGTCGGCGAATCAACGAATGGTTTATTTAAAACCTGTTTTTATAGCATCCCTCGCGCTTTATGAATCACTTAAACATCAAGTGGACGGTTGGTATCAGCCTAGTGAAATACCACAGTTGACAGCAACTGCCACTTCGATTAACCTTCGGATGAAGGAACTGACATCAGATGCGACGAACAGAGATGTCAAGTCGAATGTATTAAGGAAAACGGTACAATATTTATATACTCGACAAGAAAATAGTTTACAACCTTATTTTTCAGAAGCGTCCACTATCAATTACATTTATCCTTTTGTAGATAGTCTTTTTTCAGAAACGAAGCGTATAGAAGTAGCTCAATTGTTGGAAATAGGCGTAGTAGAAGAATGGTTGGAGCAGGTAGTAATAGATACGATTGAAACTGGAAAACAAACCATAAAGATAAACGCATTTAATATCACCTTCGCAGGAGAACAACTAGCCAAATTTGGCTATTATGTAGCTCCTAAAACTATTGGTTTGCCTGAAGGTGTTTTAGGGCTTGCCCCATTCCAAAAACTGGTACAACAAGAATTAGTTCATGTCCAAGAAAATCAACACCAGAGTTTCTTATTAGAACTAGGGCTGATTCAAAAGAACCTTTCTTTCTTAAGCCCCAAAGCACAAGAAGAATTGGCTTTAGATTGTTTGCTTTATTTACAAAAAGGTGGTGTAGCAAAGGCTAGTTTTGGTTTTACACCGACTAATCAATTGTGGTTATTATTGCCAGATTTAAGTGATAAAGTAGCAATAGCAATAGCAGAAACAGCTTTTGCAAGTTTGCAAAAAATGTTACGAGAAGTATTGGATATTTCCCAACCCTTAATAGAGCTGAATATGTTTAGAGTACAGGAACAATTGCCTGTAATTGAATAATTAATCCAAGTTGCGGAGCATTAAAAATGGCTATATTGATTTATGGTTATATTGTTTTTTGAGCTTAATACAACTGGTTTTGATGCTATTAATCCCTCAACAATATAACAATTTAGCCATTGTCCGCAATTTAAGTTAATTAAAACGTATTGGCGAATTCATTTGACGGGTACAGATAAAATGAGTAGCATTTTAGTGTCTCAATTTTGTGCTATTTATGACCTCAGAGAGGTCGCAGGTTTTTAGAAAATTAGCTACAAAAGTGATTATTCCCGACCTCAGAGAGGTCGAACGTTAAAAAATGAGTAAAACTTATTACATGTGACCTTTCTGAGGTCACATGTAATAAGTTTTTTATTTATCAGTACCCGTCAAATGAATTCGCCGATACAATTTGAGTATTACAAAAAACTATCCTACATTTTTGTTAACGCCCTGTTAATCAAAAATAAAGCCTTTCTTATACCAGCTTTTTTGAGCAATTTGCATTAGGAAAATAACTATCAAATTGACAAAATGAGCCGATACTTCCTCTTTTTATGTGTAAATTTTGTGCTACTATCAACCTGCCAAGCACAAACCGCCAAAATTATTAGCCAAGTAAAAATTGATACCGAAGAGGAAACCTCTTTGGCAGGTATTGATATTTTTGAAATAACGTATTGGAGTGATGGGCTAAAGATTGAAGCTTTTGCAGCCATGCCTAAAAAAGAAGGAAAATACCCTGCTATTATTTTTAATAGAGGCGGGAATCGAGATTTTGGGGCATTATCTTTATATGGAGGGAATAGCACTTATCCAATTATTCGCGGATTTGCACCTTTAGCCAAAGAAGGCTATGTGGTGATTGGTTGTAATTATCGAGGCGGCGGCAAAAGTGAAGGCGAAGATGAATTTGGTGGAAAAGATATTAATGATGTGTTGAATTTAATAGAGGTACTTGCAGAAATGCCTAAAGCAGATGCTGCTAAAATAGGCATGTATGGCTGGAGTAGGGGAGGGATGATGACTTATTTAGCTTTGACCAAAACAGATAAAATAAAAGCCGCAGCGGTCGGTGGTGCGCCAAGCGATAAAACAATTATTGACCGACCGAATATGGAAACTGGTGTTTATGCAGAACTGATTCCTAATTATTGGGAAAATAAAGAAGTCGAATTGAAGAAAAGGTCGGCGGTGTTTTGGGCGGATAAATTTCCAAAAGAGGTCCCTTTATTAATCATGCATGGAAATGCAGATTGGCGAGTTAAATCGACCCATTCTTTAAAATTAGCACTAGAATTAGAACAACATAGAATTCCTTATCGTTTAAAAATATTTGAAGGGGCAGACCACGGTATTCGACAGTATAGACCTGAAGTAAACGAAGAAGTCATTTCCTGGTTTAATCGGTTTTTGAAAAAAGGGGAAAGTTTACCGAATATGGCATTTCATGGGAATTAAAAAAAAGAATTGAAGTACAGACTTCCAAAAATATGGATAGCAACATCATCAAACGTGTCGTCATTTTAGGAACCCTTGCCATTGTAGGCATTTTGGTCATACAATCCTATTGGGTGATGCAAACATGGAATTTAAAAGAAGATGAATTCCATCAAACGGTAAAAATTGCTTTGCTCCAAACGGCGAAAGACTTAGCCAAACAAGATAGTATAGTCCTTGCTTTTGAAGATTTAATCAATCAACGGTCTTCCAATTATTATGTGGTCAATACGAATAATCATATTCATGGGCCAACTTTGGAATATTATCTCCATAAAGCCTTGACAGACCATCAATTAATTTTAGATTTTGAATTTGGTGTGTACGATTGTACCAGTAATAAAATGGTCTATGGCAATTATTGTGAAATTGGAACGGAAGCAGATGAGTTAACGACCACCTTGGGTGATTTACCCAAAATGGAAGGTTTGACTTATTATTTTGGCGTGCGTTTTCCGACGAGAACGAGCTACATGTTAGGGCAAATGTATCGCTCTGTATTTTTTACATTACTTTTATTGTTATCTATTTTCTTTTTTGGCTATGCTATTGCGATTATTCTACGTCAAAAGCGGTTGTCAGAAATGCAAAAGGATTTTATTAATAATATGACCCATGAATTTAAAACACCGATTTCTACCATAAAAATTTCAGCAGATGTTTTTGCGAATGCCCCCGAAGTAATGGGGAATCCACGCTTAGTGCGCTATGCCGATATTATTAAAACCCAAAACCAGCGACTAAATGACCAAGTAGAAAAAGTGTTGCAAATCGCAAGAGTCGAGCAAGATAATTTCCAATTAAATATGGAAAATGTGGTATTAGCCGATTTGATTAATAGTGTTTTAAATAGTGTAGAATTAAAAATTCACGAAAAAGAAGGGCAATTAAAGAGGTCGATTCAAATAGGAACAACGGTCATCAAAGCAGATAAACATCATTTGACCAATGTACTCCATAATTTATTAGACAATGCCTTGAAATACGTTAAAAAAACACCCCTTATAGAGGTGAGTGCGGTACAAAAAAATGGTGCTATTCAATTGAGTATCACAGATAATGGAATCGGTATCAAAAAGGACTACCACAACAAGGTCTTCCAAAAATTTTATCGAGTACCAACGGGTAATATCCACGATGTTAAAGGATTTGGCTTAGGGTTGTTTTATATTAAAAATATCTGCGAGGCGCACGGTTGGATTGTTCATTTAGATAGCGAAATAGACCAAGGGACAACGTTGTCAATTTTGATACCCAAAGCGGAAAAAGCAGGTATTACTATTTTAGAAATGCTGAAAAATAAATGGCGGTTGCTTAGTGGGCAGTCAGCAGCTAGCAGTTAGCAGTAGGACAAAGCGACCTTTCAACCCTTCTGCCTCTATATCATATAATCTCATAACTACACAAGCAATGAAACCACATATCCTATACGTAGAAGACGACGAAAGTTTAGGTTTTGTCACGAAAGACAATTTAGAATTAAAAGGCTATCAAATTACTCATTGCATGGATGGGCAAACAGCATTAGAGGCTGCTAGAAATGGGGAGTTTGACCTCTGTTTATTAGATGTCATGTTACCCGAAATGGATGGATTTACCTTAGCAAAAGAAATTCGACAATGGGATGACCATATTCCTATTATATTTCTAACGGCAAAATCCTTAAAAGAAGATAAAATCAATGGTTTGCGATTGGGGGGAGATGATTATATCACCAAACCTTTTTCTGTAGAAGAGTTGGTCTTAAAAATAGAAATTTTTTTAAGTCGAAGCCGAAAGGTTAACCGAGCTTTTGATAAAGCCCAGTTAAAAATTGGGCAGTTTGAATTTGACCATAAAAATTTAACTTTAAGTATCAATAGCCAAGGTCGAAAACTCACCCAAAAAGAAGCGGACTTACTAAAGTTATTTATTGATAATAAAAACCAAGTCATTAAACGCTCCGTCATTCTAGAAAAAATATGGGGCGAAGATGATTATTTTTTAGGACGTAGTTTAGATGTGTTTATTTCTCGTTTGCGCAAATATTTAAAGCCTGATGATACGTTGAAAGTGGAGAATATTCATGGAGTAGGGTTTCGGTTTAATTGTTGATTCCTTATTTTTGCGCCCATGAAATCACAACCAAAATGCATCATCTTCGACTGCGACGGTGTCCTAGTCGATAGCGAACCCATTACTGCCCGTGTCTTGATTAAAATGTCCAAAGAAATTGGCGTAGACATTGATATGGAATATGTAGAAGCCAATTTTACAGGAAATTCTTGGGCAGGCTGTGCCGCTTTAATTGAAGCAAAAGGAGACCTTAAGTTACCTGCTACTTTTGAACAAGAATACCGTCAGCGTTCTTCCGCAGCCTTTAAGAAGGAAATCCAACCAATTAAAAGTATTCCTGAATTAATTAATAGCTTGGCTATACCTTTTGCGGTTGCTTCTAGTGGCCCTCCTACGAAAATTCGACTTAATCTTGGTTTGATTAATCTTTTAGACAAATTTGAGCCGCATGTTTATTCTTGTTGGGATCTTGGTAAATGGAAACCAGACCCTGCTATTTATTTACATACAGCAAAAATATTAGGAGTTGCCCCAGCAGATTGTATCGTAGTGGAAGATAGTTTATTTGGCGTGAAAGCAGGCGTTGCAGGAGGTTTTCGGACAATTGGCTATGCTACGGAATATACGGCACCTGCTTTGGAAGCGGCTGGAGCGGAGCTTATTTTTGATATGGAGGAGTTATTTGCCATAGTACCAACGACTAGATAAATACAAGTATTGAGAAACTCTCAGGACTATTAAGGCAAAAAGAAAGAAATAATTAGTCATAATATAATACCTTTTTTGCTTTC
>JAFMDF010000328.1 GCA_017857395.1 Bacteroidota bacterium | reverse complement strand
GGAAAGATAAATCTTTGAAAGGCAATATTTTACAACGCTAGAAGGGTAGCCCATAGGTTTTTGTTTTTTGGGGTTTGATAGTCAAAGCTTAGCTTAGAGCTTGTTGGGAATTTATCCTTCGGGCTAAAAACAAATCTCCAACAAGCTCTTATTCTTTTTTACAGCTTTTATATTTGTATAACTGGCATTTAACCAATTAATCGCTCATAAATTACCTCGTAAAGAGGATAGCTTTTCACTACCTAACCATTCGAAAAAATGTTTTTCTAATTTAAGGGTATAGCCTATTTTTTAAGTAGAGAGCATGGCGAGTTAGAATTTTAGATGGGTTTATCTATTTCTTTTGTCTATTCCAAAAATAGGCAGAAAGAAAGTTATAAAAAGCCACAAATTTTCCTTAAATTCCCTGTTAAAAAATGAGCTATAAGTACAAATTATTTTTAATTATTTTTCTAATAGCTTGTTTATTAGTTACTTATAATTAATGAACCCGATTTTATGCCAATAGAAAATTCCTCCAATTTTTCGGAGAATGACAACCAAAACAGCCTAGTTAAATCCAAATTAATTAAGCTATTGGCTAAATTGCCACCCGCTACCGTCAAACAATTTAAAGCTTGGCATAAGCAACAGGGCAACTCAAATCGGGATGCATTTTTAATTTTAAAATATATACTTTCTTATTATCCTGCTTTCGATTCTCCTAAATTAGTACAGGAAATTGCCTTTAAAAAAATCTTTGGTAAAATTGATTATGATTATCGGCGCTTGATGAAATCGGTTTCTCAAATACATCTTGACCTCAAACAATACTTAGTGAATATCGAGTTAGGGGATGATGATTTTTTATCAGATTTTTTATTAGCTAAGGTTTATACCAAATATCAGCTTCGACATGAACTAGATTTATTATTAGATAAAAAAAGAGCTTTAAAACCAACTATCAGTTCTCCGCAATTCTATTATGAACAAATGCAATGGGAACATTTAGATTTTTATGCAGATGGAAAATCTAGAATAGATCAAAAAGAAAGCATACTGAATGAGGCAATGGATTCTTTTGATTTATACTTTCTAGGGATGAAGTTGAAATATGCTTGTGATATAGCAACTAGTCAAGTTTTAGCAGGTTCCACCTATCAAATTCAATTTTCAGATACTATTCAAGCTTATTGCTTAGCTAATCTAGCGTCCTTGCCCATTTTTCATCAATTTTATTGGTTAGCTTGGCAATTGATTTTGGATAAAAAAGAAAAAGATTATCAACAACTAAAAAGCATTTTTCAACAAAAGCATACTTTAATCAATAAAGAAGACCAGTTGATAATATTCACTTATTTATTGAATTATACTTCCCAACAAATAAGAATAAATCAAACATTATATGTGCAAGAAGCATTCGAACTCTATAAAATGAGTATTGAAAAAGATATTTTAATAATGAATCATTTTTTTGTAGAAGACCATTTTGTTCATTTGATAAATATTGCCTGTATCTTAAAAGAATTTGATTGGGTAGATTATATCCTAAGCGGAAAATTTTCAAAGGTGGCTGAAAACTTATCCGCTTCTGCTTATCATATTGCCTTGGCAAGATTCACCTTAGAAAAAGGAGACTTTGAAACCTGTCGAACCCACCTATTGAATATCGATTTTAACATTCATACCTATAGTAAAAGAGCCAGAACCTATCAGATAATCTGTGCCTATGAGTTAAAAGAATCTCCTATTAGTCTTGAGGCTCACTGCAAATCTTTTGAAAATTACATCAGAAGAAATAAAGTAAATCAACAAATTGATTTCCAAAGGCATTTGAACTTTATCAGTATAGTTCGCCAATTACTCAAGATAAATGTTAATCCTAAAAAAATAATTCATGAATTAAATACCTCATCTACCGTCTATACACTTTGGTTAGAAAGAAAAATTCAAGCTTTAATGTAAAACCGCCTCCCTTTGGAGACGGTCCACTTTTTTCTTTAAAGTTCTACTGTATCTACTATTACAATAAAAGCAATTTTATTTGAAGTCAACATAATAAATAGGTTTTAAAAGTTTAAAAAATAGGTTAATAATGAGCATAGCATGCCTAGGTTCTCCACCGTCAATTGGTGGAAATTTTCTTTTATTTTGAATGAATTATTTATTGTTTTTGACTATCCTCTTATGCTGGTTTAGGGCATAGGAGTATTGTTGCTCTGAGGGTACACTCAGGGGTTATTTTTCATTTGGTAGTTGTTTTTGTTTTGGGAAAAGGTTTAAAAAAACGAGCCTTTTTTAAAAGCTACATCAACAAGTACCCGTTTTTCTTTTTTATGATCACTTTTTGAAAATTATTTTTTATTTTTTATTAAATTGTGGAAAAGTAATTGGCAAGAGATGGAATAGTTTGAAAAATAAATTATTTTTAACCTTTTTGATTATCAACAATTTATACCTAAAACCATTAACTTAGCGGAGTACTAGTTTATACAAAAAAATCATGAAAATAATTAGCTTACAAAAAGACTTTATCGAAAAACTTCGGCTGGGAGATAGTCAAGCTATTTCCGAATTGTATACCCAAACCTATACTTACTGTGCTAGTTTTGTCTTAAAAAATAGTGGCACTAATGATGATGCCAAAGATATTTTTCAAGAAGTCTTATTTGCTTTTATCAAAAAACTCCGTTCCAAAGATTTTACTATTGAACATGATTTAAAAGCTTATCTATTTACAATTACAAAGTTTTTATGGTTGAAACGTTTAAGGGATGATAAAAAGAATGGCTTACAGTTGGTCATAGATGACCCGAATCAACATATTGAACCTATTACTGAAAATGACCTGCCCGAAAGGAAAATATTAGATACTCGTCAGCAACGGTTATATCAAGGGCTAAAACAATTAAAAGAAGATTGTCGGCAGCTATTAAATTTTACTTTTTTTGATAAAATAGGAGATAAAGAAATTGCTAAGCAAATGGGCTATTCTTATGCTTTTGTGCCTCAGAAACGGAGGAGATGTATTCGGAAACTCAAAACATTGATGGTTTAGCATCAGATGAAAAATAAATTGAACAAGTTCTTTTGATATACCACAGATTAATAAAGGAACACGGATGTTAGACGTTCAAATTGTTTTTTCAATGCTACTTAGTTGGATTACTAAATTAAAAATCATGGAAGAAAAATATATCAATCAAATAGTAGCTTATCTCAATAACGATTTAAGCGCACAAGATAAAACTGCTTTTGACCAAGCTATGGCTAGTGATGAAGATTTAGTAGCCGAAGTTCAGTTGTATCGAGATTTATATGACGTGCATGAAGTGATTGGGGATGAGGAATTGGCAGCTTCCATCCAAGGGGCGAATGATGTTTATTTTAATAAGGCTGCTACTGCTGTGCCTACTGACACGGCTGGCTCTGAAGCAAAAGAGGCGCCTATTGAGGGGAAAAATGTTAGATTGAAATGGGTGCTTTCTTTGGCGGCTGGTTTTTTATTGTTGCTGGCGGTTGGTGGTTGGTGGGCTGGGCGGGATTATAGTAATGAAGCATTAGCTGCGAATAGTTTTACCAATAACCAAATCACCTCCTTTGTTCGTTCTACTGGAGACGCTACAAATGACCCTTTTGCTGGTGGCTTAACTGCGCTTAATCAAAATAATTATGAAGATGCTATTACCTTCTTTTCTGCTTTTTCAGAACAGGATGCCTCTTATAATGAAGCGGTGCTTTAT
Source organism: Bacteroidota bacterium (assembly GCA_017857395.1). Lineage (GTDB taxonomy): Bacteria > Bacteroidota > Bacteroidia > Chitinophagales > Saprospiraceae > JAFMDF01. The sequence continues at coordinate 6,185 of JAFMDF010000328.1, read as the reverse complement.
TTAGCTTTAGCGCAATTTAAAGCAGGGGAGTATGCTAATGCGCAATCGAATGCTCAACTGGTTATTGAGCAGAGTCCGCAGTTTTCGGCTAAGGCTAAGTGGTTGTTGGTGAATGTTTTATTGGCTAATGGAGAAACGGGGAATGATTTTCAGCAGCTTTTAACTGAAATGGCAGCGGATGAGGATAATCCTTATTATCAGAATAAAGCCATCCAACTTCAAAAGAAGTTAAATGTTTTTTGGCGAGGTTTGACTTGGTAATAAGGTGCATCAGTTAAGCCAAAGTTTCTTCCCTCTTGCTAAAATACTTAATGCCAAAAAAAATCAACGACAAGCACAATAATCCTATGAAACCCCACCACAAAAAATGATTATGCTGAAAATTTATAGGCGTCATATCTCCAATAGCAATGAAGGAAGCCCAAAAGAAAGGATGTGCGGTTTCATGTGGATTGGTGTTTATATAATCTAATTTAGCCTGTCTTAAAGCAGCATCTTTTGTTGAACCTGTTTTTAGATTTTTATAAAAATCGACCATTAAATTTTTTGAAGATTCATCATTAATGCGCCATAAAGTGGAAATGATACTTTTGGCTCCTGCATAACTAAATCCTCTTGCTAAACTAAGAATGCCTTCTCCTTTTTGTAATTCACCAAGACCTGTTTCACAAGCACTTAAAACCACCATATCTGCATTTAACTGCAGGCTATATAAATCGTGATTATACAATAATTCATTTTCGACGGAATCTTTAATTTTGGAAAATGCTAGGTAAGAATAATCTCCCATCTTGTCATTAGCTTTCCCATGCGTTGCCAAGTGTAGGATATTATAATTGGAGGCTTCTTTGATAAAGTTTGCTTTTGTGGCAACTTGATGCTTTAATATTTTTCCACCTAAAAGGTTTTGTAAAGCCTCTACTTCCCGTATATTAAACTTCAATGGCCCTAGACTAGATCGAATATCTACCAATCTATTAGAATGAGTTGCCAGTTGTTTAGAGTCCTCAAATTTAGGAGCAAAAGCTAAAAAATCATTCGTATGTATTTGATGCTTTTTCTTGCTCATTTCCTCTAATAAGGTTGCCGAATAAGCATAACTAATTTGGTAGTCTTTAATTAGATAAGCATGATTTTGAAAATTAGTATTAGTTGTAGGAAGTTCACTTATCAATAAATCAAATGGTAGGTAACCTAAAACACCATCTGGAATAATTACTAATTCTTTGGTTAAAGTGACTTTTTCTTTTAATGGTGCTAAAAGTTGTTGGTATAAATGGTGAGCTGAATTTACTAGACTGTCCGCATAATTTTTATAAAGTTTAGTTGACCGTGTCCCCTCAATGTGATAAGCATAAGCCGCTTTTTGTAAGGCTTTAACCTTCTTTTCCAAGGCAACATCTTTTGATAATTCCAAGATATAGGAACTGTCTTTTTGAATGTAAAAAGCATATACTGTACTGTCGCCTACAAAATACTCAATAATTGCCCTGTTTTCGTTTAAACATTGGTTTTGAATAATTGATAATGAAAACTGAAAGGGTTTAAATTTTAATTGGTAATATTTTGGGTATTCCACCTCTAATTGTTCTAATTTCTTGTTCACCCTATTTTTATAAAATGCCAGCTGCTGTGTTAACTCCTCGATTCCTGATGCCTCCCTTTCATTTATTTTTTCTAATACCAACTCTTTTTCATAAAAATCTCTCTTTCTAATCGATGTAAATAATGCTTCTTGTTCTGCTTCTGGCAATAACAATCTAGCAGCTTGTTGAGATTTTATATTTTCATAAAGGCTGATTGCCTTGCTTCTTTCAGCGTAGTAAATAGCTTGTTCAATTGCTTGTTGTCCTCCTCCACGCTCACTCCAAAGCTGACATGTTTGAATAGCAATTTCATAGATTGGCTTAACTTTTTTAGATAGTGAGAATTTTGAACCTTCTGAAACAAAACCTTTACGAGTAGATTCAATTAAAGTATCAATTAACCGATAGGTAGCTAGTGCTGAAAAGAGGTAGTTTTCATGTTTGGGATTCAATTGAGAGAGCTTAGTTAGAGATTCGGCTTTATTTTTTAAAGTAGAAATTGCTCCAATTTTATTGAAAGAAAAATGCTCCTTAGAATTTGGTAATTCCAAATTATTCTTAGGATAAAAATCTGAAAATATATATTGTAATGCTTTAGTATAGGCGACCAAACTTTCTTCGAATTTTCCTAGATTATCTAATGTCCAGCCAATATTGTGATAATTAGTGGAAAGGGAGTTAAAAAATTTATGTTCCTGATTAATTTGAATCGCCTGATTAAATAAATTCAAAGCTTGAAGAGGTCGTTTTTGTTTATTTAACAACATGCCAAGACTATTTAAAATCAATCTCTTGTTATTAAAATTTGGATAGGATTTTTCTAATTCTAATGCTTTTTGGAAAAAAATTAATGCCTTTTCATAAAAAAAGGTATCCTTTAATTGATTTCCCAAGTTTTTTAGAGCAATACCTCGATTGAGACACATTGTTATGGAATCACCTGGATAAGTTTCCGTAACTGCAAAAGCTGAATCTGACCATGCTAATGCCTGATCTGGATTGGCTAAATTAATAGCCATTATACTAGTTAAATCATCGTAAGCTACAAACATGTCTCTCTTACGGGAAGGAGTGTTTTTATATAAGTTAGCCGACCGCTCTAAAAAAAAGCAAGCTTCATCATAATCTCCTAGTCGTGCATAAATTTTACCTAGATATAAGCATATTCTTGGGTGACTAGATATGAGAGGCATGTCCAATTTTTGGCGTACTAAATTAAGTTGATAAGCCGTATCTAAATAAGATTGGGATTCCAATAAATAATTTCTTCCTAAATCAAAATATCGGATGCCTATATTGGTTATAGGAATAACAATATTCCTATGTTGTTTCGGATAATATTTTTTTCTTATAGCAATCGCTTTCTTATAGAAAGCTATAGATTCATGGTGCTTTTTTATTCTGGATAAACTCCGACCGTGTTGATAATAGATATATGCAAGACAAGTATCCGAAATGGAAGGGGCACTCTCAACATAATCTCTTAATATGGTATTTGCAGATAGATATTTGGGCCTATTTATTTCGTTCATCCACCTAATGGCATCAGTCACTTCATGGGGATATTCACAGGAAGCCCAAACGGGATTTATGGAAAGATAAAAAAGAAGTATAGTTACAACATAAATCAGGGAATAATTCTTTGTAGGCATAATATCTATGATTTTTGTTCTAACCTACGGAAATTTGGAGTCAATCAAAAAATTATGGTGTTGAAAAATAAGAATCTACCCAGTTTTTTAGTTTGAAGAAAAGAAACAGATACTTTCAAATCATCTTCCACCTCTAGCTATTTTTTTTTACTAATTTCCTTAGAAACGACAAAAAATAAGTTGGCCGTTTTTCAAATGGGCAACTTGTTTTTTGTCAATACTTAATGAATAATTTTGAATAGATAAATTACCAAGGCATCCCTATCTCTACCCTTATTCTCAATCCTCTGCTGGAAACCTAAGAAACCCTCCTGTACTTACATAGGGATATAAATGATGCCTTGTTTCAACTTCATCTAAAATTTCCTGTTTTAATTCTCTAACAGTAATTTCGGGGTTCATATATTTAATTTTTGCGGCGAAACGGCTTACATATCCAGCAGCCATGGAAGTACCACACATGTATTGATATTTAGTTGATTCGCCATTATCGAAAGGCTTAGCACTATAAATTGAAATGCCTGGAGCTAATAAATCAACCGTTGCATCCCCATAATTTGAGTGTTCAGCAATGAAATTCTGATTTTTATTCAAAGACCCAACGGTTATTACATTATCCATATTAGAAAAACTAGCTGGCCACCTATTAAATTTGTCAATATTTAACCCGCCATTTCCCGCAGCAGTAATCACTAAAATATTACTATCTCTTGCTTCAAAAAGAACTTCTCTTAAAATTGGTGGAGGATTTTTGGCATAGAATCCCCAACTACAATTTATAATATCAACCTTTTTTCTAATGGCATATTTCATTGCACAGATAGCGCTAAACACATCAAAAGTGGAATCTCGAATTGCCTTCAAGCTCATTATCTTAATGGGGGTGTTAGCTCCTACTATTATTCCAGATACGTGTGTACCATGCCCAGTTGAATCTGTTGGAATTTCATTTTGATTTTTAAAATCATACCCTACATGTCTAACGTTTAAACATTCATTTTTTGAAGTATCAGGGTTATTCCATAGCTTTCCTTTAAATTCTGGATGATTACAATCTATTCCCGAATCAATTACCGCAACTTCTATATATTCATTTTTAGGATAAGGAAGAGTCTTGCATATGTTAGGGGCAACCTCTAAAAATTCCCTCTTCTTACATTTATCTAAACCAAAAGAATAGTTATTACTTACATAAGAATCTTTTGTAGTACGGCTACCTCCCTCATCCCTTCCTGTAGCATCTAAACTGGCTATTGTAGATTTAAACAAAAATAAGGTGGAATCACAAGGACATTGTTCAATTTTTTTGGAAAGTCGAATCCGTTTTTTAAACAACCCAAACTCCTCCTTCCTCAGCTTCTCAAAATCCTTTACCCCTCCTAATTCCTTCATAATTTCCTCATTCTTCAAAATTGAAGGAAAGCGTTTTAAGGAGATAATGACCCCTTTAAACTTTGTGGTGTCAGTATCTACTCTAAGGTTTTCCCACTTTGAGTTTTGGGTTTGAAGGCTAATCGGCCTATATGATTTATGAATGCAACTAGATAATAGAATAATTGCCGGAAAACACCAAAAAATAATTTTTTTTAAAGTCATTTTTACAATTTTAGGATAGGGCTTTGGGTTGTTATACCAACTCTTCATATCTGACTCAAAATTAACAAAGGCTAAGTGATTTAATTTGCACTTATCTTGCATTAATTTGCACTCATCCTGCATTTTTGCCCAAAAAAGGCAAAAACTATCTTGCATCAATTCACTTATTATATAGGCAATAGTAATAATTTCTCTGTTCTTATTCCCTTAGGTGTTTCCAAAAACACAAAATAAATTCCTCCAGTAAGCCCTTGAATATCCAATATTTCCTGATGCCAACCTGCACTTTGTGTTTTCCAATTACTTTGATAAACTTTCTGCCCATTTACCGTCCCTAAAGTCAAACGAACATTACTATTTTGGGGTAAATAATAATGCGCTTGGCTTTGGATGTTTGCTGGATTGGGAATCAATTTAAGTGTGAGTTGAAGCGATGCTGTTCTATTTTGAACTTTCGGATTTTGCCTATCTTCCTTTATATAATCAACTGGTAATGTATTTAAAGTATTCGTACAGGCTTCTATAAGTGCTGAAAATGTAGCGCCATTTGCTACCTCAAAACCAGGTTTTAGAGTAATGGACTCCGCAGCTTTAAAAGTAACAGTGCTATCTTTAGTAACCGTACCAGAAGATTCTATGGTCGTTTCAGAATGATAAATTCCACTTTTAATAGGGTTCTCATTAATTACAGCATCTGAAAAATCACATGCACTTTCTATACAATCTAGTCCAACGGTTATAGTTAAAGTATCTGGGCAACCTAAATCATCCATTGCAAATAACTGATAAGTGCCTGCCTCTAAATTATCTAAATTTTGAGTTGTTGCGCCTGTTGACCAGAAAAAGGTAGGGTTATTAGCAGAACCGCTAACAGTAATGGTTATACTTCCATCCTGCCCGTCACAAGTTTCATCACTGACGGTGGCAGTTACATTTAAATCACTTCCACTACAAGTCATTCCTGCTTTTGTGGCGGCGCAAGCTAAAGCGGCACCATGGTCGAGAATTCCTCCACTAGCTACTAAATTACTTAAAGCAGCAACGGATTCTGCGGAAGAAAGAATGCATGCTTTTATTTCAAGTGCAGACAACATTGGATATAAACCTTTGATAATAGCAGCCGTCCGAGCCACTAGTGGCGCAGCCAAGGAAGTACCTGCGGAGGCTTCCAATGCGCCCCCAACAATAGGTGATTCTACAAATCCATAAGCAGCAATATCTACATTATCTTTTCCGTAACTAGCATAATTGGCCAACCGTCTTTCACCTGTAGATTGACGGTATTCGTAAGAAGTTACGACAATCATATTGTCAATCTCCAAATTGGCAGGATACTTATTAAGTTTATCAT
>JAFMDF010000327.1 GCA_017857395.1 Bacteroidota bacterium | reverse complement strand
ACCGCAAAGTTACAATAAATACTATTTAGAACTTCATGCGTAAACCACTAGGGCATTGTTTTGTCCTTGGCTCATAAATCTTTTAGCTTCTTTTACTTGCGCATAAACGCTACTTAAACCAAAGACAAGTGCAACCAATAATGTAATTTTTTTCATAAACACAACATTTATTTTGTTAAATAATAATTTAAGTTCAATCATCCAAATTGAACATTGGCATTCAATCCATGCCATTTTATACACTAGGTGTTCTAATTTTATGTTTAATTTTAGGAATATGTTGGGAGGATAATCTGCTGATATTACTAAAGGAGGTAGCAAGATAGTAAATCAATAATAATAAAAAGGGGATTGGGGAAGGAGTAATTTTAAAAAGAAGGGTTTCTCTGTGTCACACTACAAATATATACGTCCTTTTTGTTAAAAGAAATAGGTAAAACGTATTTTCAAGGTTTTGTAGTGAATTAATGTGACGCAATTATAAAATTATACAAAAAGGAAAAATGATACACTATAACTAAATTTACATTTTCTAAATGTGTATATAGCTGACTAAAATTATTTTACAAATTAACTTAATATGCCAACTCTAATAAAACAAAATGATAAATAGAAAATATTCTCTTTTTTGGATAAAAAATGTGACAGAAAAAATATTAATTTTTTGAAAAAAAAACTAAAAAATGAATACTCTTGGAAATTCTGTAGCCTAGGTAGCTTGCATAAGCTACAGAATAACCGACTACCAAACTCGTCCAATTCGTTGCCCATCTGTATATTTTACCACAAATGCATCCGCAAAGCCATATTGAATGGCTTGTTGTTTTATTTTTTCGGCAGCTTGTTTATCCGTTAAGTCCCCTATCAAAACGCGAGTAACTCCTATTTTCGGAAGCCGTTCTGTTTCTATTCGACCAATATGTTTTACTTGATTATATCTGGGATGGTTAATATCATGATAATTGACGGCAACTACTTGCACTTTATAATGAGTCCCAGCAGTATTAATTACTGTTGTTTCCTTAGGTGTTGCAGGTGTTTTTCGTGTGCTAATACTGAAGCTTGCACTTGCGGTAGCTGTCGGGGTTCGTTTTTTAACTGGAGAGCGATTAACTGGCGATTCTTTCGACCTAGTAGGGACAATATTCTCCTCAATACTAGCACTCGCCGTAGTATAATCAGGTGCGGATTGCGTTGTTTTTAGTGGATTATTGGTGACTACGGGCTGATTAACCTCCTTCTTGTTTAGAGAAAAAATATGGGTATAATCAATAGTACCATTCGCGTTATAAGAGTCAAAATCATATACATTCTTTAAATAGCCTATTTTTTCTGCGACCAACCTTAATTTTTTATCCCGTAAAATTTGAAAACGATAATTACTTTGCGCAATTTTTTTTGAAGATAATAATTTTGCACTACTGCCATTCATTTCATAAAGAGAAATACGTACATCACTAATTGGAGACATCGTTTCGCTTTCCATTACTTGTCCTAAAGCATAGAGATTATTAGGTTTTTCAGCAATTCCAAATTCAAAAATATCTTCATGCTGGGTAGAAATTTTTTCTGCACCGTACAGTCGATTGGAAGCTAAAAAACCGCCTTTGCCCGATGGTTTCAGCACATAATAAAATTCATCCGCACTAGAATTAATCGGCGTGCCTAAATTCTCTGCGGCTTCCCATTGGTCTAAAGCGCCTTTTGCTTGAAAAACATCCCAGCCACCGAGCGTCACTTTTCCATTAGAGCTATAATAAAGCGTATTATTCGTAAGGTCATAAAATGGCGTGATTTCATCGCCTATTGTGTTGATTTTTTCACCTGCATTAACGGGGTAAGTGAAATCTATATCGTCACTAGCAATATTTCGAGTACTGTACCAAATATCCATTTCACCAAACCCGCCTACTCGGTCAGAAGCAAAATAAAGAATTTCTTGCCCATTTTGGTGAATAACCCAGGGTTGCGTTGTCGTGTTAGCCTCTGCAATATTAATGTAGTCTCTTAATCGAATAGGTTCAGACCATTTTGATGCTTCCCTTTTTAAGACATAAATTTCACATTTAGAATTTAAGCCATCTCCATTATCGCAAAGCGTAAAGTAGAACCGTTTGGCATCTGGGGCAAAAGAACCGTTTGCAAAATGCTTATTTGGAAAAGCAGGTAATCCTTCTGCCAATACTGATTTTTTCCAAGTACCATTTTTTCTTTGAGAACGAAATAAATAGGCCTGATTCCCCTTCATTGTAGAAGAATAATAGAGCAAATCATCAGAATAAGGAATAGGCGCAAACTCTATAGAAGGGGAGTTGATATTTTCACTTAAATGTTTGACTTGAATGGTAGCAGGCACTTTATTCTTCGCAAAGGTCAACCCTTTTTCACATCCCTTTATTTCGTTGGCAACAATGTTGCTAATAACCGTTTTATCATTTCCTTGATAAGCATTGATAAAATAAATGAAGGCTTCTTTCGCCATTTCATACTGCCCGTCTTGTTTTAGCGAACGCGCATATTTAAGACCAACTAGTGGAAAACGTTTATTTTCTGATTGGACATGTTGAAGGGCATTAATGGCTTTTTTGAAATCTTTAATAAGATAATAAGCTTCGCCTGCTTTATAAATAAGTTCCATTTCTTTGGGCTGCTGTTGCCAAGCTTCTTCGTAATGCGCCGCCGCATCAACATATTGAGTTGCTTCAAATAATTTATCTGCTAATTTTTTATGTTTTTTCCAATTTAGTGTTTCTTGTGCCGTCAATGCAGAAAAGGAGAATAGCATTGCTAGGAATAGGGAGGAAATTCGTGTCATCATTGCCTGTTTTTATTTTGTGTTACTCATAGTTTAACCAATAACCGAATTAAGTGGTTAGTTAGTATATTACAAACTTTTGTAATGAGACAACAAATATCAAACCAAACTATATGACTAAAGTAAAACAGGGAAGCAGGAGGCATGATTCGTCATAAAATAGCATTTTTTTAACAGTCTCTAGTTATCTGACGCCTACAAGGTCTCTATTAACTAAAATAAACCTTAATCAATTAACCCAACAGTCCTTCCAAAATTCTAGGAAAATAATAATGTTCTAATGCCAAAACATTTTGAGCGATGTCTTTAGCAGAATCGGTAATAAGAACAGGACATGTTGCTTGAAAAATAATACTCCCTTCATCATACTGCTCATTTACATAATGTAAAGTAATCCCTGATTCTAATTCGTTATTTTCCCGAACGGCTTGATGCACATGTTGTCCGTACATGCCTTTACCTCCATATTTAGGTAATAAAGCAGGATGAATATTGACCATTTTATTAGGAAAGGCTTTTACCAAATAAGGTGGAATAAGCCATAAAAAACCAGCCAAAGCGATAAAATCAATTTGGTGGTTTGTTAAATCAGTTAGTAAATTTTCTGTTTGATAAAAACTGGTCCGATTAATCAATAAAGTAGGAATTGCTTTACTTTTAGCCATATCTAACACTTTTGCTGTCTTTTTGTTAGAAATAATCAAAGCAACATTAATCGAAGGATGCTGGTTAAAATGGTCAACTATTTTGGTAGCATTGCTACCCGTCCCAGATGCAAAAATGGCGATATTCTTCAACGGTTAAAAAATTAGTGAAAGAAATAAACTAAAGCAATATTTTTGATGCTCGAAACAATTTGAATCAAACACAAAACTATCTCTTTTTTACTAAATCTTTTAAAAATCCGTTTTATGGAATTTAATATCAAACAACCTTTTAAAAATACATCTTTTAATGATTTAGGATTTGGGACTAAAATCACAGCAGCAGGGGAGCGATTGATTCATAAAGATGGGTCATTTAATATTATTCGGACAGGGCGCAAAAGTTGGACGCCTTATCAGGTGCTATTAGGAATGACTAGCACTAAGTTCACTTTATTTTCGTTGACGTTTTTTATACTCATTAATGGGGTGTTTGCAAGTTTATTTATGTTGATTGGAATAGAACAACTAAATGGCGTACCAAAAGGAAATTTTATCAATGATTTTTTATATGCTTTCTTTTTTAGTGTACAAACTTTTACAACGGTTGGGTATGGAGGGATTAATCCTGTAGGTATTTCTGCCAATTTTGTGGCCTCTCTTTGTGCTTCAATTGGATTAATAGCTTTTGCTTTGATAACAGGTTTATTTTTTGCTCGCTTTTCTAAACCTCGTTCCCATATTGCTTTTAGCAAAAAAGCTATTTTAACGGTTTATAAAGAAGGATTTCGTTGTTTCCAATTTCGGATTGTCAATACTCGTTCTCATAAAATAATTGATTTGGAAGCGACGGTCATTTTTACCTGGTTAGAAACGGCAGGAAACGAGATGAAGCGACATTATGCGAATTTAAAACTGGAGCGAAATAAGGTATTTTTATTTCCTTTAAATTGGACGATTGTTCATCCAATGACTAAGGAAAGCCCACTTTTTGGAAAAACAGTAGCAGAGATAGCAAAAATACATGGAGAATTTATGGTGATGCTAAAAGGGTTTGATGAAAGTTATAATCAATTGATTCACACGAACACCTCTTATATTGCAAAAGATATGGAAACTGATGTCAAATTTCACCCAATGTATACTTCTTCTGCTAACCGTCCAACCGTCCTACATTTAGATTGTATTGATAAATTGGTTTCACTTGAATCAACTACTTCTTCAACCGATGATACAATGGTAAAATAAGAGCACCTAATATGATTTTTATAATAGCACCTTTCCAAAAAGGATAAAACCCATAGGCTAAACCTTTTTCCAAACCATATAAGTTAGTGAGGCGACCAACGCCAAAAAATAAAATAATAGCAGTGCCTATAGTCATAGCCATTAAACTTTTAGTAAAACTAAAGGGCCATGTTTTCTCGCCTAAATAACCAATAACATAAGCTGCGATAATAAACCCTGTTAGAAAACCTCCACTACCACCGATTAACACGTCCCAACCTGATTGTCCATCTGCAAATATTGGCAGTCCAAATGTACCAAGTATTACATAAGCAAAAATGGCGGTTGTTCCGATTTTTCGTTTTAGCCAATAGGCACTCAATAAGACAGCAAAGGTTTGTCCTGTAATTGGAATACTACTTTCCACTAAGGGAACGTCAATAGATAATTGGGCAAATAAGGCTATAAATAAAACAGCAAGTATTACTTGAGCAAATGGATGATTAATCAAGAGAAAGTGGATTATGTATACTAAAGTCGTATAACTTGAAAACTGGCAAAAGTATAAAGAAAATAACCATTTTGATTCTTATAAAAACCTAATTTGGAGATTCTTAAAAGATTAAATGGATAATAATGTTCGCATCGCGATTTTGCACAGTATCTGATTTTAAAAAGGAAAGATAAGATAATATTATATCGAGAGCTTAATAGGATTATCGGAAAAGAATAAGCACTATTTTTATAGCTTAATTTACTAAACTACTATTTTTTATGGCTTTTCTTTTTATTACTTAATCATTATTGAAAAGAGTAAGATTGAATTTAAAACGCTGAAGAATGGCGTTTTCTAGCAAATTTTTCTTAATTTAGTAGTTCTAGATTCTACTACTCCTCTACTATCATATTAATTTGATACCCTACTTATATCGTATCTAAATCCTTTAATACATTTCCAATTGACAGACATTTTTTTATAAATTTAAAAAGATATTATTTTATAAAAATAACTTTTTGTTGACTAGTTAGGATGCTTTTGCTGCATTGTAACTATTTTTTCAAAACAAGATACACGCTACATTCTACACGCTATTAAATTTCTTAAATCCATCACCTTAACATACTTGACGAGAGAGCACATTACATATTACCTAATTGGTGTATTACTACTTTTTTCTACAATTATGCAAAGTCAAACTTTGGTAGTAGAAGAAGGACAAGAAAATTATACGGTAGATACTTATCTAGCATTAGCTATTGATAAGACGAATGCGCTATCATTTAGTTCTAAAAATACTATTGATAGTATTTTAAATTTTAAGCCTTTAAGCGATTGGCAAAAAGAAGCATTTGAACCAGAACAAACCTATTGGGGAAAATTTCAACTTCAAAATAGTTTACTGGAAGCATCTACGAGGACAGAGTGGGTTTTAAAATTTTCCATCTCCTTGACAAGTTTAGACGTTTATGCTGTTGATAACTTAGGCAATATTCAAACAGCTAAAAGTGGCTTTTTTACGGCTTTACCTGATCGGACATTTATGCCGATTGTGAAAGGCAATATTGTGAAATTAATTTTTCTTCCAGATAGGTTTTATACGATTTATTATAAAACAATTTCCAATCGCCAATCGCTTGCACCTGAATTTGAATTAAGTTTAATCCCTGTTGATAAATACTTGATTGCTTTAAATAAAGAAAAAGAAAGAGATTACATTTATTTTGGGTTTGTGTTAATGATTTTAATCTACAATTTGATTTTATACTTCTTTGCAAAGGATAAGGCATTTATTTCCTATTCTGCTTATTTGCTTGGGATTTTAGTTTTTACCGCCTATAACTCAGGAAATTTGGCAAATTGGATAACCCCTTCTCTTTCTCCTAATCAACCTGAATTGATTCATTTTTTTAAACTCTCTTTCTATATAGCTATTATTGGCTATTTGGCCTTTGTACGTACATTTTTGGATTTACCGAAATTATTACCAACGTGGGATACCATTTTTAAGTGGTTTTCTATTCTTACGATTCCTGCTATGTTATTGGATGGATATTTGATGGCATCTACTAGTTTTAGTTATAATATTTCTGACCGCGTTTCCCTATCTTTTGCTACCATATTTGTGATTTGCATTTTCTCTATTATTTTTCCGCTCATTAAAACTAAAGATAGAAAAGCTTATTTTATCATCATTGGTAATGTTGCGGTTGGGATTGGAACACTATTAGTGATATGGTCAAGATTACATGATATTGACTTTTCCACCTTATCCTTAAAAATAGGTTCCGCCATTGAAATTATAGCTTTCTCCTTAGGATTAGCTTATCGACGGTTATTAATGGAAAAAGAACGACAACAAACCCATTTTCAATTAATTAAGAGTAAGCTAATTCAAGAACAGGAACATAAGGAAGCAGGTCGTTTAAAAGAGCTAGATACCCTTAAAAGTCGGTTATACACTAACATTACCCACGAATTTAGAACACCTCTAACGGTAATTATGGGAATGAATAATCAGATAGATGGGAATGAAAAGGAAAAAAAATTAATTAATCGAAATAGTAGAAATTTACTTCAATTAATTAATCAAATGTTAGAGCTAGCGAAAGCAGAGGAAGGGAAACTAAAACTAGATTTGGTGCAAAAAGATATTATTGGCTACTTGCAGTATTTAGTAGAATCCTTTTTGTCCGCAGCAGAATCGAAAGATATTAAGCTTACGTTCTATACGGAAACACCCAAATTATTAATGAATTATGACGAAAACAAAATACTACATATTGTACAAAATTTATTATCCAATGCTATTAAATTTACCCCACAATATGGTAAAATAATTGTTCACACCAAGCTTATTGAAATTAATCAAGTTGCTTTTTTACAAATGAAAGTAAAGGACACTGGAATTGGTATTTCTTCCAAGGATATACCCTATGTTTTTGACCGCTTTTATCAATCGGATAATACTTCAACCAGAAAAGAAGGGGGAACAGGAATTGGTTTGGCACTCACCAAAGAATTAGTTCAACTAATGAAAGGGACAATTACTTTCAATAGCGAATTAGGTAATGGAAGTGAATTTATTATTAAACTCCTCTATGAAACAACAGCATTAGCGGTTACTGATGATAGCGTTGCCCCTGAAGAAATATTAGTTAAACCAATGCCTCTAATTAATACTTACTCCTTACTAGAAAAAGATGAATTATCAACTTTAGGGATTATTTCTAATACGACTGATAGAAGAACTGATATCGAAAAAAAGGAGCAACCACTCTTATTAATAATAGAAGATAATGAAGATGTATTAACTTATATAGAAAAATGTCTAGAAGACCAATATATAATTCAGACTGCCAGAAACGGTCAGGAAGGAATAGAGAAAGCCTTAGCTATTATTCCAGATATTATTATTAGTGATGTAATGATGCCAAAAAAAGATGGCTTTGAAGTGACGCAATCATTGAAGCAAAACACAAAAACTAGTCATATTCCAATTATCCTTTTAACGGCTAAAGCAACTCAAGAGAACAAATTAAAAGGATTGAAATATGGGGCAGATGCTTATTTAATGAAGCCTTTTGATAAAGCCGAATTGACAATCCGATTAGAAAAACTAGTAGAGTTAAGAATTCGATTACAAGTTTATTATTCCAAAAATGATTTTCTAGAAAAAAAGGAACCTTCTTCCGTAATAGACTCAGAAGCTGCCTTTTTACAACAATTACGTGAAACCATTAATAAGCATTTAACAATAGCGGATTTTTCTGTTCCACAAATTGCTCAAATTATGCAAATGAGTCAGGTACAGGTTTATCGAAAATTAAAAGCTTTAACAGGAAAAACGCCAACGCAATATGTGCGCATACTAAGAATGAAAAGAGCTATGGAATTACTGAATACGACAACGCTTAATATTTCTGAAATAGCTTATGATTTAGGTTTTTCTGACCCTAATTATTTTTCTCGAACCTTCCAACAAATTTATGGAAAAACGCCAAGTTCTATCCGAAAAGCACAGAAGAACTAAAATAAATAGGTTAAGCAAAGAAAAATTATTATAAAAATATTAGGCCAAATAAAATATAAACTTAAAGGTGATTAAATTTAAAATGTAATTTTTTTGATGAATTAAAATTTAAAAATGTCAAAAAAGTGAAGATTTTTGCACAAATAATGCTAGTATGTCTATTTAAATTGTCGGAAATTGTGGTTGTGTTAAGATACTAACTCAGCCTCAAAAAGCCAAGATTTTAATTATAGGTGAGTTATCAAATAAAAGCCTATGGTTTGGGGAATCGTTTCAATTAATTAAAGGCCGAAATGATTTCTCCAAACCAACCCCAAAAAAAACTATCAACTATGAGCTTACAAACACTTACATTTAGCTGCTTAGCATGTCATATTCTAGCAAACCATCCACAATTTGCTAAAAAGAATAAAGCCAATAAAATTATTCTGATTAAAGCGCTACCGACCCCTTCGAAAGCGGAATCTTCTTTAGCTTTAGAAAATAAGCCACCAAATCAACCTAAGGAATCTAATATAAACCATCGATTAAGAAAAATAGCTTAAATGCCAATTGAACGCTGGAAAACTAAGGGAAGCACCCCTTAGTAGCCGGTCATTATTAAGAACGACTACATTTTTTTTATTTATTTATACTACATAAAACACATACTCATGAGAAAATTATTACTATTTACAGGCATCTGTTTTGCGCTGAATCTTTCTGCGCAAAAAAATTGGAATCAACATGACCGCAACCGTTCTATTATGGATGAATATGATTGGATGGAAGAAATGCGTTATGATGATGAATTTTCTTATTCTATGGATTATCAGCCAGATATGTCCATTAAAGAATCTAGAAAAACTAGAAAAAAGTTAAGAAGAGCTAAAAAAGGACAGAAACGATTGGCTAAAACTAATTTCATGGTAGTGCCTGATCGAGAGAACCTAACTGTGACGGCACATTTAGACGCTGAAACAGAGACTTCTTACCACTTAAAGTTAACGACTAAAAAAGGAAAGAAAGTTATTAAGTCTTTTCTTCATTTAACTCCACAAACAGTACAAGAAATACAGTTAATGCAATTATTACCTGGCAAATATCAATTGAGCCTTTATGCTGGTGTAGAACGTAGATTGGTGCGACGATATGATGTAAATCGGTACTAAATCATTTATTAACAGTTATCGGTTGTCCGCTTAACTAAGTAGACAACCGATAAGGCAAAGAGAAAAAAATAATTAGCCAAATCAACTAAAATCTTCCAAGTTG
>JAFMDF010000326.1 GCA_017857395.1 Bacteroidota bacterium | reverse complement strand
TTGCATAACTCAAAAATACGGGGATTTTTTTTTCCTCGTTTGCACAGCCTATGTCTATAGATACCGTACCTTCTATTTCTTGAAGTTGTGCAATGCCTGTTAAATTTGGTAGTAAAGCATTATAATTAATCGTCAAATTTGTGTTAATATTGGTTAATTGCCCCAACCCCGCAATACTTTCTAATACATTATTCCGTGTAATTAAAACATAGTTACCTACTGTTTTTATACCTAACAAAGCATCAATATTGCTCAAACTGTTATTATCATAAATATAAATATACCCAGGAATCTCCTGTAAGGCTGCCCCATTCAAACCCGTTAAATCAGTAATCGTTTCTACATTTCTAATATACAAATTCCCACCTATAGTGCTTACATTATGTAGCCCATTTAAAGTAGCAAGTCCTGTATTATCTCGAATGGTCAAACTACCCGTAATAGTCGTTAAAAAACTAAGTCCACTTAAATCAGTAATAGTGTGCCCACTAATCGTTAAACTTCCTGTGATAGTCGTACAAGCTCCATAACTTTGAATAAAAGCAGCGACTTCGTCTTGATTGCTCAGCGTAAAATTACCGATAGGACAAGGAGTTGGTGGACATAGTAACTTCACTTCATTCAAACTACCACACTCAAAAAAATTATTGAACACAGATAAGCTGCCTTCCACCACATTATTATTAATGACGGTACATAAAGCACTACAATCGGATAATATGCCATTATTATCTATAGACACATTACCTTCCACTTCTTGAAGTTGTGCGATACCTGTTAAACTTGGTAATAAATCATTATTGCTAATGGTCAGATTTGTATTAATACTGGTTAATTGTCCTAATCCCTCAATACTTTCTAATATAGGATTCCGTGTAATTAAAACATAGCTACCTACTGTTTTTATACCTAATAAAGCATCAATATTGCTCAAACTGTTATTATCATAAATATAAATATACCCCGATATGTCTTGTAGACCTGCCCCATTCAAACCCGTTAACGAAGTAATATTTTCTACATGTCTAATATAGAGATTAGCCCCTAAAGTCGTTATATTTTGCAAGCCATTTAAAGTCGTCAATCCTGTATTATCTCGAATAGTCAAACTACCCGTAATCGTTGTTAAAAAACTCAAGCCACTTAAATCCGTAACGCTATTCCCACTAATCGTCAAACTTCCGTTAATGGTAGAACATCCATTATAACTTTGAATAAAAGCAGCGACTTCAGCTTGACTACTCAGCGTAAAATTACCGATAGGACAAGGTGTTGGTGGGCATAATAATTGAACTTCATTTACACTACTACATGTTGAAGGATTGTTATAAACAGAAACCGTTGTTCCTATCACGCCATTATTTAATAAGTCACACATCGCACTACAATCCGTTAGCATCGTATTATCTCGGACTTCAACAGAAGTACCAATTTGTTGAATCTGTGCAATTCCTGTCAAATTGGTCAATGCATTATTATTATTAACCAATAAATAACTTCCTATGGTAGTTAATTGAGCCAAACCTGACAAGCTAGTCAATTGAACATTGGTATTAATACGGACATAATTCCCAACCGTCGTTAATCCATTAAGAGCATCTATATTTTGTAAAACTGCATTATTCCATACGTATAAATAACCTGTTAATTGCTGGATAGCTGCACCATTTAATCCATCTAAATTTGGTAAACTACTCAGACTTCGGATATATAAGTTACCATTTATTCCAGAAATACTATTTAATCCCTCCAAACTAGTAAGCGTACTAGCATCAGAAATGGTCAAATTCCCATCAATGCTATCAATCATCGTCAAACCACTCAAATCGGTCACATTACCACTAATAGACAAATTACCGTCAATTAAATCACAATTGGGATATTGAGCAACAAAGTCGTTGACAGCAGTCTGTGAACTAAGGGTAACTGAACCAACGGGACATTGTGCGATTGAAAAGTTTAGGATTAAAACGTAAGCAAAAATAAAGCTGTAGATTTTTTTCATTTTGATTAGATTAATTTTTTGGGAAAAACGCATTGAAAAACATCAGTAGTTTAGGTCTTTTTCACTTATTGTTTTGCGAATTTAGAGGTAAGTTATTAGTTTGGGTAGTATTGTGCTATTTAGTAAATTATTTTAAAGATATGGGTTATTTCCGAATAAAATAAGTTTTTATTATAAAAAATTAAAATATGTATCTAAAGAATCGTCATTGGTTTATTGTCTATTAGAGCATCGTATAAAAAAATGATATTAAAATAATATTTAAAATCTTCTCTAGCTCGTCAAAACACTTGCGAGTATCAAAATATTAGGCCTATCCTTTTTGGGGATTGCTTCGGGATTGGTGCAATCGATTTTAAACTTTTAAAATAATCAACATGAATTTAGTCATCAGACAAGAAGAACCAAGAGATTATACTACCGTTTTCCAAATTATCGAAACCGCTTTCAAAACGATGGAATACAGTAGCGGTACAGAACAATTCATCGTCGAAAAACTAAGGAAATCCGATGCCTTTATTCCCGAATTATCATTAGTCGCTGAGCAAGAAGGAGAATTAGTCGGTCATATTATATTGACCAAAATTAAGATTGATAATGGGACGAAGTTATTTGATGCGTTGACATTAGGGCCTGTTGCGGTATGGCCTAAATTACATGGACAAGGCATTGGTAGTCAATTAATTAAGGAAGCACATAAAATAGCCAAATCTTTGGGGCATGAAATTATTATTCTATTGGGACATAAAGATTATTATCCTCGTTTTGGTTATGAATTAACGAATAAATATGGCATTCAATTACCTTTTGATTCACCACCAGAAAATTGTATGGTACTTGGTTTGACCCCTAGAAGTTTAGAAGGAGTAAGTGGCATGGTGATTTATTCTAAGCCATTTTTGGAATAAATAATCGGACAAAAATATTTTGACTTATTATTGATTATATACGAAGAAGTACACAATCATAAAATTTTTTCAAGTCGTTAACTCATTTATGCAGCGTTCCTTAATTCTATCAAACTACTTGAATACAAGAATTTTAATTCCATTACTTAACAGATTAAAGCCTACATTTGCCAAAAAAAACATATCGCCCGTTAATCCTGTTATATGAAATGTATCTGTCTCTTTTTATTAAGTTGCTTTCTACTCTTTTCTTGTCAATCACCAATTCCTCTTCCCACCATTAATGTCCTACCTAAACCACATCAAGTCATTCAAAAAACAGGTGTTTTAAGCCTAAAAAATGGCTTTGATATTAATGTAAAAACGGACGAATTAAAGCCATTAGCCAAAATATTAAGAGAGGATTTCTATTTATTAACAGGCATTGATAAAATCACTAGTGCAGCGATATCAACACCTGTGATTCAATTGGATATTGATAGAACGCTAGCCAAAGAAGCTTATCAATTAAGCATTGACCAGCAAATTAAAATCATTGGTGGAAGTTACGGGGCAGTCACTATGGGCGCTACTTCCCTTTGGCAATTATTGGATAGTCTCCAACAAGTGCCCAAATTGGAAATTATAGACCAGCCTGCTTCAGAATATCGTAGTTTAATGGTCGATATTGCTCGTTCCTGGCATGATATTTCGGTTTTAGAAGAACTAATCGTCCTTTGTCAATGGTATAAAATCAACTATTTACATTTACATTTAACCGACGACCAATCCATTACTTTTCCTTCAACTATTTATCCGAATTTAGCGACTAATGGTCGACAATATACCAAAAAAGAATTGACGGAATTAAATGAATTTGCTTATAAAAGAGGAGTCGTTTTAATTCCTGAAATTGACGTTCCAGGGCATTCGAGTGAGTTTATTAAAAATAGACCTGATTTATTCGGCATCAACGATTTAAGTAAAAATCCATACACCATTAATATTGGTAAAGAAGCCACCTATAATGCTTTAGATAATTTATTGGGAGAAATCGCTGCCGTCTTTACACATTCTCCTTATATTCATATTGGTGGAGACGAAGCTTTTTTTGATGGCTTAGAAAGTGATGATGATGTTATTGCTTATATGGAAGTGAACAATATTCCAACGATAAAGGAATTATTCCGGCATTTTATCGTCCGTTTAAATACAATGGTCAGACAAAAGGGCAAACAAACATTGGTGTGGGCTGGCTTTAGTCCAGAAGGTATTATTGAAATTCCTAAAGACATCATTGTCGTATCATGGGAGCCCCAATATTATGCCCCTGAACAATTAGAAAAAGATGGGTATCAAATCATCAATGCTTCTTGGAAACCCTTATATGTGGTGAATAACCGAAAATGGACGGCAGATTATATTTATGAACAATGGAATGTTCGCCGTTGGGAAAGTTGGACAAATGTTGGCGATTTTATAGGGTCAGAATTAGCGACTACCAATAATATTCTAGGGGCTTCCATATGTGCATGGGAACAACGACCTTGGAATGAATTGCATCGGCTTCGAGAACGAATACCTGCCATGAATGCTCATTTATGGGGAAGTCCATTAGATGATTTAGCTACATTCAAACAAAAATTAGCGACTACCGATGCTAAGCTCAGTAGATTATTACAACCATTTTCTATTCATGCCAAAGGGCTAAAATTTCCAGATTGGCAAGAAGGCAATTATAACGAACATTTGTGGTTTGATTCTGTATTACAAGTGACCCTTCAAACGGAATTAGATGCAGTTACTATCAAATATACCCATACTGATAAAATCCCAACGGCTACTGCGTCAATTTATACCCAACCGCTAAAAATTGATAAAACAAGTACCCTAACTTTTGCGGCTTTTAATGACGCCGATAAAATAGTAGGTTATCCAATTACAAAAAAATATTATCACCAGCCATTGACCGCCATCAAAAATAAATTGGTCAAAGACTTACCGCCCAATAGTTGGGAAAAGCATCGCTTTGAAAAGGAATTAACCATCCAATTGGTTAGTCCACTTCCAGATGAAATTATTCGATATACCTTAAATGGAGCTGCTAATAAAGATACTTCTATCATTTATACCGCCCCCATTAAAGTGCAACAAACCACTCATTTGATGGCGCAATTATTCCAAAAAGATGGCACAAAAATCGGTTCGCCGTTAAGCGAAAGTTATTATTTATTAAAAAATCTACCTAGTTTAACGACTAATAAGCCTACGACTGCTTCCAATGAACATATTCGTCCAAATGTAGGTCAAGCAGCGACTAATGGCAGAGTCACGCTCTGGGAACAATGGGATGACCATAATAATGGCAATAATTGGATACAAGTAGATTTAGAAAAAATCGAAACAGTTAATAAATTTAAAATCTATACTTTTTGGGATAATTATCGCTATTATCAATACACGATTGAAGGGTCCGTTGATGGAGAAAATTGGACGACCTTAGTAGACTTTAGGGAGAATACAAAACTAGCGACTATTTATGGAGAAGCGCATGATATTGAGCCAATTGATGTTCGGTATTTGAAACTGAATATGTTATATAATAGTGCGAATCCAGGGTTGCATGTGGTGGAGTTTTCGGCTTATTGATACTAGTGTTTCAACCCATCCCCAGCCCTTCCCTCAAAAGGGAAGGGAGTCTCTAATTAGAGAGTTTTTTAGCGAAATTAATAGTATTGGTCGAAAATTAATTCCCCTTCATTTGAAAGGAGAGGCTAGGGGTAGGTTTGAAAAGGGGGTTTGGCTTTCATCTGATGTAGTACCAAATATGGTGACGAAGATACGCTCCTTTTAGGTCATTTTAACTACTTATTGCTACAGACAGGGTCATAGCTACGCTCTTTTAGATTATTTTTAAGAGCATCGCTCTGACTCCGTCTGTAGAAATTAGCCATTTTAGCTTTTTCTAAGGAGCGTAGCTTCGTCACCTTTAAAGAGTACATCAGATGAAAGCCACACCTTTGAAAAAGTATCAAATATTTTCTAAATCTCAATGGAGTATACACTTAAGAACCAATAGTTTCTATCGGACCACCACCAAAGACTTCACCCCCAATTCCTGCAATCCATTCACCAACACCTTTACAAAATAAACGCCTTCTGCTAAAGCACTGACATTCAGCTTATAATTCGTTTGATTAGCAATCTCTTTTGTTTCTTGCACTACTCTACCCTTCGCATCTATAATCTGAATTTGCAAATCACCTTTGACCGTTCCATTAATTTTTAAAGTCGTGAAATCGGCTACTCGGTTAGGGTATAATTGCAAGTTGGAGGAAGTCTCCTCTAGTTCATTAGTTGAAGTACTTAAGGTAAAATCTGGCGAAGCATAGACCTCTTTTCCGCCCAATAAAGTCAACAAAACATGGGTGTTTCGAATCTGATTTTTTTCAACCGTAAAAATATCTCTATCCACAATAATTAAATCTGCAAACTTGCCAACTTCTAAGCTTCCTGTTTTATCTTCTTGTCGCATTACATACGCTGCATTAATCGTATATGCTCTAACCGCTGCTTCTACCGTTGGCAATTCTTGTGGTGCTCTAGTCACTGCATTTTGGATGCCAAGAAAAGGATTTAATTCACTGACATCCCAATCGCTACTTAGGGTTAATCGAGCATTCGCTTCGTAAAAAGATTTGATGGGATATAAATTATCCAAGCGCTCTTTTCCGATTAAAAATTCGGCTTCTTCCCAATTAGCTGGTTGTGTAAATTCACCTGCTACTTGCACATCAGGCACTACATTTAAGGACGTAAATCTAGGAATATCAGATGGTCTAACAATTTCACAATGCGTAATTCGATGTCTTGCGCCAATCTCTCCATTTGCATTTCTAGCCGTTTCAATAGCATCTAAAGATTCCGAAATACCTCTATCACCAATGGCGTGAATAAAAAAGTCAAACCCTTCTTTTTCCATGGTAGCAATAAAAGTCTTTAGTCGTTCCCCCGAAAAATAAGTTAAGCCTTTATCGAAAGGCAAACCCAAATGGTCATGATAAGGTTCATGCAAAGCAGCCGTTGCATTAATGGTAATGCCATCACTATATAATTTTATCTGCGTCGCTCTTAATAAATCATCTCCATTATCGTGTAATTCTTTTAAAGCAATCACTAAATCTTCATCCAAATCATCCGGATACGCCCATAACCCCATGACTACTCTAGTCGTCAATTTTCCTTCTTCTTTGGCTCGATACCAAGCATCTTGCATATTTCGTTTCCAATAGGTTCGACCATCAACCATAGAAGTAATGCCGTTTTGTGCCAATTGTGGCAAACCATATTCTATTAAACCTGCATAATTTCCTTCTTCCAAGGTGGAATTAGTCTTAAAGGCTTGTGCCAACACTTCATCTCCTGCATTATCCAATAAAATACCATTCGGTTTACCCGAAAAAACATCTTTTAAGATATGACCACCAATTGGGTCCTCTGTATTGCTATCAAATCCAATTTTTTCTAAACCTTTAGAGTTTACCCAAACTGAATGCGAAGTTTTTTCTAAAATAGCAATGGGTTGGTCTGGAAATATTTCATCCAACATTTCCGCAGGAGAACGAGTCGCTTCTAATAAAGTTAATAAAGAATGACCCGATGCCACCAACCATCCGTTAGAATTCGGTTGCAAACCACAATCAAATAACACATCTAAATGATTTTCTGGGTCCGCTTCATTATCGTCTAATACACATTCACCCCAAGAGTTGGCGCTTGCTTCCAAAGCGTGAACATGGACATCATGAATTCCAGGTAACATTAAACCGCCATCCAAATCTAAAAATTCGGTATTATCTCCAATAAAAGCATCTACCCCTTCATCATTTCCTACATAAATAATAGTACCATCTTTAATGGCAATCGCTTGGGCAAAATCATCGTTGGCATTAGCGGTATATATTTTGCCATTGAAATAGGCTTGGTCTGCTATTTGAGCGGTACTACAGGAAGTAATACAGATAAATAAAGCTAAGATTAGCCAAGAATGTCTCATGATTAGGCATTTTTATGAATGAGAAAATAACTCTACAAAAGAACACAAAATATTCTTAAACCATGCTATTTTTCCTCCAATCTCTATTTTTAGGGAATGAATGAATGAGTTCGTGGAATAAAACTCAAAGCCCCAATAATTGCCTAACCTTACCAGAATAAGTTTCCCCTGTAGTAATCGCGGTTTCTTTAGTATCATTCAATACCAAAATCAATTTTCCTTTAAAAAATTTACGTACTTCTCTAATGTAATTTTGGTTGATGATAAACGAACGATGCACCCGTATAAAGTAATTGGGCAATCTATCTGCTAACTTTCCCAAACTGCCATCACTTAAATAACTTTTACCTGTATTAGTATACACTCGAATGTATTAAATACATTAAGTGCATTATAAATGGGTAATTTTCCGCTGGATAATGTCGTCTATAAATAGTACATTTAAATTCCTTTTTATAAGAAATTGACCATAAATAACTTTGAGCAACTTTTTGTAAAGTAGACTCAAAATAGATAGGTCTATCAATTATCTTTTTAATCCATCCTGAACTAGTAAAATTCCCGCTATAATGTGGATTCCCAACTAAAATAAATACCGAATCGGCTTTGGGATTTCCTGCAATTTTAAAGAACTTAGTAACCTTTTGAGCTTCATCCTTAAAGACATATAAATCGCCAATCTGAATTGTTCTAAATAAATTACTCGCTCGCTTAGTTAATTGTGGTTGGTCAAAATTCTTGCTCTTCGTATATATCCCACTTATACCAATTAATACTCCCAATAGCAATAACCAATAAACAGTTGTCCTTTTCATACCCTCAAATTTAAACGGTTTTACAATCTTTTTATCAAATACAAAGAAATAGGCGTTTAACCGATAAAACCATTGATTTCCGACGAATCGGACTTATCCAGCTTAAACCAAGTAATATTTAGGGTTGTGAGTTACGGTTTGCGGATTGGGAAATTGGAGTATTCGTTAATACTTCAATTAATCATCAAAATTTAAGGTTGCCATGAAAATAATAGGTCAATCTCCTCCTGCTTCCAATACTATTCCTTCCCCTGTTCCAATCCCTCCAAGAAAGATGTTTTATCTATTAGAAGGGTTTTCTTATAAAAAATTCGACAAGTTTATCGAAGTAGTTGACATTCTATTAATTTTTAAATTCAAAATGTAAAATGTAAACTACTTTTAGGCGTTGGATAAACTTGTCAAAAATTCCCATTATTAAAAAAAAATGTGACTTCTACTAAGTTTATACCGTCTATAAGATGCATACATATAAATATTCCCCTCTATACTATATGACATGACTACAAAATTTACCCATCGTCCAAAACACACTTTTGAATAAATGGATTAAGTTATTGATTTAAGCCAAATAAGTTAATGAATGTGATAAAGCAATAGCTTATTCAAAACAATGGATTTTTATTATCCTGTTAACCCACTAGGAATTAATTACTCTTTTGGGGAAGCAGGGAGACTTTTAATAGGTCTCCCTCACCTTTTAAAGTGTAATCTTAATAAAGAATTACAATACTACTATTTAAACTACTCAAACAACACAAAAACACAAACACGCTATAAAATCTTGAACTACACGATATGTAGATAAAAGACAGCCCAAAAGGCTGTCTTTTTTTTTGCTAATCTAGTAGCAGTAAGCTGTAGGATTAAGTAGCTAACAATCACCTTATTGCAAAAAAATAAAACGATTACTTATTTAGTATCTGATGCATTAGGTGACTCAAATTTATCTGACAATCTACATATAAAGCATTTTTTCAATATACCACCTACCAGTTATTTCCTGCACACTACCACTCCGTTTTGGTCACTTACCAGAACGCTATTTATAAAAAGGCGATATGCTCCTACCTTTGACTTGTTCAATAGAGAAAAGTCATTTTATAACCTTTTAAATAATTAGTTATGAGCTTCACTTCAGAAAATTCAAATGCCTACCGAATAACAAATTTCACACAAACTAACCCAGCAGTACAAGTTATTTTCTATCCAACGACTAATTATCATACCGACAGAGAAGATAACCCCAATAGAAAATCTTCTTT
>JAFMDF010000325.1 GCA_017857395.1 Bacteroidota bacterium | reverse complement strand
ATTATTTCTGCTCATCAAGAATCTAGCAACAAGTATCCAATGTCCAGTAGTAAGCACTTACGTTTCTTCCACCCTTTAATCCTTATACTTAAAGAGGCGAAAGCTGACGAATTAGTTGTACGCCAGCTTGTTTCCAAGTATCAAAAATAGGAACATTTTCTTTTATATACTTTTGTAAAGTCGCTAAGGAACTAGGGGAAGCCACAAAATTTTCCAACTTGTGAACCAAATTATTTAAATCTTTCGCCAAATATCCTGTTGAACCTTGTATAATATGGTGCTTGACATTCCCTCCGTCTAAAGCTAAAATGGGTAATCGGAAAGCCCGAGCTTCTTGCAAAGCCATACCATAAGTCTCCATAAAAGCGGTAGAAATAAATAAATTACTTTCCTGATAATAGGAGTGCAATTGAACCGAAGAAAGTTGCCCTTCATAGCTAACTACTTTTCGCAAAGTAGGGTTTTTATTAAGGAATGTTATACATTTTTGGGCATATGTCTTTTCAATAACTGCGGAACCAATTAGTTGGATTTTTATTTTGTCAGGATATTGAACCAATGGACTAGCGTTGAGTTTTTGTAAGAAAGGTAAAATCCCTTTTCGTTCTACTAGGTTTGCTACGATTAGCGCTTTTATAGGAGTTATTTTTCTGCTAAAATTAGTGCTTGGTAAATAGTCGATAGCAGGAGGAATAACGATTTTAGATTGTTTTAAAAGATTGATGCTTAAATAATCAGCCGTAAATTGACTACTCGTTAAAAAGCCATCAAATTGAACTAAAGAAGGGTATTCTTTTAGTTGAAAATAATTAAGGGCAGTCCAATTTTTTGGTGGGTATAAACTTTCTAGATGATGCACAATCAACCAAAAGTGAACCTGTTTGTTAGACTTTATTCCAAAAGGCTTAGTGCTTCCAGAACTTGTCCCGATAGCTTTCGGGATGGAAGCACTTTCCATACGATTTATTGTAGAATAGACTTTATTTTTTTTAGCAAAAACAGGTGCTAACTGCGTAAAATATAAGGTGTCAAAAAAATAATGCCCTTGCAATTGAGCAATGGGCAATTTTTTAAACCCATCTAAATCCATCACTTCAATGACCTGCCCATTTTCTCGCAGCCCTGCAATTAAATTTTTATTATAAATATTGCCTCCCGATTGAAAAGCATGGACATCAGGAATGACGAAGGTGATGGAGATTGAAAGGTGCAAAGGTGAAGAGGTTGAAAGGTGAAGAGGTAAATAGGTGACAAAGTTGAAAGGTAACAAGGTTACAGGAGACGGCAAGTTAGGGTGCAGAATCATAAATCTTAAATCCATCTAGTTTTTACGTGATAGATTTATGATTTAAGATTTATGAAGGGTGATTTAAGATTTTTCAAACCTGAACCAACAACATAATCTGTTCAAAAAAAACCTATGCTAGTAGGTGACAAGAAAAAATCTAAATATCGCCGTAATTCTGAACAACCTACCTTGTAACCCCTTTATCTTGTAACCTCGTTATCTATTACTTCACCTTCCCCTCATAACTAGCCCAAGCTACATGACTTTCGCCTAAAGTAACTTGTAGCCTTCCTTTAAAGTTTGCTTTTACTTTTTTAGAAATTTCTTGATGAATATGTTTTGCTAGAAATTCTGTGGTGGTCAGTTTACCTTTAAATTGAGGCAAATCATCTAAATTTTGGTATTGCAAAGGACGCAGAGCTTCTTTTAAAACGTCCATAGCTATGCCGATGTCCATAACTATGTTATTTTCGTCCAATTTTTTGGATTTGAATTCTGCATCCACTACATAAGTTGCACCATGTAAATTTTGTGCAGGCCCAAAAGCAGGACTTGGCAAAGAATGAGCAATCATAATATGTTCTCTTATTTTTACAGTAAACATGTATAGTAATTTTGAAGACTAATTGAAAATTGGCAAAACTAGCAGAATTTTATCAATAAAGAAGCCGAAAATTAATTAACTAAGTACCTATGGAATTTCTAAGACCTTCTTTTTTTATTATTGGAGAGCGAAAATGTGGTACTTCGTCCCTATATCGCTATTTAGTTGCGCATCCAAATGTTCTGCCATGTCAACTAAAAGAACCTAATTTTTTTGGAAAAGGAGCAGCGTATGTTCATCAAAATATAGATAGTTATTGGCAATTGTTTCCACAAAAAGAAGCGATAGAGGCTATAAAATTTGATTGGCCAGAACTAAACGAACAAGGCATTTTATACCATGAAGCAGTAACGATAGCAAGGAAGTCGGATGTCCAATACATTACAGGAGAAGCAAGTGTCAATACTTTTTATGATGTGAACCCACAACTGGTACAACAATATTTACCAACCACCAAATTGATTGTATTATTCCGAAACCCAGTAGAAAGAGCCTTTTCTCATCACCGAATGTTTCAACGCTTTCAAGCAGAGGGCAGAGATTTAGGTTTCAAAGTCAATGATTTTGCCACGGATGTTTTAGCAGAAATGGAATTGATTCAAAAAGGCGGAAAAGGGCATTATTTATCGCCAAGTATTTATTTGCCAACTTTAAAGCGTTGGATGGCTACTTTTGGAAAAGACCAAATTAGGGTTTACTTTGCTGAAGATTTGGCGAACTTAGAAATGGCTGACAAAGTGATGGGGGATATACAGGAATACTTAGCTTTGCCTTTTTTTGATTATGAAGAAATTTTAAAGCAGCGGTTTAATGTGGCGCCAAAGGCAAGTATGGATACCGAAATCAAAACTAAATTGCAGTTGTTTTTTAAAAGTTATAATCAAGAGTTAGCTGAGTTTTTAAATTGCTCTTTGCCGAAAGAATGGGAATATTTAGGAAATCGTGCCGTAGGTACGAAAGATGGGTAATATAAATCGAAAACTATTGATTGTTAAGCTCATTAACTCATAACCTCATAAAACCTTATCACCTCACATCAATATGACAGGAACAATCAAAAAGAAATTAGGCGTTTTACGCTCCATAGCCATGTATTATTGGAAACCATTCAATAAACGCAGACTGACTAAATTTTATGCAAATTTCATCAACGAAAACTCGCTGTGTTTTGATATTGGTGCTCATTTAGGCAATCGAACGAATGCTTGGCGAGCGTTGGGTGCTAAAGTAATAGCAGTAGACCCACAACCGCAATGCCTAGCCTTTTTGCGGCAAAAATTTGGTAAAGATAAAGGCGTAATCATTTTACCAAAGGCAGTTAGTGATAAGTCGGGTAAAGCAAATTTGCATATTAGTCAGTTAACGCCTACAATAAGCACTTTAGCAGATAAAGATTGGCAAAAAAAGATGAATGATGCGACATCTTTTGAGGTCAATTGGGAAGAAACCATAGAAGTGGAGGTGGTGACTTTAGACCAATTAATAGCAGAATATGGCATACCCGATTTTTGCAAAATTGATGTAGAAGATTTAGAGGTGCAGGTGCTGAAAGGGCTAACTCAACCGATTCCTTGTTTGTCTCTCGAATATTTTGTACCGACTTTAGAGAGAGTTTATGAATGTATTGACCAATTAACGACTTTAGGGGATTATGAGTATAATTGGTCGTTTGGTGAATCACAAGTTATGAATAGCGAAGCATGGTTGTCTGCCGATGCCATGAAAGCTGTTTTTGATGAATATACTCAGGCAGATCCTTCTGGAGATATTTATGCTAGATTGGTGAAAAGAGGTGGGTAATTTTCAATTGTCAATATTTAATAACCCATCCCAACCCTTCATTCAACAAAGTACCACCTCGCAAGGCTTCAAAAAAAGCAGGACTCTCCACAAAAGGAATTTCATGGGTAATATGCGCATCAAAAACGGGATTTTTGAGTAATTCCCAAACCACTTGTTTCCGCCGTTGATAATCCCAACGAGCATTTTTACTAAAAGGCACATGCCCAACTTGTGAGCTAATAATCTGCTTACGATGGTAGTGGAAATCGGCACCCAATTGTAATTGAACCGATTTAGTACCATACCAACTTAATTCGATAACTTTTCCTTCCATTCCGACCGCTTCGATACAAGCTTGTAATCCAGCCGAAGAACCAGACGTATGAAAACTATAATCAAAATTTTGTAAAGTATTCGGATTGGTTGAAAACCCCATTTGAGTTGCCTGAGCGATTCGGTACCCATTTTTTTCTAGTACCACGACTTCGACCGCAGGCATTAAGGAAAGCAGTCTAGCGACTAAGCCGCCAATCATACCAAATCCACAAACGACGACCTTATCCCCAACACTTACGCCACTATCCCATATAGCATTTAAGGCCGTTTCTATATTACTGGCTAAAGCGGCCCTTTTTGCAGGAATTTCTTTAGGAACAAGGTCAATATTAGCGCTATCAATAATTAAGGTACTTTGATGAGGATGTAGTAAATGAACCAATTGTCCTTGATATTGCCCTTTGGTTGTAATTGCTCCGACTAAGGAATAACCATATTTAACAGGAAACCCGAAATCGCCACCCATACTAGGTACTCGCATTAATTGATGCATAGCAGCTGGAACTTGTCCATTAGCGACTAATCTTTCTGTTCCAGTACTTACCAAAGAATATAAACTTTTAAGGAGTAATTGGGAAGGTAGGGGAGAGACCAATTCTTCTTGTTGTAGCGAAGATTTGGAAGAGGAAATATGCCAAAGGGCAGTAGTTTGCATAGCAGCGAATTGATTTTAATTTAAGTATTACTATGAATGGGATGAAAAACCAAAAAAAGGTGAGGCTGTTATAGCGAGCGACAGAAAATCATAAATCATAGTTCATAAATCTTACATCATAAATCCATCTAAATAAAGCGTGACAGATTTATGATTTATGATGTATGATTTAAGATTTATGATTTGGGTATCCAATCAACCTGATTTTCGATAATTTTAAACCATTCGTAGTATAATAAAACGAGTCTTTTTAGTAACTTATCAATAAAATCGTCAGTTTAACCCGCAACCCGCAACCCGCAACTCAACTCAAAAACCCAGTAAACATCATACTATCGCCAAAAGGCAAAAAATTATATTCCTTAAAACTAATTGCTTCCTGAACCGCCTCAATATTAGGTAAAACGATGCTGGCTTTGCCTGAACCAAAAATCATCGGTGCAATATGCAATTGCAAAATATCGATGGCCTTGGAATTAACAAAATTAGAAGTAGTCTTAGCGCCTCCTTCCACATATACGGAATGAATGCCTAGTTTAAATAGTTTGGCTAAAATAGCAAGCGGTTCAATCTCAGCTTCCTGGCATTTTTTAGGTAGCACGATAGATTCTAAAGGAGGTTGGACGATTATTTTTTCTTTACCAAAAACTAATATTTTTTCATCAGAACAGTCCAATAAACTTTTAAAATCACTTTTAGGATTACCTAATACAATTCTAACAGGGTTTTTACCATAAACATGCCGCACATTCAATTTAGGATTATCTGCTTCTACTGTTCTACTACCCACTAAGACTCCATCACAAATAGCCCGCATTCGATGCGCATGGGTCAAATTCTCCGCATTACCAATCCATTTAGAATCTCCTGTATTGGTTGCAATTTTAGCATCTAAAGTTTGGGCAAAATGCGAAATACTAACAGCTCGATTCAACCTTTGAGCTTTCAAAGAAAGGAAACAGTAGGGGAGGTATTTTTTTAAAAAAAGAATACTTGCTTCATTTATGCCTATTTGCTGAATAGGCGTGACATTGCCTGCCGCAGTTAATTCAAAAGTAGTGACTGCTGCTAATTTAGCAGGTCTATTTTCCTCACAAAGAATCAGAATATGGTTGTTACTATCGGAAGGTGTTTTATTAATATGTACGATACCTGTGTCTCCATTAATCCAACAAGAGTGAATAGGTGAATTGAAAGCCTTTACAGCTTCCTTAAGATTGAGGATGGCGTTCCAAATATTTTCCAAGGAGACTTATTACTAGTGAATTCGTAAATTTTCGCCAAATTAGGTATTAATTCAGTTTTAAAGTAAGACTTGCCAATAAAATCATTTTTTTTTTGATAGATTATGTCTATGTTCTGACCGAAGCCACTTTATATTTATGATAAAAAGACCAACCAAAAGAAAAACTGACTAAAGCCGCAGCCAAGTAAATAATGGAGAAATACCAAATAGGTGGAAGGATAAAAGGACTTAGTAGGCTGATAAATAAAAAAGCTGCAGCATACTTGCCGATTGGATTTTTGGGAATGGCTAAATGCTGCCAGCCTAAACTGAGCAAAAGCAATTCGTAGCCATAATGTAAATAACCAATGCCTAAGAACCAGAGAGGTACCTCATATTTTAGGACCAAAATAAAAGAAAGTAAGACCACAAAATAAGCATCTACTGTTTTATCAAATAACCCACCGATTTCGCTCATCTGTTGATATTTTCGAGCCAAAAAGCCATCTAAACCGTCTAATAATATGGCGAATCCGAATAAACAAAAACTGTGAAATGCGGGTATTTGATTAACAAAAAGGACGGTTATGGAGCTGATTATAAACCTTATAGCCGTTATTTGGTTAGCATAACTACCTAGGGAAAAAGGAGGAGTCCTGCTGGACTCTTTTTGCCAACTATAGAAAAAAAGAGACATAAAAGAAAAAGCCGCAATTAGCGGCAGCCAAAATACAGATGTAGTGGTAATGGCTAATAACAATGCAATCGTCATTACAATCGAATTAGATATTAACCAGTTGGGTATGATTCGTCTCAACTATTTTATAATTTTAGTTTTTGTTTGATTATTGTATGACTATATTGCTGAATTGTTTTATGGTAGAAGTAGTCGTCAACAATAAAACAATATAGCAAAACAACAATTCATACTACTTAAAAAAGGCAATGCTAAACAAAAGTCATCTATTTTACGCCATTCTATGTTGGATATTCTTCTTTTTGTTGAATAGTTTGCTTTTTTTTCCTGCTTATGGAGTAGATTGCCAATTACATCCTATAGCTGCAACTAGCGATATTACAGATACTTGGTGGCAACCATTTTTAGTAGGGAATTATAATGTATTCTATCAACTCTGTGGCGATTTTCTACTATTATTATTACCTGTTTTGTTTTTTAAAAAAGACCATTGGTTAAAAAAAATCTACTTACCGATAGTTGCTTTAGGTTACCTACTTTTACTTTACTATAATATTTACTTGGAAGGCTATAAAGGCATGTATGCAGTTCATCCAATCTTTGAAAATGATTGGGTGATTGTCCAAGAAGTATTACCTACTTTTTTAAGAGAAATTTCGGTCAAAGGCAGTACTTATTTGAGTAGTTTATTAGGATTTATAGCGCTTTCTATTTTAATTTTTAGTGGGGTACTATTTATGCAAAATAAGTTAGTGCAGTATAAACAAGAGCCATTATTTTGGGGGATAGGAATTGTTTTGTCAATTTTAGGTTTTATTGGCTTACCTGATAAAATGGAAGCAGTAACTAATTATACTTTAGAAAAATCTTCTGAGGATAGAGTGGAGATAAATGCAGCAGATTCTTTGGAGAACAGTAACACCCTTAACTGGGTACATTGGGTCTATCCGGATATTCAAACGAGTGCGACTTTGGATAGAGAAGACCATCTAAAACATTTAGGAAAACGATGGATTTATGATTTTTACAAACAAAAGAAGCTGGTTCAAAAACCAGATGTCTATTTATTATTTGTGGAATCTTATGGAGGCGTAGCGTCGATGTCCGATTATTGTGAAGCGCCTTATGATGCTTTAACTACTCAACTTAACCACGAATTAGATAGTGCAGGTTGGTCGATAGCGTCAAATTATTCCAAATCAACCGTCATTGGCGGCCGTTCTTGGTTGGCGATGACGACTGCAATGATTGGCGCGCGAATAGAAGACCAAATTCAGTATAGTGAGTTGATTAATAATAGACCGAGTTATCCACACATGGTTGATTTCTTTAATCAACAAGGTTATGAAACCTTTAGAGTATCTACGATGCGAATTCGGCGGGCAGATATGGATTCTTTGACGATGATAGAAATTCCCAATCGTTTTTGGAAATTTGACCACCGTTACCTCTTTCCAGATATTCCTTATAAAGGCTATAAATACGATTTATATGGCGGTATCCCTGACCAATATACGCTCGGTTGGGCAACAGATGAATTGTTGGCAAAGTCAGATAAACCTACTTTTTATACGGCTATAACCATGAATTCCCACGGGCCTTGGCATTATAAAATGCCCCCTATTGTGGATGATTGGCGGACGCTAAGTGAAATTAAAAAGCCCTTTGGGGACGAAGTGATTCCTAAAGATATGCGTGTTTTTAGCTATTGGACAGCGATGGAATACCAACTAAAAATGTTGACGCATTATATTAAAAATAAAGGGCAAGAAAATAGTGTTTATATCATTATTGGTGACCATAATCCTGGTGGACTAGAATATAAGTTATTCAATAAGTTTAATAAATGGGCAACGCCAATTCACATTATTAGTAAAGATTCGACTTTTGTGGAATCCTTTCACCAACATGGTTTTACAGAAGGTATGAAAGTGGATACGTCCCAATATACCATTATGCGCCACATGGGCCTTTATTCCTTATTGACTCGGCAGTTGTTGGCCAATTATGGGGAGGAGGAAGAGGTTTTGCCTGATTATTTGCCTTGGGGGTTGTAAAAAATAAGGAGTTTTCATAATTAGGATAAAGCCATACAGCAATTAGATTATAAAAAAGTGTTGCTAAGCAATTAAATAACCCAAGTTACGGACGATGGGAAAGTTAGCCCATTATTTTTAGTCTGTTCACCAGAAAAAAAACAAAGTTCATCTAGATTTTTTGAGTACCTATAAGCAATTTTCTTACCTTTGAAACCATGAAAGCACAACTACTTAAACATGCGTGGCTAGAATTTAGCCGTTCTCCAGCATTGACTCGAAACATCGTTCAAACGATTTTTATTGGTTTTTTTGCCCTGTATTTTATACTAACAATGGTAGGGCTTGCGGTTGCCTTAAGACCCATCTTAGAAGATATCCTTCCAGGGCAAGATTTTTTATTGGTCACAGGCGGTTTGATTGGTTATTATTTTGTTATGGATTTATTAATGCGCTATTTTATCCAGAAATTTCCAGCATTAGCAGTAAAACCTTATTTGCCACTACCTTTTAAGAAAAGTAGTTTGAGTCATTATGTACTCTTTCGGTCACTTGGGAGTTTTTTTAATATTTTACCCCTGTTCTTTTTAGTGCCCTTCTTTTTCAAAGAGATATTACCTGCTTATCCAGCAGCAGCTTTAAATTTTGCGCTTTTTTCCATTGGCATGGTCTTGTTCAATAACTACCTTTCGCTAGGAATCAGCAAGTATATGGCTGCTCGAAGTAGTTGGGCGGGTATTATCATCATTGGTGTAATGTTGCTCTTTTTTTTAGAATATAAGGGGTATTTTTCTTTATTTGAGCATTTGAAAAATGGCGTTGCTATCATATTGGCAAGCCCTTTATTAAGTGCGATTCCGCTAGTGTTAACAGGAGGCATTTATTTATTCCTGCACCGATTTTTTAAAGAAGAATTGTACTTAGAAAAAACACAAAGTCAACAAAATTTAGTAGGTGCCAACCTTGCTATTGATTGGTTTGGTCGCTTTGGAGACGCTGGTAAATTGATGGATTTAGAATTGAAATTAATTTTGCGTTCTAAGCGAGCAAGAGCTTATTTAATGACGAGTGGTTTATTTGTTTTATATCCACTTTTTTTCGTTTCAACGGGCTCCGATTTAATGAGTAGTCCTTATCTTCTATTAATGATTGGTTTATTTTTAACAGGTATGGTGGGCATTAATCATGGACAGATTTTATTATCTTGGAATAGTTTGCATTTTGACTTGTTGATGTCTAGAGGCAATACGATTCACGATATTTTTAAAGCGAAATATTATTTTTTAGCCTTGGCTTGCATCCTGTTTTTTGTGATTAGTATCCCTTATGTATTGCTCAATCCGAAAATCCTTTTATACTCAGCGGTGATGCTGCTGTACAATTTAGCTTTCTCTTTGTTTAGTTATTTATTCTTAGCGAGTTATACTGCGTTGAGAGTAGACCCAAATGAAGGAGGAGCAATGAGTTTTGATGGTTTTGG
>JAFMDF010000324.1 GCA_017857395.1 Bacteroidota bacterium | reverse complement strand
TCGCAATTTTTGGGAGAATCTCTTTTTATTCTCAACTGGTTAGATAAACTTGTCATAGCTTACTCCTTAAATTAATGCTTAAATCCCTATGAAAAAATGTTACTCAGTATTTTTTTAGTATCTAAAAACCGAGATGATGCAAAAATAATTCATGAGCAATATATTTTTGAAATCACCTCGGAATAGACAACTTTACTTTTTTTTACTTAGTTATTACAAAAATATTGCTGTTTATCTAAGGCTCGTTCATACCCCTGATTAGCACTTCGTTCAAAATCAACGCAGGCCGTCATTGGATTATAATTTAATAGATGAGCGATACCCCGATTGAAATAAGCAGCCCCCAAATCACTATTCAAATTAATGGCCTTTGTAAAATCAGCAATAGCTTGATTATGTCTACCTGCCATTAAATGAATATTACCTCTCACTTTCCATGTCATATAATCATTGGGATTATGAAGTAACAATTCTTCTAAATCATTTAATGCCGGCGTTAATTGACCAATTTTTTTGTAGCAAATCGCTCTATTAAAATAAGCAGGTAAAAAACTAGGTCCTTCTCGATCAATGATGATAGAATAATCTGTAATAGCTCCTTCTGTATCTCCCAATTTCTTTTTGACCAAAGCCCTTTCAAAATAAGCATTATTAAAGGAAGGTACCAATCCAATCGCCTTGTTTAGAAAATCTAAACTGGCGGTATAATTGCCAAAAGATTGGCTGACTTTACTGAGGTTAAACCATGCCATAGCATTATTTGGATCTAAACTAATAGCTTTCCGAAATGCGGTAGCAGCTTTTTCTGGATCCTCTAACTTTAAATGTACCAATCCTTTCAAATCATAGAAGACAGAGGTATTACTTTTAAACAATGCGAGATAGGACAGTTCCTCAATTGCTTGATACCACGCTTCGTTTTCAAGTGCCTCTAATGCTGCTTCCAAATGGATAATGGTTGATTCTATCTCTGGGTAATCGTCCGTTACGTTTGCTTCGTTTAACGCATCATACCATTTATCCAAAGTTGCTTCATAGTAAGTCAAGCGATCAGCCCAACTTACCTCCCGATATAATGATTCTGGATAAAAGGCTAACAAGTTCATTTGTGCCTGTGGACCATGGATACCAAAAAGTGCTGGTGCAATTGGATTTAAACGAGTGGCCTTAGTTATATCTTCCTGCGCTTCTGCACGCATACCTAATTTGTATTTCAATAAGGCTCGATGTATATAAACTTCTGGGTACTGAGGTGCCAAATTGACAGCATTATCCACCTCAATTAAGGCATCTACATAATTTCCTTTCCGCAATAAGTTTTCTGCCTTCACAAATAAAGATTGAATACTCCCCTTGTATACATCTCCCGTAAAATCATTGGTTAAATTAGCATGAAACTGTGCAAAAATCGGTGTGATAGTCATGCTCATTATCAATATTATCCCTATCATTATTCGGCTCATATCTTTACTTTTTAGGTTTAGAAAAAGTTAAAAAACTAAGTAACTCTTGAGTAATGAAAAATTCTAGGGAGGTCTTCTATTTTGTCTAACCAATCAAAGTTATTTCGACCGCCCTAAATAATCACCTATGAATAAATATTAGTTTTATTATTTTATTTATTAGTTTTATTATAATAGATAATAGTATTACTATTTTTTAAACCAAAAAGAAATACTTTTGTTCAAAGAATGTGTAAAAAAAATGAGATTTTTTTAAGAAATTATAGCGCAACTATCTATTAGGAATGGTACATCAATAAATTGCGTTTTTATGCGCAGTTATTTTTTCTTTATACAAGGCGAAAAACGTAGGGATAGCCTAGCTATCACGAGGCTTTTCAACGATGTAGAAAGGAAAAAGAACAATCAGAAGAATGTAAATTTATTATTGAACTATTCCTTAAGTACGTGGACACAATTATAAAAATATTATCTCGATTAGTAGAAAAAATTTAAATAGCTGTTCATTTTTCCTAAAAACCGTTGTGATTGTCTGCTTGTTATTTCTTCCCTCGACAATAATCAAACAACCCACCAAATTGGAATGGGTTGGTTTAGCCATCAAATAATCATACATTAAAATGTCCATTCAAAGGTGCTTTATTTGCTTTATTTTACTATTAATTGCGGTAAGCATTAGTACTTTTGGACAGCCTTATTTCCCTAAAAAAATTAGTTCTGGAGGAGAATTTTTACAATACAAACATTATTTAGATTTTACAGCAGTCAATAAGCAAACCCCATTAGAAAAAAGTAATTTACACCAACAAGGTTATTGGCTTTGGCATCATCGCATCCGTTTTTTACTAAATAGCATTATTTCAACCGATGCAACGATTGCTTTTGAACAAGCAGCGATATTTAATACTAATAATTTGGCTGCTCAACAATATGTAAATCTTCCACAACGGCAAGCCTATTATAAATGGGCCAATCGATATTTTATTGACCATCAATACCCAGTTCGTTGGATGGATGCAGCTGACCAAACAGTAGGTAATTTGATGCTAGCTTTACCAAGAATAATCAGTTGGCTAGGCTATTCTAATGCTGAAATTAAGACTTTTATCCTCCATGGCAATCAACTGATTCTTGAGGATATGTTACCAAGGATTAATGATTTAATAGCTAGTACCAATTTGAATAAGCAATTAACCAAAGAAGAGGCATTCCTTTGGGATGCCCAAACACTTGCGGACGAACAAGCGTTGATTCAGCCACTTTATGAGACATTATCTACAGAAAGTATAAGGATATTAGAAAATAATTTAGATACAACTTACGGTGTTAAAATTGACCTTTTGAATATTTCTGAACGTTGGGCTTTTGGTATGCATTTAATGGGATATTTAGGAATAACTCCTGCTATGATGCCTGAGTCAGGTGGCTGTTGGAGTCTTTTAAATCTTAGTACTCCGATTTATGAAGAGTAATTATATTAGCTATATACTTGTAGGACTTTCCTTGCTATTTATTGTGGCGGCTATCTATTTTCATAATGGCTACTTCGATTTAGTCAATGGGTATATTTACAATGATGCAGCGATTCCCTCCTCATTTACACAGGATAAGTTGTATTTCATGAATAAAAAATTGGCATTGAAAAATAGAACAATTTATGGACTATGCTTTTTTTCGTTCCTCTTATTCTTTTTCAATCGCAATGTTGGGAACAAACAGCTTAAAATGCTACTTTCTTTTCAATTTTTAATAGTTGTTTTAGCTTTATTATTTTGGATAATTAGACCTAAGGGGTTGATGATATATTAACAATTGTGCAGCGTTGCCCGATAACCTTATCGAAAGTGAATTATTTGGCTATGAAAAAGGCGCTTTTACGAGTGCAGACACTAGGAAAGCGGGACGGTTTGAATTAGCAGATGGCGGGTCGCTTTTTCTCGATGAAATAGGAGAACTCCCCTACCCTGTCCAATCTAAATTGTTGAGAGTGTTGGAAGATGGTACTTTTGAAAGAATAGGCGGCATACAAACCATCCAAGTAAATGTGTGCATCATTGCCGCTACGAATCAAAATTTATTGACCTTGGTCGAGAAAGGGCAATTTCGTAGAGATTTATACTATCGTTTAAATATTTTCCCTATTTATAATTCGACTTTACAGGAACGTAAGGGGGATTATGCTAAAATAAATCGTATAAGAAGTACTTCCAGAACTTGGAGTTCTGGAAGCACTAAGCTCTTTGGAATAAAGTCTATTAGTTTTCCTATTCGTAACTAATAAGTTCATTTTTAGAATTGGCAACATCCACGTAAGACCTTCCCGTAACTAAAGCCTTTACTACATCATACGCCTGTACCGCTTTATTACTCGACCCGTCCCAATATTCCACCAGTTCAGGTTCTACTCTGATTAGCGTAAGTCGGTCTCCTTCCTTTCCTTTGGGCCACCAAGCTTTCATATAAAATTGCCATTTTTTGTCAATGATGCCAGGGTTGGTAATAATTTCTGCGGTGCCCGTCAAAGACACATATTCATTGTCAGAATGATTGGCAAAACTAAAGTTGACCTGATTATTATCGCTAATATTGGCAATTTTGTTGGAGTTAATATCCGTAAAAAACCATACATTATTTTCGCTATCTACCTCCGCATAAGCAATGGGGCGACTGTATATTTTTCCTTCTCCCTGCGTCACAAACATACCCACCATGTTTTTATTGATGAGTCTCTTTACTTTTCTTTTCAGATTCATATTTTAGTTATTTAATTTCTGGTTACAACAATTGAATAGTTTAAATGTTCAACAGGGGCAAATCAATCGTTAACTTTAATGCAAAGATTTAATCTTGCCCGAAGTAATCATTATATAATAACATGGAATGGAATAAAATCAAGAATAGGCTATTAGAGGTAACTCAAATTGGATTTGCTATTTTTTTAGCTAGTGTTGGACTAAAAATGTTTTTACTGCCCAATGGCTTTTTAGATGGAGGGGCGACGGGCATAGCCATTTTGCTAAGTGAACTATATAATGTGGATATTTCAGTTCTCTTACCTATGGTTTCTATACCATTTTTTATTATAGGATTCTTTACCATTGATAAAAATATTTTAATTAAGTCATTCCTTGCTATACTTTGCCTATCTCTCGTTATTCATTTTGAAAATTTTGAACCCATTACTAATGATACAAGCATGGGAAAGATGAACTAAACTATAAAAACACGACTCCCCCCGTATCCATATCATATACTGCCCCAACAATCTTAATAGCACCTTCTTCCTCCATTTCTTTCAAAATTGGACTTTGTAAACGTATTTGTTCAATGGTATTTTTGACATTGCTTTCACAAGCCATGTGGACAAATGCTGCATTTTTAGAGGTTCTATCTCCATCATAGTCAACTGCCTCAACCGCTGGTCTAATTTTCGCCAACATTGGAGTGATGTTTCCTAATTTCACATCATCTACCGCAGCTTTGACTGCGCCACAATGTTCGTGTCCCATTACTAATATTAGTTTAGAGCCTGATACTTTACAAGCGAATTCCATACTTCCTAAGATATCTTCGTTCACAAAATTTCCTGCTACACGGGCTACAAAAATATCACCGATTCCTCTATCAAAAACATCTTCTACTGGTACTCGGCTATCTACGCAAGATAGGACGATTGCTTTCGGGAATTGCGCATTGGTACTTTTTCTGACTTGTGCCGAATGGTCTCTTGCAGTCAAGTCATTATTCATAAAACGAGCATTTCCCTCTTTGAAAGACTGAATGACCATATCAGGAGTAAGGGCATCTTGTTCCGCTTTTGTCAATACTTTTTCTACTAAACCAGCCACTTTGGGTGGTTCTTTTGGAAGTACCTCCTTAGCTACAGGAGAAGGTTGATTACAAGAAAATAATAGAGCGACTAGCATAAAAGTCGCGAACATTTTAATGGTGTTTGTCATGTTTTATTTTTTTAAATTTTTATGTTGAAGGAGTTTTAATAATTTTAAAAAAAGTAAGCCAATATTGATAAATGGCTTACCTAAAAATATTTCATAAAAAATCGGATTCGTCTTCAAGTAGCTTAACAGAAATTAAAATACTATATCTTCTAGCGAACTAATTTAGTAACTGCCATTGCTTTACATCCGCTGTAGTAAGTGCCCCTTCTTTATTCACTAATTTATTGTGGTATAAAATCATAAATGGAAGGTTTTCATAGCGAAATCCTCGTTTGCCAATTTTTTTAGCCAATTCAGGGGTATCTTTAAAATATTTTTTGGCGACCTTCTTGAAATTAGCATTAATAACATACTCGACTTCTTCCTGTTGATTAGTACCCATATAATATTGTTTCACTACTCCAGTTTTAACCTCTCGAAAATTATTTTCGTTAACTTCTACCCATTCATAGGTGTCTACGACTTTGGAAAATAATTGAATAGGCCCGTCTATTTCTAGTAATAATAATTTTATTTTCTTACTGCTTTTTTCTTTTTTCAATACGGCTTTTGGGTTATTCGTACCCAGTAATATCCCACATAAAAAAAGCATCATTAAGCTAATACTCATCTTTTTCATATAGTAGGTGTTTTAAAATTTAAAAATGCATTTCTCCCTCTAAATCAGACTTTTCTCCTTTTTTTCTTTTGAGAGGAAAAGCCCGCTCAACTAGTTTGGGAGAATTGAGCGTTTTGTAAAAAGAATCAAAATATTCTTTCAATTCTAACTTGCTAATATCATCTAGTAGGTCGAACTCTTCGACTAATTGATGCATCATTTTTTCTTTACTTTTGAAAAGGGCGATTGTAGCATCTCTGGATGCCTTACTCCTGAACTTCCCCATAAAAAAACGCTGTTTGATACTTTGCATTTTTAAGTTAGGATTAGGTTTGGCATAAGCCGTCGAGACAAATCCTGACGAATCAAAATCATAAGGAACGGCAATAATTGTTTTAGCTTCTTTTGGTTGGATGTATTTAATATTTCTATAGTTCAAAATATCCCAATCCTCATTTCCTATCATGTACTGGAAAAGTGCTAAAATATTCCCATTCTCTTCTTCAAAATCTTTCCAATTTCTACCGAACCCTTCTACCTCTTCCCCATTAATACTTTCAGCAAACTCATCTATATCTTCTAATAAAATGGCATATTTTTCTAATTTAGTATCACTTTGAGTGTCTTCATAATTAACTTTCAATAGTTGTACATCCAGACTATTGTCTGTTAATTCGTGGTAGATTTTATAAGCCAAAAATTCTTTTAAAACATTATGATTCGCCATCAACCCTTCGTTACAATGCGTTACTAACTTCAACGATTTATGGTCTTTACGAATACCTCGTTCCTCTAATTGCTTTTTAGAAAATTTGATACGCAATGGAGGAAAATCGCAGTAATTTCTACGAGATTTGCCTCTTGGTGTCAACTCAATAATTTTTTTGACTGCATTTCCTTTTTCATCCGTAAAAATCAACGTAGCAGGAAAATTATCTATCGTTCGTTTACCTTCCATAATCTGTGTGATATCCGTTTGGATAGTCACGTCTTGTATTTCCTGCGACTTTAATATTTTGAAAATGGTAGCAGGCGTTTCATTGGTTGTCTTCGCTAAAAATAAAGAATCATTATCAGCATTGAGGTTTGTCAATAAAAACAGATTGAATAGCGAACAAGTAATAATATATTTTACATAAGAATTGCTCATTGTTCTAAGTTTTAGAAATGATGAATTGTTTTAGGAAAAATAAGTTGTTACTTGCCTGACTCCATTTAAGCGTTAAGCAAAGGACTTTTAGGGGTGAGTATTTTGGTTACTCAATAAAGCGACCAAAAATCCTCACCCTTAAAATGCTATTCTGTCGGGCAATTTTTTCCTAGACAAAATAGGAAGAAACTTATTTTCAATTTAATAAGTTTGTAGGTTTACAAACTAGAATTTAAGTAAGCTACCCAAGGCTTTTGGCCGATTTATTTGGGTTGCGGGGGTACTTAAATTAGTAGGTACTACGGACACTTTTTTTGGGGTATTCTCTACTAACAGTAGTGTCGATGTAGTGGTCTGTAGCTGCTTTTCCAAATGACTAAACCGTTTTAAGGGGAATAATTCTCCTTTGAATAATGGAAGTGCAACGTTTTTTTCTTGGAAACTAATTAAATTATTTGTGCTGTTATTATTAGCATAAGCGGCGGATAATTCATTGACACGCTCCTCGTTCAATTGTGCCATATCTGCTAACGTTATCTCTATGACAATACTCTCGACCAGTAAGTTAGGATTTCCCACCGCTGAAAATTGGGTAAATTCAACTTGTTGTTCAATTGTTATTTTGCCAACATGCTGCCCCAAAAGCGGGAAAGAAAGTAAAGAACAAATCAATACAACTAATTTTGATACCTTTTTCATAACTATGGGTGTTTTAAGGTGAATAATGAATTAAAGGGCAGCGCTAACTATAGGTTAAGGGGGATTAACGACTGCCCTTTTTAATTCTACATCTATGAAACGAATTTTACGACTTAATTCCTCCTGTAAAGACTAGTCTGAGTGCTAGTACCTTTCAAATCTTTATTTTTCGGCATTTCCATCTGTACATCCTCTCCTACCAGCATTGGCATATCACCATCAGAGATTACTTCTCCTTCCTTAATCACTGTACATTGAGTCAAACATCCGATAGTAAAAATGCGCCTAACAGTTTTATCAATTGGAAATTTTTCATAGCTTATAAATTTCTAGGTTAATAAATGAATTTTTATTTTAAAAAAGTTTAACTAATATAATTATTAGTTTTATTATTTAAAATGATAGTAATACTTTTATTTCATAAACGTATAAACGAATGTCTTTGTTCAGGAAAAAGCGATTTTTTTTTAAGAATTTGTTAAAAAAGTTGGAAAAACTAAAAAAGTCACT
Organism: Bacteroidota bacterium; assembly: GCA_017857395.1. GTDB lineage: Bacteria > Bacteroidota > Bacteroidia > Chitinophagales > Saprospiraceae > JAFMDF01. Next base: position 1,727 of record JAFMDF010000324.1, on the reverse strand, counting down.
AATTCATGACAATTTAGTGACTTTTCTAGCCCTACTATGCAGCTAATCTATTGGAGAATAATCGTTTATAGTTTTTATCTACTAGCAACAGCATAACTACTTTGAGCTTGATACTGTCTATTTATTTTACTTTTTTTATCAAAGGTTCGAATTGGTTGTAGAAAGCTGATTTAGTCATTTTGAAAATATTTGGATTAATTATTTTGTTCCACTAGCCCTCGTTTCTGACAATATTTTGGCTTATTAGAGTGGTTCCTATTGCAGCTGTCCCGCACTCCAAATCAGTCCCAATCGATTCTTCTGATACAAACTCAGCAATTTGACCAACTTCAATTGCGCATCAATCAATTTTTGCTCTCGACTATTCAACAAAAAAATAGAGCTTTCGCCAAAACGAAATTTTTCATTTTCGGCTGTCAGTAAATCTTGGTAATTTTTGACCGCAGAGCGATTGATGCCAACTTGTTGACGGGAATTATCCAATTGTTCTTGATAATTAAGTACCTTATTTTTAACCTCTTGTGCCTTTTGGCGTAATTTATAATTGGTGTCTAATAATTTTATATCCATCAATTCCAAATCTGCTCTTGCCTTTCGTCTAAATAGCGGCATGCCTACTTTAATACCTGCTTTATAGTTTTCGGTCAATAGGGAGTTGAGTCCACCAAGTTCCCCTGAATCTTTGGGGCGATTGACAAAATCTACGCCGTCGGCTAAGAAATTGAACTCCACATCCACTTGTGGTTTCATCTCCTCTTTTTTCAATTTTCTACCTATTTCTAAATTCTGTAATTTAAAGCGATATTGCCGCATAGTGGGGTGCAGTTCATTTAGGTTTCCCAAAATATTAGCAAGGTCTATATTACTCTCCCGTAAAGTCAATTCTTTATAAAACGGCGGTCTCAATAAATCACTTACTTCTACAGGTAACTCATTTTGGTACCATAAAAAATTAGATAAGACTCGGCTGCTATTTTCGTAGACTACACTAGCATCATTCACCGTTATCTGTCGATTTTGTACCTGAATCATGCTCTCCAAAGTATCAATCGCAGGTTTATCTCCTTGTAAAAAACTACTCTTGACGCCCACAAATCTAACTTCCGCTAACTCAAGTGCGGACTCATAAATTTTTAAATCATTATAGGCATTGACCCATTCCCAGTAGGATTTACCTGCGGCTAATAGCAAGTCATTGACAATTTCTTGTTGCTCTGCCTCATTTGCTTGGATTAGGATGGCTGCTTGTTGGAGTGCGGCACGTCTTTCATCAATCATCAATCCTCTTCCTAAAGACCACTTGACACCTGCATAAGCCTGTCCTGTGGATGGTAAATTATTTTCAGGGTTAAGGAAAATTCCATTGGTCCAATTATATCCTGCTTTGAATTCTGCGCCCATCCAACTGGGAATTTTCAAGCCTGTTTCGCCAACCGTAAAATAGGTTTTCCCATCGAAGGACTTCCGTTGAATGTCCCCCGCAATTTTAGGGTCAAATCCGCCTCTAGCTTTGAGCTGATAGGCCTCCCCTACTCTATTCAGCAAATTAGCTTGTTGAATGACAGGATGATATTGTTTGACCCACTCTAAATAATCCGTTTCGGTAAAGACTTTGGTCTCTGCTATTTCTTGTGAAAAAGCAGGTATGAATAATAAAAGTAAAAAACCAAGACAATATATCGCTAGGTTCGCCCAAAATTAGTTAATAAAATAAAATATTATCAAAA
>JAFMDF010000323.1 GCA_017857395.1 Bacteroidota bacterium | reverse complement strand
TTCTTACCAAAAAACGCTACGGATTATACCTAGTAAATTTTATAAGAATCCGTTGCCCTTTAATTATCCGTTGTATAAAATGTTGCCCAATGGATTAATAAAACCCAACGGATTTAGACATAAATTTGGCAGTTACGAACGATACGACACTCATCACTCCCCACTTATAACTCATCACTCCCTAGGCGCAGCTTTCAAACTAACAAAGACCCCTTCTCCAACCGCTGTCTGAAAATTAGCCACTCCTTGAATCATCTGCATCCGACTTTTGATATTCTGCAAGCCTAATCCTTTTTTAAGCTGTTTATTTTGTAGGTCAAACCCTTTGCCATTGTCTCGGTATTCCAATTTTAATTGAATAGGGCTAAACCATAGTTTAATAGTAATTTGCTGTGCGGCCGCATATTTCATCGTGTTATTCATCAATTCTTGCAACACCCTATATATATTTAAACCGACTATGGCATCTATTGTTGGTGTTTCATCTTGACAAATTTCTAAGACGATGTCAATGCTATCGGTTTTTTGATAATTGTCCACTAATTCTTTGATGGCTTCTAATAAACCAAAATTAACCAGCGTTGGTGGTAGCAAATCATAAGAAATACGACGAGTAGTCGCTAAAGTGGTATTTATCAAGCTATGCATTTCCGTAGTAATGGGGGCTACTTCAGTTGATTTTTTAGTGACTTTATTCAGTCGATGTAGATTGAGCAAAATCACATTTAGTTTAGAGCCAATTTCATCATGTAGTTCTTTAGCAATTCTTTCTCTTTCTGCTTCCTGCGTTAAAATGGTACTAAATAGTAGCGATTGCTGATGTGCCAATTCCGCTTGTTGTGCCTGCATCTGTTGTTGCAAAATTCTTTTTCTGGCTTGACCAAAAAACAAGACAAAGGTCAAGGCTAAAATTAGCATCACTACGATACCGATAATCATCAGCGTGAAGATTTCTTGGTTGTTAAATAAGCTTTCCATCCAGCAAATATCACTATTAGTTGGAAAACCAAGTATAATAAAGCGTTAAAAATCCAAAATAATAGCTGCGTATCTTTATCTAATTGTTTTAGTAAGAGATCACTAAACATAAAAACAAAGAAACTGCCAGCGAAATAAATCAAAATAGCAGCGTTTAATAAATTCAAAACGGTAGTGGCATTCGTTCGTTCGTGTAGGATGGAGAAATAATAGTAAATGGCATAACCAATAATCATAATTTGACTAAAAGCTTTGGCATTACTATTAAAAGCCGTTAAAGGTTGTAGGAATAAGGAGTTCGCTATGATTAACACACTCCCTATTCCTAGTATATAATTTATCCATTTTTGAAAGCCTGTTTCTTCGACTAACACCTTTTTATAAAAAATTGAGATAATGATAAACTCTAATAGACTATAAAGATGGAGTAGAGGTAAATTAGGAATTTTATTGATGCCTAATGATTTAGCAATTATTTGAATACAAAAAGATATACTTAAATAGTAGGTAAACCATTTTAAACTATCAAGGCTTTTCTTTTTGAGAAAAAACCAAAATATTAGTGTATTAATGAATAATACTGTGTATGCAATATAAGCTATGTAACCAATATAAGTAATCATTTTAAAAAACCTTTATGTAACTTCAATATTTGAATATCAGAGTAAACATAATTTTTTTTATTTAATACTGATTCTTAGCTAGACTTTTGCTAAAAGAAAATCGGATTAATTTATCATTTACTTCTTAGTCTTCTCCACAAACAGGTGGACAAGGTTCTATAAAATCAAAAAACGTCGCCCCACCAGCTTTTGTTTGATTTAACTCTCCTGACTCTGTAAGAATATCGGAGGCAGCAAATATGGCGCTAACCATTTTTTCACCTTTTTCATTAGGAACATCTTCTAAAGTCAGGTAAAGAGTAATATTTCCGTCAGGTGCTGCTTCAAACATTTGGATGGTTTCGCATTTTGGCAATTTCATTTGGAGAAGGGCACTCTGGCCTAAATTAATGGGTAACAAATCTGCGGCAGGAGTACCTTTTAAGGCCTCTCTAATTTCCTGCATATTTTTGCCAAAATTAGCAATCCGACTGAAGGCCTCTCCAATAGGAATGGTAATTGAGTCAGAGGCACAATCTGTTTCAGCGGTCAAAATATCGAGTACGGTATCCACATTGTTGTCAATTTGAGTAATCTGCTGTCGCCATTTTACTGCCTTTGTGGTATTATTCATATAGCTAATAATAAAACCACCTGTCATAAGTGCAGCGATTAAGGTCCAATAATTGATTTTCCAATTCATAATGGTGTGTTTTGTTTAATGGAGTATTCTCTCTTTTCCGTAAAGAAGTGAGCTTAAGAAAATTAATTGACTATCTAGCTCTTTTCCAGCAAGGTAGCTAGTTTAGGGAAAAAAAAGAAATAAAAAGGAGAAAAGCAGGTATAAATACGGGGTAAAACAGGGAATAACACTTGGTGTTGCCTTGTTGCGATGTTGCCATGTTACTCGACAACATGGCAACATCGCAACATATCTATGTATTAATGGAGAAAATTAAACGAGATAAAAACCGAGTGGACATTGCGAAGTTGAAAGAATCAGACCTCGTTGGAGATGAATTGACAGGCGGCTATATTTTTAGAATTGATAAGGGCGGGCCCGATTGGATATCAAAATTTGATTTTTTTCGAAACACTGATAAATTAAAATATCAATTGGTTTACCCAGATATAGATGAAGTAGCGCCCGCACAGCTCAAGTATCTTCGGAGCTATGTAGATAGTTTTGAAAGGGCGATGGTGGATGAAAATTTAATTTATGGTGGCAAACCTTTTGATGAATATATTGATTTAACTTCTTTTGTGGAAGCACATATCTTAAATGAAATTGGCCGAAATATTGATGGTTATCGCTTTAGTAGCTACTTTCACAAACGAAAAGATAGTAAAGGCGGAAAAATAATAGCTGGTCCTGTATGGGATTTTAATCTAGCTTTTCGCAATGCAGATTATTGCGAAGCAGCAGCTACAGACGCACTTATTTTTGAAGGCCCTTGTCCAGGTAGTTTACCTTTTTGGTGGAATGTTTTATTACAAAATGACGCCTTTTTATCCCTTACTCGCTGCCGTTGGGAAGCCTTGCGAGAAACGGCTTTTCATACGGATTCTATTTTTACTTTCATTGATAAACAAGCAGCCCTGCTTCAACCTTCCATTGACCCAAATTTTCATAGATGGGATGTGCTAGGAAATTACCTTTGGCCAAATCCTTTACCATTAGCAAATACTTACACCGAAGAAATTAATTTACTGAAAGAATGGTTAACTGCTAGATTGCAATGGATGGATGATAATATTGGCGGGACTTGTCAAATGTCTGTGAGTACTACTGAAATAGAAAAAACAGCTCCTTTTGAAGTTTTTCCCAATCCAGCAGTTAATCAAATAAAATTATTGATGGATGAAAACTTAATGTCTGAAATAGACGGTATCTCCATGATTAATACACTTGGACAGCGATTTCATCTGTCAAATACCACAAATAATTTAACTTTTGATATTCGTCATTTAATAGCAGGTGTTTATTTTATAGAGGTTCAAATCGGTAGAAATGCCTATTTGAAGAAGGTGATTATAAAGTGAGTTGGGGGCATCTCAAAATGTCGTATTTAACCGTAGCTTGGACATTCTTGTCCGAGCAAAATAATACTCGAAAATACTCGGATAAGCATGTCCAAGGGTGTAAATCTTAGGAAATAGAATAGCACCCTAAATCGAAAAGCCCTGTAGGGGCAAAATAATGTAGCCTAGGTTGGAAACCCTAGGAAATGGAATAACAAGAATATTTTATTTTGTAATGTTGTGTAACCTCGTATACCTTTTGAAAATTGAAAAATTCGTACCTTTATCGTTTTTTGAGGATTAAGAAATAACAAAAAATGATAAAGAATTTTGCGGTAGTTGTTTTTGCCATTTTATTACATCTTACTAGTATTGCACAAATAAATCATTGGGAAACGGCTGTTTATAATAGCGATACTTGGCAGTATTTTATTGGAAATAGCGAACCTCCTTCCAATTGGATGACTGTTGGATTTAATGACGCTAATTGGCAAAGTGGGAAAGGAGGTATTGGTTATGGTGACGAGGATGACGAAACGATTATCGAACCTACTTATGCTTTATATTTACGACATTCTTTTACGATAGTTGATGTAGCTGCGATAGAGCGACTTATTTTACAAGCGGATTACGACGACGCTTTTGTCGCTTATTTGAATGGAGTTGAAATAGCAAGAGCAAATATTCTTGGTAATCCACCAAAATTTAATACAGAAACATTTAATGACCATGAAGCCACTTTATATCAGAATAACACCCTAGAATCTACTTTTCTATCCAAAGAAGAAATAGCAAATTTATTGAGACCAAATGAAAATGTACTAGCTATTTCTGTCCATAATAGATTTGGGCCAGCCTCTTCTGATATGACCGCCAATTTTTTCCTGACCTTAGGAATAAATAATACTTCTACTGATTATAGACCAACACCAAATTGGTTTGTCCCTCCTGCATTTAGTTCCAAATTGCCGATTGTAAAATTAACGACTAACTGGACGATTAATGCACAAACAACAGTTACCGGTCAGATAGGCATTATCCAGAATGAGTCTGGTGATAATTCTCTTTTCGATATGCCAAATGAATATGCTGGGGCTGTTGGCATAAAATATCGAGGACAATCCTCTCTTTGGTTTGATAAAAAGAATTATAGTATTGAAATGCGGGATGAATTTGGAGTGGATATGGACACTAGTTTTTTAGATTTCCCAAAAGAAGAAGATTGGATTTTACATGGCCCTTATGCAGATAAATCCTTAATGCGGAATGTCTTGGTTATGGATTTAGCTAGGAAAATGGGGCAATATGCCAGCCGAACGGTGTATGTAGATTTATTTATCAATGACGATTATCAAGGGATTTACGTGTTAATGGAAAAAATTAAACGAGACAAAAATCGGGTGGATATTGCCAAATTAAAAGAGATAGATATTGATGGAAACGAATTAACAGGTGGTTATATTTTTAAGATTGATAAAGGAGATGCAAATTGGTTGTCGAGATATAGCTTTTACCAAAGCTCAGACAAACTCAAGTATCAATTGGTGTATCCTGACCTTGATAAAGTTCAAGCAGCACAATTTACTTATATTAAATCCTATGTAGATAGTTTTGAAAGAGCGATGGCTAATCCTAACCTGAACTTTGGCGGTAAATCCTTTGACGAATATATTGATTTAACCTCTTTTGCAGAAGCCCATTTACTGAATGAGTTGGGTAGAAATGTAGATGGGTATCGACTAAGTAGTTATTTTCATAAACAAAAAGATAGTAATGGTGGCAAAATAAAAGCAGGCCCAGTTTGGGATTTTAATTTAGCTTTTCGCAATGCAGATTATTGTGAGGGGGCAGACACGGATGGGTTGATTTTTGACCGATTATGTGATGGAGGGTATCCTTTTTGGTGGAGTGTTTTATTAGCAAATGAGCAGTTTCAATCAATTGTTCGTTGTCGTTGGGAGAATTTGCGTGCCACTTCTTTTCAAACAGATTCTATTTTTGCTTTTATGGATGAACAAGTCGTTATCGTCACACCATCCATTAATCAAAATTTTGATAAATGGAAAATTTTAGGAAATTACCTCTGGCCAAATCCCTTGCCTTTAGCGAATACCTACACCCAAGAAATTGACTTATTGAAAGATTGGTTGACTGCTCGATTGGATTGGATGGATAATAATATTGGTGGGACTTGTCAAATGTTAGTGAATACGATAGATATTGAAAAAATAGCGCCTTTTAAGGTCGTTCCTAATCCGGCAAGTGATAAAATTCAATTAAGTTTTGATGAAAATTTGATACCAAAAATTGAAAGCGTTTTTATGATTAATACAGTTGGGCTACGTTTTCAATTAGCTAAAAATAGTAACTCCTTAACTTTCAATATTAATCATTTAACAGCGGGGATATATTTTGTGGAGGTTCAGACAGATGAAGGTATTTATACCCAAAAGATGATTATTAAGTAGTCTGACAAATATTAGACAGTCAGCTATAAAATTGATATTGTAAGATTTAATCTTTAACCTTATAACGTTTAATATCCGTGTTCCTTTATTAATTCGTGTTAGTGAATTCATACAGGAGATTAATAAAGGAACACGGATAATTCTCCTTTTTTTTACTGATATTTTAATAATTTAAACCTTTGTGCCTTTCCATCTTCGTCCTACAAACCCATCTTTTTATCCAAAAAAACCAAGAATATTCCTAAAAAATAGTAGCTTTACCTTGTTACCTTATTTACAAGAAATGAGTCAAAATGGTAAGTTAACTCATTTTATCACATTAATTTAAACAACTATGACTTTTGGACTTATTTTGTTAGGACTTTTAGTATTCATTGGTTTATATTTTAGCAGCACTTATAATAAACTAGTTCGAGCCAGAACAATGGTCGAAGAAGGATGGAGTGGCATAGATGTGCAATTGAAAAAACGACATAATTTAATACCTAACCTGATTGAAACAGTCAAAGGTTATGCAGCGCATGAAAAAGGCACATTGGATGCGGTAATTACGGCTAGAAATGCGGCACAATCAGCATCAGGTGTGAAGGAGACAAAAGCAGCAGAACGACAACTGCAAGCTGCAATGGCAAATATCTTCGCCTTATCAGAAGCCTATCCTGATTTAAAAGCCAATACCAATTTTCTACAATTACAAGACGAATTATCAAAAATTGAAGGGGATGTGGAAAAAGCGCGTCGATACTATAATGGGACAGTGCGAGAAAACAACGTTATGGTGGAATCTTTCCCAAGTAATTTGATTGCTAATATGTTTAAATTTTACTTATCTGATTTCTTTGAAATTGATAATGCTGCAGAAAAAGCAGTGCCTAAAGTGAAATTTTAAAGATACTTATAGCCTAAAGTAGCGGGGTTGTGTAAAAAGTCCCGATTTGCTAAATCTTAAAGATTTAGTAAATCTCTAATTATTTGGTTCTAAATCTAAATTTACTAAATTCTAAAAATTTAGCAAATTGCTTCTCCGAAAGACCTTTTATACAACTCCAGAAAATTATTTATGGAAGTCCCCAGATAGCAATGTCTGGGCTAGAAATCAATTGGATGAAATACCTAAGCTATAAATTTCTTGCTTTTATTGCCGCACTATTTTTATTGATTAATACGGGTAATGCTCAAGAAGAACGCATCTTGAAATACGATGTATTGATGGAGGTGATGAAAGACCGTTCTATAAAAGTAAAAGAAGAGATAACGGTAAACGTTACAGGGGCAATCATAAAAAGAGGCATCACCAGAGGTTTGCCACGGACTAGGCGTATGTTCACTGGTGAGCAAAAACCTGTTCGGTATAATATCACAAAGGTGCTTCGGGACGGTAAAAAGGAAAGTTACCAAACCCGACAAGAAAATGGAATGGAGGTCATGTATATTGGTAAAAGAGAGGTGATTTTAAGACCAGGAGAATACCATTATACTATTGAATACCTAGTACCTAACCAAGTAGAACAATTAGAAGAGATTGACGAAATTTATTGGAATGCAATTGGGAAAGACTCCAGATTTCCGATTGATGAGGCCTCTTGTTTAGTCAGGCTACCTCCTGGAGCGAATCATTTACAAAAGAGTTGTTATACAGGCCCTTATGGTTCTGATACAAAAAAATGTACGACGAAAGAATTTAATAAGGGAAATGAAATCTTTTTTCAAACCACAGAAAGTTTACAGCCAAGAGAAGCTTTTACGATTGGTGTAGGTTTTGAAAAGGGGATTGTCGAAGGTCCGTCTTTTATTGAACGTTATGGTTCTGCCTTATTATTAAGCCTAGCTTCCTTTGGTTTATTAGGTTATTTTGTGACGACTTGGAATAAATATGGGGTGGATCCACCAAAACCTACTCCTTATCCGCTATTTGCTTCTCCGCAAGGATATTCTCCTTCCTCTTTGAGCTATATTGCTAAGGAATCTTATCAAACAAATAAGGTGACTGCCTCGATTATTAATTTGGCAGTTCAGGGATATTTACGAATTGATGAAACGGTAAGTAGTGGTTTTCTGTCCAAAAGTAAGGTCTATACTATAACACGATTAAAGACTGATACTTCGGAATTATTCCAAGAAGACCGAGTGTTAATGCAGGAGTTATTCAGTCAAGGAGACAAAGTGACGATTGATGGTAATTATGAAAAACCAGTAAAAAGAGCCTACGAAGCGCATCAAAATAATATTTTAGCCCAACATGAAGCCTTTATCAATGAAGGCAATAATAGACAATATTTAGTCGCCCCGATTATCATTAGTTTCTTAACCATTATTGGTGCAGTATTTATGATGAATCGGAATGGGACAGAATTGGACGGATTGGGTTTAACTTTATTGTCCGTCGTTTTTATTGGCTTGCCTGCCTTGGTGCTATTTGTTATTTTTTCCTCCAAAGGATCTATTCCTTCAAAAATTAAATCCTTTATTATTCCTTTTTTATTCTTTGTCATCTTTACAGGGGGGACGCCTTTATTTATGGGGCTTTCAGAAATAAAGGGTACGCTATTTTCTTTGTTTAATGGTGCTAGTATCAATGCTGTTGCTTTGGGACTATTTATTCCTACTGCTGTAATTTCTTTAATCGTTTATGCTTATTTAATTAAGCGACCGACAGAGGAGAAATTACAATTACAATCTGAAATTGAAGGCTTTAAAATGTACCTAGAAATGGCAGAAAAAGACCGCATGAATTTATTGAACCCACCTGATAGAACACCGGAACATTTTGAAGCAATGCTGCCATTTGCTTTTGCTTTAGGGGTAGAACATAAATGGGCTGCTATTTTCAAATCTATCTTAGAAGCAGCAGCTTATCAACCGAATTGGTCTAATAATCGCCATATATATACAACTCATCATTTCTCCTCCGATTTTAGTCGGTCAATCGTTAATTCTGCAACTCCTCCTCCTCCTGCGAATAGTGGCGGTGGTGGATTTGGTGGCGGAAGTGGCGGTGGTGGTTTCTCTGGTGGCGGTGGCGGTGGTGGTAGTGTTGGTGGTTGGTAATTAGGTTGTATCGTTCCCCTGATTTTGGAGGGCGGCAAAAATCATAAGTCACAGTTCATAAATCTTAAATCTATCACGTAAATATTAGATGGATTTATGATGTATGATTTCAGATTTATGATTTGTTAAACCCTTGAGATGACTACTCCAATTTTTCTTAATCCAAAGAAATAGCCGTCTCAACTTGCTGATTATCTGACCGAATACTAATAGTTATTTGCAAGGAATCAGTTCTAGAAATTTCGATTAAACCATAATTTTCTGTATAGACTAGGGGACCAATTCGATGTTGATTGGTTTCTTCTCGACGGTTAGACCAACCATGCGTCAGGCTACTAGAAGTAATGTCATACATAGGTTGATTAATCCAGTCAATTTTTGAAATTTCTCCAATATGTCTATCTCCACTAATAAAGATGGGGCGATTAACTTTATATGTTGTTATTAAATTAAATAATCGTTGTCGTTCTAAAGGAAAATTATTCCATTTTTCAAAACGATGTTCCATCGGAATAACCTGAATACTACTACCAATAATGTGAATATCTGCTTCAGAATTTTTTAGTTCATTTTCTAACCAAGTCCATTGCGCTTCCCCTAATATTTCCCCATTCCAATTTAAGGTATTTTTACCATTAACCTTGGTCAATGTATCTCGGAAATAGCGAGTATCTAATAGTATTATTTTGACTTTTGCTATTTGATTATTGATATTATAACTACTATAAACACCCTTTCTACTGCGCAGCGGGACATTTTTTGGCACATCCAAAAAATCCAATAATAATTGTTGACTTTCGACCTTTTTAGAAAACTCTTTCCCTGCATCATTGGCCCCGTAATCGTGGTCATCCCAAGTACCAATTACGTTGGTCTGTTTGATTAATTGTTGGTATAAAGGATGGTTTTTTTGTTGGTTATATTTAGCTTTTAATACCCTCATATCTTCACTATCTCCATAAATATTATCTCCTAGTGGTTTACGCATGAAGTTCTAAATAGTATTTATTGTAACTTTGCGG
>JAFMDF010000322.1 GCA_017857395.1 Bacteroidota bacterium | reverse complement strand
AAACAACGGATTTAAGATAGGTCGATAAAATGAATTATAGTACATTTAGTGAATCATCTAATTTAATATTTAAACTATGCTAATCGACATTTTAAAAAAACTTTTTAAAAGAGATTTAACCAAATTGAAAAACGAGCTAGTGGCTTATCAAGATGAAGCTAATATTTGGAAAGTAGATAAAAATATCATCAATTGTGGAGGTAACCTCTGTTTGCATTTAGTGGGTAATCTCAATCATTTTATTGGAACGACTCTAGGAAAAACAGACTATGTTCGCCAAAGAGATTTAGAATTTTCTTTAAAAAATGTACCTAGAGCAACCCTTATTCAGCAAGTAGAAGAGACAATAGAAATGGTGGAAAAAATATTAAACCAATTAACAGCGGCTGATTTAACTAAAGACTATCCAATTATTGAATTCAAAGAAAAGATGTCAACAGGTTTTTTTCTAGTTCATTTGACCACTCATTTGACTTACCATTTAGGGCAGGTGAATTATCATCGACGATTATTAGATAACGCTATAAAATAACGTAACATAACTCTGTAAGTTGTGAATAGAAAAGCACATTAAAATCAAAAACGAATGACTAAAAAGACGAAGTTACAAGATAAAATGTTTGCAGAAATGCAAGATAAAACCCTATTCAAAAAGGCAGAAAATTATGCTTTCGATTATTTAAATAAAGTTTTTGATAGGCATATATTTCCAACAGAGGAAGCCCTAAAAGACTTATCAAAATTTGAAGAACCAATGCCTGAAAAAACAGGAGACGGAGAGCAAATTATTGACCTTTTACACCAATATGGTTCTCCTGCGGTTGTGCCTTATATTGGTGGCAGATACTTTGGATTTGTCAATGGCAGTATGATTCCAGCGAGTTTAGCGGCTAAAAATTTAACCATTTATTGGGACCAAAATGCCGCCATGCAAGTAATGTCCCCCATTATAGGAAAATTAGAAATAATCGTACAAAATTGGTTGGTTGATTTATTTGGGTTACCCAAAAATACGGTAGCAGGCTTTGTGAGTGGTACTTCCATGGCAAATTTGAGTGCCTTAGTAGCGGCACGATACCGAATTTTAAAAAATAAAGGTTGGGATGTGACCGAACAAGGTCTATTTGGTGCGCCAAAAATTAGAGTGGTCACCCATAAACATATTCATTCTAGTATTCTAAAAGCGATTTCTTTAGCAGGTTTTGGCAAAGGAAATATAGAAGTGGTGGATTGTGATACACAAGGTCGGATTATTCCATCCGCCATGCCAGAAATAGATAATAATACCATTTTGATATTACAAGCTGGTAATGTCAGTAGTGGTGCTTTTGATGATTTTGCGACTATTTGTAAAAAGGCAAAAGAAAAAGGGGCTTGGATACATATTGACGGCGCTTTTGGTTTATGGGCGGGAGCAACTAAACGATTGAAGCATTTAACGAAAGAGTTTGAATATGCGAACTCTTATGCGGTAGATGGACATAAAACCTTGAATACACCTTATGATTCAGGTATTATTTTGTGCCAAGATGAAGAAGCTTTGGTTTCTGCTTTGCATACGAGTGCTAGTTATCTTATTTCTACCGAAGCAAGGGAAGGCATGTATTACACACCCGAAATGTCCAAGCGAGCGAGAGTAGTGGAGTTATGGGCAGCACTTAAATACTTGGGCAAAGAGGGCGTTGATGAAATGGTTTATGGAATGCACGAAAGAGCCAAACAATTTGCAACTGCTTTTGAAAAAATGGATGGTTTTACAGTTATAAATGAAGTCGTTTTTAATCAAATAATTATCCAATGTGAAACCGACGAAATGACAACTGCGGTGATGCATAAAGTGCAAGAATTAAGAGATTGTTGGGCCGGAGGTGCAATTTGGGAAGGACGACAAGTGATTCGGATTAGTGTTTGTTCTTGGGCAACGACGGAGGCAGATATTGAGCGTTCCGCTGCTTCTTTTGAGGAGGCTTACGAATTAGTTCAAGAAGCAATGGCTACTGTTTGATTAGATAAATTCAAATAGAAAAAAAGACTCAAATAATAGTTGAAATGGTGTACGAAATCCAACAAGGTGATTATTTAATTAGCATTGATAAACGAAAATTAAACATCGAGGTAATTCATGGCTACCTTAAAAATGCTTATTGGTGCAAGAATAAGCCTAGAAGTCTAGTTGAAAAATCTATTAAAGGCTCCATTTGTTTTGGGGTTTACCATTATAAAAAGCAAGTAGGGTTTGCCAGAGTCATTACCGATTCAACAACCTTTGGCTATTTGGCAGATGTGTTTATCGTCCCTGAATATCAAGGAAAAGGGTTAGGAAAGTTGTTAATAAAAACGATTATAGAATGCCCAGATTTTCAAGGCTTCAGAAGTTGGTCTTTGGCGACAAAAGATGCACATGGGTTGTATGCGAAGTTTGGATTTAAGGAAATGGACAATCCAAAAATTTGGATGCGGAAGGTTAATTTTAGTGAATATTGATTTTATTGTTTTTGGTATAGCATCAGTTGCCCATCAAAAGGGCGCTCATCAAAAAACATAAATTCACTACAAAAAATATCCATATTTAGCGCATAATGATTGGGTTCGGTTTTGAATCTATAGGTTGCTTTTTCTTCTAACGTATTGGTTATTTGTTCCAATCGCCAATCAAATGCCAATAAAGTATCGCCATCAAAATCATCTCTAAAAGCTAAGATTCCGCTAGTTTCGGTTAATTTTAGAATGGCTTCGGGGGGATTATGTGGTCCACAGAAACCACAGCCGTAACCGACTAATTTCCAATCGCCTACTAAATTAGCGGCTATTTCTGATGCTTCTGGGAGGATATTATCTCGGCAGTTGTCCAACGCAGCAAAAGTTGCTTCTTGCGATAAGATACAATCAGTTGTAGTGGTTTCTTTATTACATTGACAAAAGAGTAAACCTAGCAACAAAAAAATAAAAGTTTTAATAGTCATTGGAAGTAATTTAATGGATTACTATCTTATTAGACTTGCTTTATGTGGGAAATGGTTGGGTGCTAAAGTAAATTTCAGTCTTCATAATGCTTGTTCGCTCGCCGCAATTTATTCCAAATTCTATCTTTCAAAGCCTGTGGTTGTAAGACAATCATGGCATCTCCAAATCCTAGAATCTCTCGTTCTAATTCATAATTAATTTGCACTTTAATAGAAATGATGATGCCTTTCTGTTGTCGCTCAATCAATTCTTGACTTGGATGCAAAGGTTTGGTCAAGACATAAGGCGCATTGCTATGATAAACAAATAGGTGAATAACCTGAGGGCTTAAAGTTTCACTAACGGTCACACCAATGACATCTTGATAATAATTACTTAAATCATAATTCGCATTTTCTCTAAAGGGAATATTAGCAGTTCCAATGGCTTTCATTCTATCCAATGCCAAGGTCATCATTCTTGGCGCACCTCGTTTGATACCTAATAAAAACCAGCGATTGCGGTATTCTTTTAATAGATAGGGAAAGAAGATGATTTCACCAGGTTGCCGAGCCTTAAAGGATTGATAAGTAATGGCTAAAGTTTGCTTTTTTTGAACCGCCTGATAAATGGTATCCAAATATTCCAAACCTTGCAAACCTTCATTTTTTTCGAAATCAATAATTCGTTCTTGTTTATTTTTGGAGGTATAAACCTTGTCCTCTAATTTCTGCACCATTCCACTCAATTCCTGAAAATGCGAAAAGCCTTTGAATTGCTTTAATATTTCTACGACTTCCGTCAGTCGATTTAAGTCTTGGTCGGTCAATGGAATATTAGTTATACTATATTCTGGGTCTTCGTAAGTATAATATTTTTTATCCACGACAATAATGGGCGCATTATAGCCCAATTTATCTGAGCGCATGAGTTGAATATCGGCTTGGACGGTTCTTTTACTCACGCCTTTGTCGATGCCTTCGTATTCGTAAAGGGTATCAGAACAAGCATTAATGAGGTCGTCTAAAGTCCATTTTCGGAAGCGATTGCGGAGGCAGTTATCGATGGTTCGGAAACGGATTAAAGCATTTTTATTCATTGGTTGATTTATTAATTCGTAATCCAAATAAATTACAAGCTCAATTTATTTAACTGATTCTTGTCTTAACCAGTCAAATGAACCTGCCCTTTTCATCTAGTCGGGTTTGACGGTTGCTTATAATTCGTCAATCTTCAAATGGAAAATAGTTTTCCGAAAATAATTACAAGTTTTAATGAATTTTTATTTTGAATTTAAAATATTGATAATCAATGTTTTATGATTTTAATAAGCGGTTTATTAGAAAATGTTTTCATAAATAAACAAAAAAATATTTCACTACGCAAATATACTGCGTACTACCTTCCCAACTTTGTATCATCAAACAACAAAAAAGAAATCTACTTTAATAAAAAAGATTTTTTTTTACCCGTTTGGAACTTTATTCAACAAATTAGAATTATTACTCCTCGGAAAGACAAGGCATTGAAAATAATTTAGCCAAATGAAAATCTTGTTTTTCCGAAGCCAAATACCATTATCATGAAATTCAATTTATTAAAAAGAAAGACGAAACAAATTACTAACTATCAGGGAGCGAAAGCTTGGACATTAACACCTGAATTAGCATTGTACACAGCAGTTGTGACCGCTAGTTTGACCAATAAATTTTATGAAAAAGAAGGGGCTCGATTGGCAAGAATCAAGCAGTTGATTGAAAAATGCGATCCTATTTTTGTAGCTAAATTAGCCGTTTATACCAGAGAAAAAATGTATTTACGGTCGATTCCAATTGTCTTGGTTGCAGAGTTAGCAAAGCTTCATAGCGGAGATAGTTTGGTGAAAAATACGGTGGCAAGAGTCGTCAAAAGAGCCGACGAAATCATGGAGTTATTGGCTTATTACCAATTTGCAAATGATAGAAAAGCTACCAAAAAGTTGAACAAATTATCAAAGCAAATCCAAAAAGGATTAGGCGAGGCGTTCAATAATTTTGATGAATATCAGTTTGCTAAATATAACCGAGCAGGAGCAGTAACTTTAAAAGATGCCTTGTTTTTGGTCCACCCAAAAGCGAAGGATAATGTGCAACAAGCGATTTTTGATAAAATTGTCAAAGATACCTTGACCACACCTTATACTTGGGAAGTGGAGTTATCCAAATTAGGGCAAGGAAAGTATCCTTCTGCTGTGGCTAAAGCTAACGCAGTAACTGCCAAATGGGAAGAATTGATTGATAGCGGAAGATTGGGGTATATGGCATTGATGCGAAACTTGCGGAACATTTTGCAAGCAGATGTAAGTGCTGCTCACATCAAAAAAGTAGCGCAATTTTTAGGCGATGCAGAAAAAGTGAGCCGTGCTAAACAACTGCCTTTTAGGTTTTTAGCCGCTTATAGAGAATTAGAAAAAGTGCAATTGCCTTATGTGAATTATTTATTGACCGCCTTAGAAAAAGCGGTGAAGGCAAGTGCTAAAAATATCAAAGGATTTGGTTTAAAGACGAAGGTTGTTTTAGCCTCGGATGTATCAGGTTCTATGTATTCTCCAATTTCTCCAAAGAGCAAAATTCAATGCTATGACATCGGATTACTATTGAGTATGTTGATGAGAAATCGTTCTAAAAATGTCTTTACTGGAATTTTTGGCAACACTTGGGAAATGATGAATTTACCAGCGGATAATATCCTAGCCAACACGATGAAATTGCGAAAGATGGAAGGCAGAGTTGGTTATTCGACGAATGGCTATAAAGTGATTAACGACTTAATTAAGCGAAAATTGAAAGTTGATAAAGTCTTAATTTTTACCGATTTGCAATTATGGGATAGTCGAAATGACGGAAATAGTTTGCAACGTTCATGGGCACAATATACCCAAAAGTATGCGCCGAATGCCAAAATCTATTTATTCGATTTGCAAGGGTATGGACAATCTCCTTTGCGGATTCCATCTAAAAATGTTCACTTAATTGCTGGATGGTCGGATAAGGTTTTTGAGGTGCTTGATGCTATTGAAAATGGAGGGGATGCTATTGCAGAGATTAAGACCATAATTTTGTAAATTCAATGAATTAATTAATATCATCACCAATGGAAAAATTAAAAAATTTTATCTGGAATAGAAGCCCGCAAGACGCATATAGAAACCCTTATGAATATAAAGCTCAAGAACAATTCGTAAGGGAAGCTTTTAAAGTTTTAGATGCAATTAAAATACAATTTGAAAAATTTAATAGAATTTTTACAAGGGATGATGTGTCATTGGAAAAAGCAATTTGGATGTTACAACTGGATGCCACAGACTCATTAATCGGATGTCTTGAATTGTTAGTAACAAAAAAACATAAAGTTGCAGGTAGGCTAATAAGGGATACCGTCGAAGTACTAGATCTATCAGCATATTTCTCTATTGAAAATGAAAAGAGTAAGAATTCTTTGAAAAAATGGTATAGAAATGAAGTTATTCCGAATAGAGAATATAGAGATTTTGTGAAAACGAATATTAGTTTGGAAAAAGCTGAAGAATTAAAACTTGTTTATTCACAGTTATCCAAATTTAATCATAGGACTTATAAATCATTGGCTTATGGTTATATTTTAGGAAAGGATAATAAACTTGTTTATGACGGATTTTCAAATTCTAATAGCTTGATTTACCCAGGTGTTATTTCAATGTATTATTCTTTGTTGGCAAACATGATTCAACTTTTAGCTTATGAAGCTATCGAAAGAAAATTATTGAAAAAAGAGGTTGTAGAAAATATTTGGGAGGAGTCTATAGAAGAAGAACCAATCAACAGAAAATATATTACACCTGAAGAGGTATTTAAAAATTTTATAAGTAAAAAAACTTCTAATGATAAAGTGAAAAATAGCTATTAGCTTTTGCCTATTGGCTTTTGAAAATTAAAATTGAAAAAGAGGTGTCGTCTAAAAGTCTTACTTCGCTACAAATCGGAACAAATCAGACTTTTAAAATCATTACCCTCTTTCTACCGCTCCTGTGGACAAACTGGTTAAGTCGTTGCCCTTTCACGGCAAAGATTGCGGGTTCGAGCCCCGTCGGGAGTACCAATGAAATAAATAGGCGTGCCGTAGAAAAGCGTTACTTCGTAACTATAACGGTCCTAAGGTAGCGAAATTCGGGCGACCGAACCAGCGAAGTTGGGTTGAAAACCAACAGGATGAAAGTGCAGCTGAAATAGTGCTGTATGCAAGTCTCTCTGAGGTGTCGAATTATCGGTTCCCTGTCCCGATGAACAATCGGGATAAGAACGGCGGCTTGAAAAAGCCATCTCGCTTTTCGTTTTTTGCCGCCTATTTTTTAAAAAATAAGGAAAGTGTCGTAGAACAACGTTACTTCGACTATCACTCGGGAAGTTGCAGGTTCGAATCCTGCCATTGCTAAATATAGGAATGTAGTTCAATTGGATAGAACACCTTGTACGTTATTCGATTTTTACCTTTTCTTTTTTCAGCATATAAAGAAAGTCAATAGTGCCGTAGAGCAATGTTACTTCGATTCAATTGGTTATTATAGGTTCGAATCCTATTCGTTTATAGCACATTGTTCGTTTTTGCCTATTGAATTTTGAAAATTTTAAATTGAAGATTAAACACGAGTGCCGTAGAATATAGCGTTACTTCGATTCCAGATCCGTAGGTCGTGGGTTCAAATCCCACCATCGCTGCTAGGTAACACGACTCTCCGAGTCGTAACTACTATTTCAAAACAGCGATGTAGCTCAGCGGTTAGAGCAACGTAACAGTCGCTTTTCGAATGTTGCCTCCTGTTTTTCTCTTTTAACTTCAATGGGAAGGGGAACTGTTTCAAATATTATAGAAAATAGTAAACACAATTTTTTTTACCATTTAGCCACATAAGTTCACATAGGATTTTACTAAGTGTACAAGGGAATTGCCCCTACAAAATTTCGGTTAATTTGAGAAATGCCATTTTTATAAGAAAACCCTTCTAAGTGTACTAAATGACTAAGTGGTTAAAAAACGTTTTTCTATTTTTAAAATATTTTTGATACAGTTCTTATTGGTTCGATTCCGAGAAAGAGAACAAGTACTTTGCACAAAAAAGACAATAACTTGGTAAAGATAGACCAGATGAGGGTTTTTGTATAGCCCCATAGTGTTCGCCCAGTTGGGTAGAATATGCTGCTACTTGATTGAGTATTGTAACCAAAATTTGTGTGTCGGAGGTTCGATTCCTCCTTCTGGTCGTTTTCCAGAATAGCTCAGTTGGCAGAGCAACAAATTTTAATACGATTTCTGTTTCTGGCGGCGGTCAAATTGTGGAACAGTTGAAGACTATTTTTACTAGAAATTAAACGAATGTTTAAAACGAATTAAATAAGGTTAATCAAAGTATCAACACGATATTTTGCATTTTGAGTACGGAAGGTGAATGATTCACCTCCCGTATTTTTGGTTTTGGCAAGACTGTTCTTCAACGGTCTTTAAAATAAGATAACCATTTTTAATAGCGTGATTGTAGGCGCTTTATGAGTTTTAGATTTTGTATTTGAATTTTCTTAATTGGTTACATCGCCTGATTAAAAGCATTTAAAAAATGACTCTCTTTGAAAGTATGGGTACAATTTATAGCATTAAGTGATAATCGCTGATGTGCCATTTTATTTTGGGCTAAATTTTGAATCGTATCCGTAATTTTAGTCAAATGATTTAAGTTAAAAGAAAAGCCATTAAAACCATGTTGGACAATTTCTGTAGGGCCTCCAACTGCTGGTGCAATAACAGGAATACCGTAAGTCATCGCTTCTAATAACGTCATTCCAAACGTTTCCACCCAGTAATTGGGGTCAGATAAATTTAGGACTAGATGGGCTCTTTCGTAAAACCAATGCACATCATTTTGTCTAGGAAAAAGGACTAAATTTGGCGGTAAATCTGGTAAATTAAAATACTGATTAATCTCCTCGCCAGTAGCATTCAACACTAATTCAAAACGATAGTTGGGTAATCTTTTGGCAATTTCCACAAATTGGTCGATGCCTTTATATTTTTTTAGAGAGCATAACATTAAGACCGTAAAAGGATGTGTTTTCTTTAAATCTTGTGCTATAAATCGATTAGCTTTTGCCACAAATTCTGTGGAGAGGGCATTATAAATCACTTTACCTTTTGTCCATTGAATGCGCTCTGTGTCCATTAAATACTTGGAAACATAGATGGCTTGATTCGCCGTAATACTGGCAATAAATTTTAAAAACCATTTGAATAGTAAGGGGCGAATAGAGGTTTCGTGGACATGATAGACCACCTTTTTTCCAATCAACCTTCCTGCTAAAGCGGCTCCAAAAGGCAATAATGTGTTTACATAAATAACGACCTCTTCTTTTCTGAACTTTAAAATACAACAGAAAACTAGCCATTGATTATAAAATAAAGCAAGTAAGCGTAGGAGTTTATTAGATTGAAATTGATAAGGAATTGTAATTTTTTCGGCGGGTAAATTGGATAAAAAGCCTTCGCTATCAGAAGTTACCAGCGTTACTTTATTTCCCTTTTTGATTAATCCTTTAATTGCGGTAGATAGTACTAGTGGACTGCCACTAAAGTCGTTATATAGGTGAATGCAGACTATTTTCTTCATGATAAATTTAATAATTTAGTCGTTTTTAATTTTTAATTTAAAATGCAAGCAGTCTTAACCAAATCTTTTTTATAAGAAAGTCTTGTATCTAATAATTCAATGAGGAGGGGAAAAAAGAGAGACCTGAGAATTGGCACAATATTATGCCAATTCTCTTCGGTCCGTCCATTTTTTAGAGAGAATCATTAAAGGCCACTTATATTTCTTGGTGATTTCATCTAGTTTTTTTAGCAAGCCTAGTATCTAATAATTCAATCAGTAGGGGAAAAAAGAAAGACCTGAGAATTGGCATAATATTATGCCAGTTCTCTTTGGTCTGTTCATTTTTTAGAGAGAATCATTAAAGGCTATTTTATATTTCTTGATGATTTCATTTAGGTTTTTAGAAAGTCTTGTATCTAATAATTCGATTAGGAGGTGTAAAAGAAAGACCTGAGAATTGGCAAAATATTGTACCAATTCTCTTCGGTCTGTCCAATTTTTAGAGAGAATCATTAAAGGCCACTTATATTTCTTGACGATTTCATTTAGTTTTTTTTATAA
>JAFMDF010000056.1 GCA_017857395.1 Bacteroidota bacterium | reverse complement strand
TTCGCTAAACAAGACTTTTACAACAATTACCCTTTTTTAGGGTAGTTATGAATAACAAAGTCTTAGTATGGAATAGGACAAAACCTAGCCAGTAGGATGCGTGCGAACCCAATTAGTGTTTAAATATTGTTAGTGTAAAATGGAAGTGGTGATACTTAAAGCGTAGGTATATTAAACTGAGGGGAATGATGGAAAGGGGATAGCTATTTCAATAACTTGTTAGTAAGATATGGAAAATTTTATTTATTCCAAAGAATTGGAAGAGGTTTGTTGAGAAGTAGGAAGGAGTTAGTGATTTTTTAATGACAACAGCCCAACAATCATTACAATTGTCAGGCTTAGTGTTTCTTCTATTCCGATAACTATAAATACAAGCATCATAATAAAAACAGCAAAAGCAGAATGTAATGTAAAGAAATGCCTAACTCTTACTGCCTATCTATTCACCATCACCCGTTCACTAAAAACAACCTGATTCCCAGCCCATACTTTTACAATATAAAACCCACTCGGCAAAAAATCTAAAGCAATAGCCGACTGATTCATAGGCATTCGCTTAAGCGGCTGCCCTTGCAAAGAAACAATTTCTACCTGGTAATTTACTCCATTTGGCAGTCCTTCAATATGTAATAAACTATCGGTAGGATTAGGGAAAATTCGGATAGTTAGCCTTGGCGTTAAAGCCGTACTAGTCGTGAAATTGAGGTCGCCAAAGAGCCATTCGTAGGCAGCAGAAAATTCTCTTGCCCAATACCATTCACTATGCGCGCCGTCGGGATGAATGACTTTTTTAATTTCTGTAGCAGCAAATCCTTCTGCTTTCAGTACTGCTTCCATGCGATTAATATGGGCAACTAAAGTGGCACTTTCATTTTGTCCGCCGAGCAAATAGATTTTGGAATCCGCTGCTTTTTCGATAGTCGCCGTATGGCTATAAACATTATCAGAAAACCAATAGGAGGGAGAAAATATGCCTGCTTTACCAAATACGGTAGGATATTCCACAAATCCAAAATGACTAATAAGACCTCCTAGTGAACTACCCATAATGCCCGTGAATTCCCTGCTTGATAACGTATGGTAATTGGCATCAATAACTGGTTTTAATTCATTGACGATAAAAGATAGATATTCATCACCCTCTCCTCCTCCATATTCTGGATTTGGCCAAGGTGTATACTCGTCTATTCGATGCGCTTGACCATTATCAATGGCAACGACGATACAGCCATAATCTCCTGCTTCAAATAGTCGATTTAGAGACTCATCTACTTGCCATTCGCCAGAAAAACTAGTAGCGGCATCAAAGGCATTTTGCCCATCTTGTAAATATAAAACAGGATATTTTTTATTGGTTTGTGCATAATCTGGTGGTAAATAAATCCATATCCGTCTGGTTCTATTGAGGGCATTTATCGGAAAGTCATCGTCTAAAATATGTACATTTTCCGCAGCCGTACTATTTGCCGTCCCTGATACATCTTCCCAACTAGCTATGGTGACTCGAATAGTGGTGGCATTTCCCGAATAATTGAATGTTCTATTGGGCAAAAACTGCCCCGCTGCATTTCCTTCTGTGTTTTCCCAACTCCCTCTGGTAAATTTAAAGGCTATATTTCCCGTTTGTGGTTCAAAAGTGATTTCATGCAGACCCTCTGCGTTTTTAGTCAGTTGATACGCAGGGTCATTTGGATTCCACCCTTGAAAGTCGCCCGCTATATAAATGGCATCCAAAGCAGGTGTTGCTTCGGGCAACTGTTCCACAATAATGGTTAATTGTGCCAATACGATTTGACTAGGAAAGAGCAACAAGAAAAAGAATAAATAACGCAGCATATTATTATTTAGTTAGGTGAAATTTGGAGCGCAAAAATACACTTATTCTAAATACCCTAAAGCTTTAAGCCATCTTCAATCCATTATTTGTCCAACCTTAGCAATCCTTATTTTTTTAGTAAAAGATTGTTGGTCGTTTGCTCCTTTAGGTAAATCAATCACGGATAAAGAATTACTGCCTAAACGCTTTTATTCTTTTTATTGTCGCACTACTTAGGTCTACTCAAATACAAACTAATCTAGTCCGAATAATCCACCCTCCCATATTCAAAATCAGCAATCCGAAAATTAACAACCCCCATGTACCCATAGTAGGAATAGGTACGGCAAGCGCCACCTGAGCAAAATCAAAATCATCCTGATCAGTTGGATTATCAGCAATCTCATTATCTATTTCGTTTTCGATTGGCGGCAATTGATTCATCAAATCATTATCCACATCAGCAATCAATGGACCATTAGGTGTTTGTCGAGCTTCGATAATTTCCGCTAAGTTGGTTAAATTCTGATGATTCGCATTGGCATTAATAGTCAACACTATTTCAATAACCTGATTCGAGTTACTAGCGATTGGGCCTGCAATCGTTGTAGTAACCATGCCACCACCTGTTATATTATTAGGTATTTTCGAAAAGGCATTTTTTTGATTATCTGCAATTAGGAAATGATAGCCACTTTGGAATAAATCTTTGATGACGACATCATAAATAGGAGCTGTTCCTTGGTTAAAAATTTCGATTTCGAAGGTCACCTTATCTCCTATATTCAGGTTTTTGGTATTACTAGTTGAGACCACCTTTTTGGTCAGGGCAACATCGTCCATTCTACAGGATAGATCATAAGCCATCGTGCCACAAACTGTTGCGCATTCCATAGATAGCATGGTGGTTGGAGTAACATTCGTGCCAGTAATCGCATCAAACCTTAGGCCAGTTATAAAATCCTGTACATCAGTTTTAGTCGGAAAATTAAGTGCCATTACTTGATAATCAAACCTACCCGCAGTCGCATCCACTGAGAGGTTCGTAAACAACCCAGCGGTATTTGCTGCTAGAGCATTACCTGTAGGAGTAGTCAACACATAAAGGTAAACATTGGTACTATTATAAGGCGCAGTCGTGGCTACAATGTATCCACTTTCTTTGGCTGATTTAGCAGCATTACAGCCCGCAGAAAAGTCTAAATCGCCATCATTATCTGCATCTGTACATAAGACTTCGTGTACCATAATGCGCCAATCATAAATACCATTGGCAGATTCATCAATTTGTACTAATTGGGTGGCAGTACCATCTATAAAAGGAATATTTGTTTTGTTTTCGGTATTTGTGGTGAAGGTGCTTGCGCCTGTAAAATGAGTAATTTCATTGATTCCATCTCCATTTAAGTCAAAATCATATAAAACGGTGGCGTCTAATCCTGTGATGGTCAAATTATAGGTATTTTCTTCCGCAGCAGTAATACCCACACAAGTTCCGATAGCCTCAACTGAAGAAAGAATAGTTGTATTTGCTTGCAGAGAATAGGGCGAAAAGAAGCCTAAAAGTAGAAATAGGATTCCATTTATTCCTATCTTTTTTAACAAGGAAAAATTGTGTCGTTGTGTTGAGTTTTTCATTTGAGTTAATATGTTTTTAAATAAGTAACTCAAGTTGCGGACAACTGGTAGCAAAGCCTTCAGGCTTTGCTACCAGTTGTCCGCAACTTGTAAGTTATTCGGCTCTTTGACAATTTTTGCAAAAATTGTCAAAGAGCCAGTTATTCTTTTGCCATTGCCTAGGAAGCTAACAAAAAACGTCAATTACTCCCAGACCAAGGAAAAGTACTATCACAAGATAAATCCGTAATGGTCAACAGTACATTATCCGTTATATTCTGCATACAGGTGGTCGTTGGATTGGTCACAGAAACCAAGGCATAACGAGTGGTGGCGGAGGGGTTTACCAATATTTCATTTGTCCCATCTGACTCAATTGTAATGGCAGCCTGATTGACACCATCAATACTGTAAATTATTTGGTTGCCTGCGTCACTAGAAAATGTTAGAGTCGTACCTGAACTACTGGAGCAAAGCGTAGGCATCGTTAGCGCAATACTTGCAGTAGGTAAAGGATTGGTTAATACTATATCTAAATCTTCTGTAGACGTACATCCATTAAGTGTAATACTTAGGTTGTTATAAGTTCCAGCATTCAAACCAGTAATAGTGGCACTTCCTGATGTTACCATTACATTGGTAAAAGTTTGAGCAGTATTGGTTTCATCCACATAATTAATCGTGTAAGTCGCTCCATCTGGAACATTGGTTAAATTTAATTCAAGTTGACCATCTGCGTTATTACAGGTACTAGGATTCATTCCTGTAGCTGCGAGGGTAGGAACTGGGTTGACGACTACTGTTGCTTCTGCAAAAGGTCGGCAGTTTCCATCTGAAACCGTAGCGGCCGCATTCAAAATCCGAGCATAAATATAATAGGTCGTTTGAGTGGTGGCGGTTGGTAAAACAAAAGAGGTTTCCGTTACGGTTGTAGTGCCTGCGCTAGCTACGGCTTCCGTTCCCAAAACAGTAGCCGTTAAAGCATAAACTGTTGCTGCATCTGCAGCTTGGGTAGTCGTGTAAACAAATTCTACCTCATAATCTTGTACCTTATTTTCTGTGCTATGAAATTGAGCGATGGTAGCCGTTAAGTCAGTAATAGCAGTGCCTGAACAAATGGATGAACTAGCAGTTAGGGAAGTAATCGTTGGGCAAACAACACAACTTGGAGAGAAAGCTACGTTCCAGCAGGAAGTATAACAAAGCCCAGCAAAAGCATTGGATTTGGTTAAAATATCATCTCCTGTTGAAATATTTTTAGGAGATAAATTGGCGACTGCCGTATTAAAGGTGGTCAATTCAGAATCATTGACCTTAAAGGCATAAACTCGATAAATCATACCAGATACCACATTTGGAGCACCAAACAAACCAGTGTTATTAGTGGCAACAATTTCGTCACTATTACTGGTATTCACTAGCGCATATACATAGGTGCTGATAATATCATTACCAGAAGAAAGTGCGGTATTGGGTACGGCTTCTACTAAAACACCAGGAGCAGTAATACCGTTTTGGGTCGTACAAAATGCACCATTTGACACTTCGGCTTCATTGCTACCATCTCCTCCATTATCTACTGAAAAACCACAAATAACTACTGGAATCTCTAGGTTTGTAGTCATTCCATTATTGCTTGCAGAGAGGGTAAGAATCGTGCCATAATCCGCATCCGTAAGCCCAGTAATTTGAATAGTCCCTGAAGTAGCACCTGCTGTTAGGTTATCAGTTATAGTGCCACTTGAACTAGTAAAAATGGTTGGAGTAGCGCCATCGGCATTCGTTAGATTACTAATATGAATATACATGGCATTATCTGCGGCGGCTGTTCCAGCAGCGTTCGGCGTATCATCACAATCAGGTAAGGCATCGAAGGAAAGCACAAGCATAACGACATTATTAATCGCTCCTGGCGTTTCTGCCAATGCAGTATAAGTACCATCTGACTGTCTTTGAACCGAGTGTCCAGAAGTGTAGCTATCTGATACGCCGATACTTAAAGAAGTAGCACCCATTGCACCTCCTTCATTGGCGGTTACTTCATTCGTTGTATGCAAAAATTGCAGGACGCCACTTGGCCCAACCAACGCTACTGCATCATTCTGTTCAAAGGATTCTGTTAATAGATAATAAGTGCCTCCATCAGCAGTTACAGCGGTTGCAGTAAATCCATCTAAAGTATGCGTTCCTTGGCTTTGGACATTACCAGCAGATGTTCCAGAAGTTTCATATTCTATAATAGCATATTGGCTCAAATCTACAGGTTGTGGATTAGGAATGAACACTTCGATAAATTCCCCCATATCTGTTCCCGATTCATCCCAATCCCATTCATTAATTACTTGCCCTAGCATTACATTTGTGGTGCCGAATAGCATACAAAAAGTCGAAAAAATAGTTAAAACTGTTTTCATAATAAAGTGATTTTAAAAGTTTATAAGTTGATTTGTAATCTTTTTTCTAAATAATCAAGTGTCCATCGTTTAGGCATTCCAAGGTCTTAAAGATACTTGGAGGTCTGCCTAGGATTCATCTAATTATTTCCATCCCATTGGGCTGCACAGTCTGGTGGTGTACAAGTAACAGCAGGATATTTTCTATTAAATTTACCCCAAGAATTTTTTGAGTGAGTATTTATTAATTTGTTTGCCTCTTCATTCCCATTAAATGCAAAAAGGACATGAGTTAACGGATGAAGGAAGACCACACCTATTAGTCCAAAGTACTGCTCAGGAAACGTCAAGTTATCTTGAGCAATTATTGCCCTATTTTTCAAATGATGCTCTTTTGGCACTAAATCCATATACCCATAATTTGCCAATAACGACGAACGTTTAAAGCCAGTATTTAAGTTGTTATTTTTAGGAGTGGTTAATTCGTAAACTATCTCAAATGGTACTCGACTGGGGAAAACGGAATTGCTTGTAGCATCAACTACGTCAATGGTTAGGTTATGATAGCGGATGTTTTGTGTATATATTTTACTTGGGATAAAGCATAGCATCTTCAATACCACCAAAGTCATGAATAAATTTTTCATAACGAAGTATATTTAAAATATTTGATTGGTGAGCCTTCCATTTTAAAAGAACATGAGTGTCCAATGATGCTTTGCAGCAAATAGAACAAATAGAGAGAGACACCAATTACAAACTGCCTAGTGCATATAATAGCTTTATAGGCAATGAATAAATCCAGTAATTCTGCTTAATGGCAGGTTGATAAGTAAAAATATTGCGTTAACTAAAAAATTGTAGTATTAAGAGATATAAACGAAGCTGTAAATTGGGAATGTTTTTATAAAAGATTGGTTGTTTTACACCGACATTAATAGGTAGTTTTTGTTCCATTTTCATTAAATTGTTTATAGTTTTTAAATGGCCGGTTTTTTAGGATAAAGCAAATCTAAACAATAACTATACAAATTCAAAGTTTTTTATATTTTATTTTTTAAGAATATGTTTCATTGGCCTCACTCTTAGTCGTCTTTTAAATAAAATAGTCCCGGGCAAACTGAAACGATTAGTCAGGTAAGAAAAGAAATCAAAAGAATATCCTATACACGTAAAGGATAGGATTTTTTTAATAATAATATTTTTTTAAAAGCTATATTTTGTCTTTCTTTCGTAAAAAAGCCATATTTACAAGATGAAGTGAGGTAATGAGGTAGTAAATTATCTTCCTTTTTCGGCTAAAAAATTCACATAACCACTTTAATACAACTATCATGGCAACCTCTGTCCAAAACAAAAAAGCAGAAATTCTAGAGAAGCAAAAAAAGTATCTTTTTCCCAATCATGTTTTATATTATACAGAACCATTGCCTTTTGACCACGGTGAAGGCGTCTTTTTATGGGATACAGAAGGAAAAAAATACCTAGATTTTTTTGGAGGGATATTAACGACAAGTGTTGGACATAATCGAAAGGAAGTAACAGAAGCTGTACAAAAACAGACCGAAAAAATTATTCACTCTTCTACTTTATACCCAAATGAAGCACATGTGAATTTGGCAGAAAAAATGGCGGAATTAACCCCAGGGAAACTACAGGTTTCTTTCTTCGCCACTTCTGGTACTGGTGCTAATGAAACAGCCGTTGTTTTGGCACAAACACATACAGGTAACCATGATGTGATTGCACTACGACATGCTTACCACGGAAGGTCAGCGATGGGGATGGCCTTAACTGGAGTCGGCACTTGGCGAATTGGTGGCACTAGTATAGCGGGTGTCAAACATGCACTAAATCCATATTGCTATCGTTGTCCTTTAAAAATGACCTACCCAAGTTGTGGCGTTGCTTGTGCACAAGATATTGAAGAAGTGATAAAGACGACGACCAATGGAAAAATTGCCGCCTTTATTGCAGAACCTATCCAAGGTGTTGGTGGTTTTATTACGCCGCCAGCAGAATATCTAAAAATTGCCAGCGATATTGCCAAACATTACGGTGGTTTATTTATTGCGGATGAAGTACAAACTGGGTTCGGGAGAACAGGTGATAAATGGTTTGGTGTCGAACATTCGGACGTAGCACCTGATATTATGACGATGGCAAAAGGCATTGCCAATGGCTTTCCATTAGGGAATACCATGACGACGCCAGAGATTGCACAAAGTATGGTAGATGCCCAATTAACACTTAGTACTTTTGGTGGAAATCCCGTGGCTTGTGCCGCTTCTTTGGCAACCATGAATGTTTTAGAAAAAGATGCCAACCCAGTTAGAGTTGGTGAATTAGGAAAAATGTTGCGAACAGGTTTAGAGAAAATGCAAGAAAAATATAATATTATTGGAGATGTCAGAGGTCGTGGTTTGATGCAAGGTCTAGAATTAGTCAAAGACCGAACTACTAAAGAACCTGCACCAGAAGCGACTAAGCATTTATTTGAAGAAACTCGAAAATTAGGATTGATTATTGGTAAAGGTGGATTGTATGGCAATGTGGTTAGAATTTCCCCTCCAATGACCGTTAATGAGGAAGAAATTGCGATGGCTTTGGATGTTTTGGATAAGGCTTTTAAGCTGGTGCAGCAAGCTGTTTAATTGAACAACAAATAAATCTCCATAATTAGAAAATAAATAGGTTTTATTTTTGTTTGATTTGTATTAAAATTGAATTAAAGTAAAAAATATTTGTTTTTAATTTTCCATATTCGCAAGTATTTTTGCATATTTGCAAAAATGCTAATTATGAATGATTGGAAAATTAAAGCAAAGAGATTATTGAAATCTGCAATTATTAGAAGAGGAATTTCTCATAAATCTTTGGCTATAAAGCTAAAACAATTAGGAATAGAAGAAACAAAATCCAGCATTGACAGCAAAATAAGTAGAGGAACATTTAGTGCTGCATTTTTACTCCAATGTCTTTATGTTTTAGATTGTAAATACATTGATTTAGAAGTAGAATATAGTAGTCTAAATGTAGCAGCAGAACCAATTGTGGAATATCAAACAGTATCAAAGAATGGGTAATAAAAAAGTGAAATTTATTGATTTATTTGCAGGAATGGGGGGGATGAAATTGGGTTTTGAAAATGCTTTTAAAAAACAAGGTTTTGATACAGAATGTGTAATGACATCGGAAATAAAACCCTATGCTGTCAAAACGCTTAAGCATAATTTCAAAGGAGAGCATTTTGTTGGAGACATATTCAAAGTAAAAAATGAAGACATTCCAGACTTTGATTTTCTTTTAGGGGGTTTTCCATGCCAACCATTTAGT
Organism: Bacteroidota bacterium; assembly: GCA_017857395.1. Lineage (GTDB taxonomy): Bacteria > Bacteroidota > Bacteroidia > Chitinophagales > Saprospiraceae > JAFMDF01. Next base: position 30,655 of record JAFMDF010000056.1, on the reverse strand, counting down.
GCAAGTGGCAAAAGATTTGGTTTTCAAGACACCAGAGGTACCTTATTTTTTGAAATTGAGCGAATTTTAGCTGCTAAACAACCGTACGGGTTTATTTTGGAAAATGTAGAAGGTTTACTCAAACATGATCTAGCAAATAAAAAAGATAAAATAGGGCGTACCTTAAAAACGATACTATTTAAATTGACCGAATTAGGATATAAAGTAAGTTATAAATTATTAGATTCTATTGATTTTGCCTTACCACAATCTAGAAAAAGAGTTTTTATTGTTGGCACTAAAGATCAAGCAGTTGATTTGATTAATTTTCCTATTCAACGAGCAACTGTCAAAGAAATATTAGAATCTGGTCTTAAAACGAGAGATACTAAATTTACTAAAAAATTATTGCAACATTATTCCATTGAGGAACTTTATGGCAAGTCGATTAAAGATAAACGAGGTGGTAAAAATAATATCCATAGTTGGGATATAGGCATCAAAGGAAAAGTGAGTTTACAACAAAAAAATCTACTCAATCAGCTTTTTAAAGAACGAAGAAAGAAAAAATGGGCAATAGAAAACGGAATAGATTGGATGGATGGTATGTCTTTAACCCTCTCCCAAATTAGTACTTTTTTTCCAAAAAAAAACTTAGAACAATTATTAGATGACTTGGTAGAAAAAGGGTATTTAAAGATGGAACATCCTAAGAAATTAGTTAAAGAGGTAATGAAAAATGGAGGTATCAAAAAATATCGAACTTACGATGAACAATTGCCTAAAGGCTATAATATTGTCACAGGAAAATTGAGTTTTGAGATTAATAAAATTCTAGACCCCAACGATATAGCCCCAACTCTAGTTGCCACAGATGTCTCTAGAATTGCGGTAGTTGATGGAAATGGACTAAGAAGCTTATCTATTAGAGAAGGGTTACGACTTTTTGGTTATCCAGAATGGTATAAAATACCAGTAAAAGAAAAGGAAGCTTTTGATCTTTTAGGAAATACTGTTGCAGTTCCTGTAATGGAGGCTGTTGCTAATAGAACTGCTGAGATTTACGCTAATCAACCTCACTTTACATTAAGTGCTATGCCCGTATGACTTTCGTAATTTTGCAATACTTTTCTTAACCAATGAGAGTTATCTAATCTAGTCTGGGAATATTGATACCGAGTGTCATTTAGTGCTGCTAGAAATTTTTCTTTGTCATTAAAAGGTTTGAAGGTACTTCTGGTAGAATACCAAGTTGCAGGTCGCAGATTATAGATGATTTTCTTTTTCTCTTGTACTTTAATAGGATAGGTACTACTTGGACAAGCTAACTCCCAAATCTTTTTTAACCAAACATTCTTAATGCTTAATTCACTCCCTTTTAATTCATAAGCAAAAATTAAATAGTCTGAATCTATTCGATAAGCATTGGTCAATAAAGAATTACAGTAGGAATCAAAATTAGCTAAATCGAATCCTGGGCCTCTTTTCCAATCAAATGTTTTTACTTCCAATAATCCTTGTTTCTGGTTCGTCTTATCTAAATAAAAATCAGGAAAACTCTGCGTATTCTTATTTTCTAAAAAATCAATATCACTTGCCTGAAACCACGCTTTCAACCATTCTTGGAGTAGATTGCCAACGGAATCTTTGGTTTCTACGGCAATCGTCAAATCTTTTAAGGTAAAATGAATAACTCCTTTTTGACCGATTATTTTGTATTCGTCTACTAATTTAGTGTATAATTCTTTAGCTGTGAGTTTCATTCTTTTTGTATTGGGTGCAAATAATAGGTAAATGTAAGCAAACTATTTTTGCTTTGAATGATTTGAAAAGAGATAAATGATGTTTCTTACCGACTAATAACTACAATTAGATGCTACTAACTTTATTATAGAAAATTAAACGAAGCATCATTAAAACAATTCCCCTCGTTAGACGATTATATTCTAAAACAACCACTACCTAATCAAATTCTAGTAATGAAATTTTTATACTGTCTAATTTTTGCTACTGTTTTATTTACCAACTGTAAATCTGTCCACATCATACCAAAAGGAGATTTCAGCGCAGACAAAGTCACAAAAGCACCTGATTATGCCAAGTCGGCTTATTGGGCAGCCTTACCTACCAAAAAGGATACCGCAGATAATACCCCAAAAGGCGTAACAGATGAGCAAGCGAATGCCAAAATCGATGTCTTTTTTATGCATCCAACCATTTATACAGGAGAAAAAGGAGATGATCAATGGAATGGCCCAGTTAATGATCCTGCTTTGAATAAAAGAGTTGATGAAAGTACCATTAAATTTCAAGCTAGTATTTTTAATGGCGTCGGAAAAGTCTATGCCCCACGTTATCGGCAAGCACATATCAATGCTTATTATATTCAAGATAAAGCGAAAGCAAAAGCCATTTTTGATTTAGCCTATGAAGATTTAAAAAATGCTTTTCAATACTATTTAGATAATTATAATAATGGTAGACCGATTATCATCGCTTCTCATAGTCAAGGAACTACGCATAGTCGAAGATTAGTGAAAGAGTTTTTTGATGGAACCCCTCTACAAAAGCAATTTGTCGCAGGTTATTTAGTCGGCATTCCAGTGTTAAAAGAGGAGTTTGATAATATCCCTGTTTGTCAATCTCCATCAGAAACAGGTTGTTTTACTGCTTGGCGAACCTTCGAAAGTGGTTTCACGCCAAAAAGTTATACTTCTGATAAAGTAGCGGTTACTAATCCGTTAACTTGGACAACAGATGATACACCTGTTAGTAAAACACAAAATAAAGGCGCTATTTTAAGAAAATTAAAGAAAGTATACCCTGAATTATGTAGTGCAAAAGTAGTTCCCAAAGATGGTATTCTATGGGCAGACAAGCCTAAGTTTTTTGGTAGTTTTTTATTAAAAAATCCCAATTACCATATTGCTGATTTTAATTTTTATTACATGAATGTGCGAGAAAATGCGCAGGAACGAGCTGCTGCTTTTTTGGCTAAAAAATAAAGTTGCGATGTTACCATGTTGCCTTGTCGTCGTCGTAACATGGTAACATGGCAACATCACAACCAACAAAATAACATCATGAAAAAAAGATACATTCTGTCCGCCCTCCTTGTAGGAACGCTTTTCTTTGGTCCTAAAGCGGAATTTGAAACTGTTGACGGAAAAATTGAGTCTATTAATATTCCAATTGAACAATTGGATGAATATATTAAAGCAAAAGAAGCCAAAGTGGTCAATCTAAAACCTGATAACGAATCAAGGATTATTTGGGCAGATTCCATTAGGAAAACAGAATATGCCGTTGTGTATTTACACGGTTTCTCCGCAAGTATTTGGGAAGGCGATGCGATTCATACGCAATTTGCTAAGCGATATGGCGCTAATTTATACCTCGCTCGGCAACAAGATCATGGGATTGATGATAAAAATACGTTTAAAAACTTGACGCCTAAAAATTATATGGATTCTGCTAAAGAAGCCATTGCTATTGGGCAACAATTAGGAGAGAAAGTCATTTTAATGTCTTGTTCAACAGGCGGTACGCATTCCTTGTACTTGACGGCTCATAATCCAGAAATGGTACATGCACAAATTATGTATTCGCCTAATATTGCGATTGCTAGTGCGGCGGCCCAATTAACGACCATGCCTTGGGGCGAATATTTGACGGACGCTATGGTAGGGGAGTATGTTAAATCTGGCGCTTACCATAAACCAGAAATGAAAAATTTTGCCACTACCCAATATCATTCTAAAGGAATCATCGCATTAGAGGCTTTATTAGAACAAACCATGACTTCCGAAACATTCAGTAAAATTAACTCGCCTTATTTTATGGGCTATTTTTATAAAAATGAAGAAAAGCAAGACCCTGTTGTTTCTGTAGCAGCGATGCTAGAAATGGATCAGCAAACAGCAACTCCTGCTAATAAAAAGCAATTGGTTCCTTTTGCAAATGTAAATAATCATGTACTTTGTTCTTTAAGGCAATCAGAAGATATTGAAGCAGTTAGGAAGGCGACTTATAGTTATGCGGAAACTGTTTTGGGCATGCAGCCAAAGAATTGATTTCTTCTGGGCTTCCTCTTGGACATTTGCCGTATTTTTCCTCGTATTTTTTGACATATTCTTCTTCCATCTCTTTTGCTTTTGTACGACCTGGAATATTTATTCGTAGAATTTTAGCCGTGAATCGAAAAATACCTGCTATTCGGTTATATGCATTCCAAACGTTAATCTTGTTAATAATTTTAAAATGAATCGACCCTACATCCTAGCCGAAACAAATTGGAAAACCGTCAAAGAAACGGACTATAAAGTAGCCGTTATGCCTTGGGGGCCACCGAAGCCCATAATTACCATTTACCTTATGCGACCGATAATTACCAAGTCGATTATGTCGCAGCAGCAGCAGCAAAAATCGCTTGGGAAGCAGGCGGCAAAGCAATTGTTTTGCCTTGTATTCCTTATGGGATTAATACGGGGCAATTGGATGTCAAATTGTGTATGAATATCAATCCAAGTACACAAATGGCGATTTTAAAAGATACGGTGGATGTTTTAGTTAGGGCTGGAATTGATAAACTAGTTTTGCTGAATGGGCATGGTGGGAATAACTTTAAAAACATGATTCGGGAAATGTCCTTTCATTTTCCCGATATGTTTATTTGTTGGGCAAACTGGTTTCAAGCAGTAGATTGGAAACAATATTTTGATGACCCTGGCGACCATGCAGGTGAAATGGAAACGAGTGCGATGCTACATATTGCGCCTGATTTAGTGCGACCGTTATCAGAGGCAGGAGATGGGGCGGCTAAACGATTTAAAATTAAAGCCTTTAAAGAAGGTTGGGTCACTGCACAACGGCAATGGTCGAAAGTGACTGCGGATACAGGCGTCGGAAATCCTTATCCTTCGACTGCGGAAAAAGGGAAAATCTACTTAGAAGATTGCGCTAAAAATATTGGGCAATTATTGGTAGATTTGGCTACTACGCCGAATGAGGAGTTGTATGAATGAATTGTCAGGACTTTACGGACATACTCTAATTACCTACAAATCCATCACTGCCTCCACATCAGGGTCAATCTCAGGTTGCTCAGATGCTAAAGAAATACCAATAAATAAAATCAAAGAAACCGTCAATGCTAAAGCACCGACATCAATATTATAAGGCACTGAAATTTTAAAGATTTTAATTACAAAATTAACCACTAAACTAGAAATGACGGCAATATTAGCGGCCATTGGTGTTGCCCGTTTCCAGTTAAACCCGATGACAACTACAGGCACAATAGCTGCTGCAAAAGTTCCCCATCCAAAAGCACCCAAAATAGCGACTAAATCACCAGAGTAAAGCGCAAAAACTGCTGCAAAAACGGTAATTAAAGCGGTGGTCATTCTAGCCCAGAACAATTCATTCTTAATCGTTTTACCAATCGCCTTAGGAATATCGTGCATAACAGCTGCCGTACCAATATTCAAAAAGGCATCGGCAGTAGACATGATGGCGGCAAACAAACCAGCAAAGACGACGCCTGCTAAAACAGGGTGGGCATAATTCTGTAAAAATTGGGAAGCTGCGGCATCTGGTGTGGCTAATTCAGGTTGAATACCTTGTAAGACTAAAGCCCGCATCGCCAAACCAATACCAATCCATAATAAAGCAGAAAAGATATAGCCCATTGCCGAGACAGGCAAAATATGTTTGGCATCATTGACCTTTTTATACATCATCATTTTAGTAATGACATGGGGCTGTCCTGAACTACCGAGTCCGAAAACAAAAAACCAACTCAAACAGCCTACCATCCCCAGCGTTCCCCAAGGACCAATCGCTTCAGGGTCATGTTCTTGGATAGTCTGGCTTATCTCTGAAAAGCCATTATCAAAAGTATAAACAACCGTAAAAAAAACTAAAGTAGCGGCAACAACCATCACACCACCTTGAATTAAATCAGAATAAACCGAGGCGACTATTCCGCCAGTTACACTATAAAAAACGAGAATGGAGCAGGAAATTATGACACACATTTCTAAGCTAATGGTTGCCAAAAAATCTGTTTCAACTAGAATATCTTTTAAAACCACTGCCATTGCTAAAATCTGCGTAGCTAAATAGCCTAAAACCCCTAAAATAATAGCAACTGCCACCAAAAAGCTGGTAGATCTTTTGCCATATCTTAGAAATACCACATCGGGTAAAGACAGGGAATTGCCTAATTCTGAAAACAAGCGCAACCGTTTGGCTAAGAGCAGAAATGAAATATTATAGCCCATAATGGCACAAACAATCATCCACACAGAACTCATTCCTAATTTATACACTAACCCTGGTCCGCCGACAAAACCAAAACCACTTAAAGTACTTGAAAAGACAGCAAAGGCGGTCACCATTATCCCTAAATCTCGACCTGCCATAAAAAAATCATGGGTCGATTTTGTCCGCCTTAATGCCCAAATACCTACGCCAATACATAATAGCATGTAAAGGGCGACAAAAGTTAAAATGATTGGATTCCTATATGCTTCCATGAATGAATGTTAAATTTTGAGTTTTGAATGATTGAATACTTGTAAACTGCCTACTGCTACTGCCTACTGTTACTGCCTACTTTCTTTTGTCGATTAGCCATAATTTCCGCAAACCGTTTTTCATCTTCGGGCGTATAAATCCATTCTTCAAATTTGGTCGCATAAAAAAAAGTGATGATGGTAGGAATAAACATGATACCAAAAATCATCCAAGCGGTAGGTTTGGGCAGTCCCATAAAATAATCCATACTATTTGTTTCAACATAATTCCACCATGATAGCACCATCATCGTATAGCCTACTAATAATGAACTGATACCTATAGCTAGAATTCGGTATAATTTTTTTCTGACCGCTTCCTCCTTTTTTCTACCTCCAATAAATACCATAAAACCAAAGATGCCAATAATGCCTATACCAAAAAGGTAAGCCAACCATTTAACGGTTGGATTAGAAGCAACCGTGTCTCCACTATGATTTAAAGTAGTATAAGTGGAATCTGTTAAACCCGTAGCATTCTCAGGCACGTCAGAAGCCCATAAGCCGATAATCAGCAAGCCAAATAAAATCAAAAAGACAAAGAATAATTTTACGATTTTATCCATATTTTTCGTTTGATACTTCCAAAAACCCTAAAATTAATATCTTTTTCGACTTTATATGAAAAATAGGACTACTTCTATTTTATAATTCAAAATTATATATTCTTTGTTTCGTTTTTTTTGCATACTAAATAGTATTTTTAACTTTAATTAATATGGGTTCGATATTGATAATATTTCAAAAAAAAGCTTAATCAAGCCGTCCAAATAATCAAAAAATTATGCAAAAATTCAATTTTAGATTCTACCATTGGGAAAAATTAACGCCTAATCAGCCTTTTTTACGACAACCATTTGGTGACGAATGGGAAGTTTATACCTGGGCAGAAGCTGGGCAAATGGCACGTAAATTAGCGATGGGTTTGCAATCTTTAGGTTTGCCACCAAAGAGCCATATAGGGTTAGTTTCTAAAAATTGTAGAGAATGGGTCATTGCAGATTTAGCAATTATGATGGCGGGCTATACCTCTGTCCCCTTTTATCCAACTTTAAAAGCGGATAGTGTTAAAGAGTTAATTGAAATAGGAGACGTAGCAGCACTTTTTGTGGGCAAATTAGACGATTGGGAAGGGATGAAAGGGGGCGTTCGGGAGAATATACCTGTGATTACTTTTCCTCATTATAAAGGTGCTGCTAAAGTAGAAAGAGGGCATCAATGGGATGAATTCATCAATCAATTTGCCCCATTACAAGGAGAACCAACGCCTAACTTATCTGATATTTGGACGATTGTTTTCACCTCGGGCACAACAGGTACACCAAAAGGTGTTGTCTTAGATTATGAAATATTAAACGTTTCTAAGAGAATCACCCTTGAGGACAATCATCTGAAAATTTCTAAGGAAGGAGACAATCATTTTTTCTCCTTTTTACCTTTGAATCATATAGCGGAGCGAATGGTGGTAGAAAATAATTGTTTTCAATGGGGCGGAACGATTTCTTTTTCAGAGTCCTTAGCCGTATTTGCGAAAAATTTACAAGAAACACAGCCAACCCTTTTCTTTGCCGTTCCTCGAATATGGACAAAATTTCAATTGGGGGTTTTAGCCAAAATGCCACAAGCACATTTAGATGCTGCCTTAGCAGGCCCGCATGCAGCAGCCGTTAAGAAAAAATTGCGCCTTTCACTAGGGTTTGATAATGCTCGAGGTTGCCTAACAGGTGCAGCTTCTATTCCTGAAACGACCAAAGCGTGGTATCGAAAACTAGATATTCCTATTGCTGAAGGATATGGGATGACAGAAAATTGTGCACTTTGTACGTCCTTGGTAGCAGGAGATATTAAACCTGGTTCAGTAGGGAAGGCATTGCCTGGTGTAGAAATGAGAATCGACTCGGAAACAGATGAAATTTTAATGAAAGCGGATTATGTGATGAAAGGTTATTATAAAGAACCAGAAAAGACAGCCGAAACCATTACAGATGGTTGGTTACATACAGGTGACCAAGGCAGAATAGATGAGGATGGCTATTTATTTATTACGGGTCGAGTCAAAGATACTTTCAAGACTGCCAAAGGTCAATTCATTGTTCCTGCACCGATTGAATGGCACTTTGGAGCGGATGAAAATATTGAACAAATTTGTATTGTTGGCTTAGGTTGCCCTCAGCCAATTGCGTTAGTGGTGCCTTCTGAAATTGGTTTAGCTAAATCGCAAGCAGCATTAAAAGCGAGTTTACAAAATACATTGGATGCTGCTAATAAAAAATTACCAAGCTATCAGAGAGTGTCCACGCTTGTCGTCGTAAAAGAGGCTTGGAATATCGAAAATGGCTTATTGACACCGACTTTAAAAGTGAAGCGAAATGTAATGAGTCAACGGTATCAGGATTTGTTATTAGGTTGGCATGAGGCAGCGGAGGCGGTTGTCTGTGAGTAGATTTATTTTTGGTTAAAGTAGCTTGGGCTGGAAACCCAAGCTACTTTAATCACGATTATCCAATAAACCCATCAAATCCCATTCCTTCCTATTTTTATAGTAAATACAACCATTCTCGACCATTAAAGGCGAAGCAATATTATTAGTATACAATTGCCCAGTTCCCAAACCTTGTGGCATTGAATTATCTAAAATAGCTGTCCACTGCGCAATAGCATTCAGACCAATATTGGACTCTAATGCCGACGTCATCCACCAAGGCGTATCAAATTCTTTACAAAGGTCAATCCATTCTTGTGTGCCACTATAACCACCAATAAAACTAGGTTTAAAAATAAGGTATTGCGGTTGAATGGTTTCAATGATAATTCGCTTTTTTTCGGATGTAAAAGCGCCAATTAATTCTTCATCCAAAGCAATTGGGAGTGGTGTTTTTTCACAAAGGATTGCCATTTCTTGCAACTGTCCTTGTTTGATGGGTTGTTCGATAGAATGCAATTCGAAATCCGCTAATTTTTTTAGTTTTTCTAAAGCAGTCGATGGGCTAAATGCACCGTTGGCATCCACTCTAATCTCTATTTCTTTAGCAGAAAATTGTTGTCGAATATATTTTAACAAACCTAATTCAGCATCAAAATCAATAGCGCCAATTTTTAGTTTAATACAATCAAAACCAGCGGCTAATTTGGTTTTTATTTGGTCAAACATAAATTGTTTTGCTCCCATCCAAATTAAACCGTTAATAGGAATAGGCATTTCTTTTTGGGTAAAATCAGAAGGGAATAATATTTTTGACCCTTGGTTAGCCAAATCTTTTAGCGCAATTTCCAACCCAAAATGAATAGAAGGAAAAGTCCTTAAACCTTCGCTTAACCAATAATCATGCTTATTAATTGTTTGACAAACTTCCGCAACTTTTGCTTCATAATCAGGCACATCATCTGCACTTAATCCTCTTAATAAACCACATTCACCAATACCTGTAATAGTTGGGTTATTGGTGTCTTGTAAAAAGATAAACCAAGAATCTTTAGTTCGGAGAATCCCTCTCGACGTGCCACTAGGTTGTTTGAATTGAAGGGTATATTTTTGGAAAGTTGCTTGAAGCATAGATGTAATTTTTGTCTTCAAACAAGGAGAGAAAGGAAATTGTTTAGCGTAGCTGATGAGGATATAAGATAATGAGTTTATGAGGTGAACTTCGTCAACTCATTACCTCATTACCTCATAATTTATCTACGACTTCTACGACTTTTAAAAATACTCATTACCCAAAGAATTACAATGGCGCCTACTGTAGCAGATACAATCATGCCGACTAAATTTTCGGGTAAACTAACGCCAAAAGTATCATCAATAATTTTTACTATGCCTTTACCAGGGCTGACTTTTAGCAAATTGAAAATATGCCCACCAACAACGGCGCCAGCAATTCCTAAAATAGCGTTGATTATAAAACCAAAATTATCGCCTCGAATAACTCTTGCAGCCAAGGAACCTGCAACAGCACCGACAATGACCATGATAACTAAATTAAAACCGTCTCCCTGAAGTAAGTTTTCCATGTTGATATTATTTTAGTAAAAAAGGATGTAGCACTACAAATTCAATTTTTGTAAGGACACACATAAAACAGCTAGAATAAATGCTAAATTACTTATTTTTTATAAAATAGGGCGATTTATTTTACTTACTCAATGCCTTCAATTCCTGCTTTACTGTTATTTTTCGACGTTCTTCTTCAATGACCACAGGTGCAGCGACTCTTGAATCGCAGTTAGGCATGGAACAACGTTCGCAAGTTGTATTAACTGTTCGGTGTTTTAGATCAGGGTCATTTAAGAAATTAAAGATACTTCTCAATTTTGTATTCAATCGAAATCCGACGGTAACACTTACACTTTCTTTTGGATTATGAAAATCTGGTTTAGCTAAGGAAATACAGAAGTATTCATTTTCGGATTCCCAATATTTAGAAATTTGCACATTGACCAGTTGTTTGATGCTAGGGTCTAATGCCATATTCATCCGCAATTTTTTCAAAATTTTAATGGCGACCCAACGATGGCAATAATGTTCATTTAATAAATTACCATAAGGATTATGTAATTGCCCAAGGTGTAATTCTTGGGTCATCACAAATTGCTTTAAGTCTTGACTTCCTGTCATCCGTTGGAAAAACAATTGTTCGATACCAAAATGATGCGGCAAAACATTTAATAAACGTTTGAGTAGCGTTTCTTGCGTAACATCATATTTTTCAATCAATGCTAAAAATAGCTCTGGTCGCCAAGTATTTTTTTGCACAATGGTTCGAATATCTTGTACCAGTTCTTCTTCTTTTACCAATAAGGATACCGCAAAATAAGAAGCGAAAAAATTATTCAATATTTTCTCAAAAGAAGAAGTTTGCACCATTCTCGTTTCCAAAGGACGAGTTTTATAGCCCATGTATTGGAATCCTAATTCTCTAGCTAATAAAAAATTCTTTTGCGAATCGTCCAAGCCTTCATTAATCATTAACACTTTTCGTTTTGGCGCATATAAGGACCGAATATTTTTTAGGTTTTCTTTAGAAGGTAAAGTTGTTCTGTCTACTTTAATATCATATATATCTAATAATTTAGCTTCCAAATAATCTTTGGTATACGGTAAAGTATCTGGTGTCCCATATTCTGTTCTAAAACTATCCACTGCTTTTTCTAAATCTTCAAAATAATTATTATGCATGTCTTGATAGGCACGCAGAGCTACTTCATAAAACTCATCTTGTGTAATCTGATAATTCCGTCGAATTTGGAAAATAGTTCCAATGAAAGCATTGACCTTATCGGGAGTATTGGTAAATAATTCCACTAATTTTTTAGGGCTAATACCAAATTCATCTAATGGGAATAATTTAAAAAAATCAGAACTTAATAAATCTATAACAGGCTGTAATTTTTTGGAAGCATGTGTCGAGACCATAAAATCATAGTCCACACCAAAAGCTTCTGCTAAGACCGTAATTTTATTAGGTTTCGGATATTTTTTACCTTTCTCTATATCACTCAAATAAGATAAAGAGAGTCCTGTTTTGTCTTGTAACTGTTGATAAGATAGGCTTTGCTGTTGTCGCAAATAACGCACCTTAAACCCAAAAATCATCTTTATTATTTGATTATCATCTATCATGCAAAAAAGCGTTTTTATTTAATTTAGCGAAATTTTCGCTAATAGAAGTGTTAAAGTTTTATTTTATTCAAAAAAAAGAAATATTTCTATCAACCTACATTTTACTAACATTTATATCGTTAAAACGGGCAAAATAGCAAAAAAATAATAGTTTTTATCGATTTTTTAAAATAAAACAAGCCTATTTGCTAAATATTTTCAATTAGAGAAATAAAATATTTTAGCGAAATTTTCGCTAATTACGAAAAAATGGTATAGATTGTGCCTGTAATTAAACATCAAATAAAAATTACAAATTTATTTTTGATGTATTTATGGATATAAATTGTGCTAAAAGTAAAGTCCTTTTCCTAACCAACAAAATAGAATATCATGACAATGCTTAAAACAGTTTTTGAGAAAAAATTCAATGTTAAATGTAAAGCGGCTCATTGGAATTTGGCCCCTGAATTATTAACGGAAGCATCCATTAAACAAGGTCATGGTATATTATCTGACCAAGGCGCGTTGGTTATTGAAACGGGAGAATTCACAGGACGTTCTCCAAAAGATAAATTTATTGTAAAAGATAGCATTACTCAAGATACGGTAGACTGGAATGACATCAATCAAGCTATTTCTACTGCCCATTTTCAAGGCTTGGTAAAAAAGATGTTAACTTATGCGGAAACACAAGAATTATATATTCAAGATGTCTTCGCTTGTGCGGATGCTCGTTATAGATTGAATGTAAGAGTAATTGCGCAATTTCCTTGGAGTTGCCAGTTTGCGCACAATATGTTCCAAAATCCAACTGCCACAGAAATAGAAAATTTTAATCCTGAATGGACAGTTTTATGTTTGCCTAAATTCATGGCTATTCCAGCAGAAGATGGTACTCGCCAACATAATTTTACGATTGTTAATTTCGCTCAAAAGTTAGTCATTATTGGTGGTAGTGGTTATACAGGAGAAATCAAAAAAAGCATTTTCTCTGTTTTAAATTATACCTTGCCTCTAGAAGAAAATGTATTGCCGATGCACTGCTCTGCGAATGTTGGAAAAGGTGGAGATACGGCTATTTTCTTCGGTTTATCAGGTACAGGAAAAACGACCCTTTCTACTGACCCAGACAGAAAATTGATTGGTGACGATGAACATGGTTGGTCTAAAGAAGGCGTTTTCAACTTTGAAGGTGGCTGTTATGCTAAGTGTATTAATTTAAGTGCCGACAAAGAACCAGAAATCTATAAGGCGATTCGTCACGGAGCAATTTTAGAAAATATCAAATTTAAAGCAGGTACACGAACGCCTGATTTTGACAATACAGATATCACCCAAAATACTAGAGTTTCTTACCCAATTCATCACATTGACAACATTATGGCACCTTCTAAAGGAGGAAACCCTAAAAATATTTTCTTCTTGACTTGTGATGCTTTTGGCGTACTGCCTCCTATTTCTAAATTGGATAGAGCGCAGGCAATGAAATATTTTCTATTGGGATATACTGCAAAAGTTGCAGGCACAGAAGCAGGGGTAGTAGAGCCACAAATGACTTTTTCTTCCTGCTTTGGCGCACCATTTTTACCCTTAGCACCAGCGCATTATGCGCAAATGTTAGGCGAAAAAATGGAGGAACATAATACGAATGTATGGTTGGTGAATACAGGCTGGACTGGCGGCGCATATGGGGTAGGGAATAGAATTAAATTAAGCTATACTAGAGCATTAATTCAAGCAGTATTAAAAGGAGGTTTAGCAGAATTGCCATTTAGAAAAGAAGCAATTTTTGGTTTAAATATTCCTGTTTTATGCCCTGGCGTACCAAATAGTATCTTAGACCCTAAGAATAATTGGGAAGATAAAACAGCTTACGAGAAAACTGCTCAAAAATTATTGACTGCTTTTACAGAAAATTATCAGCAGCATCATGTGGAAGATGTTTTGGAAATGGCTACGGTTTAAAATTGAAATAGACTTTGTTACCTTTTATTTCTATAATAACTTCTAATAACCTTCTATAACCTCTAATAACTTCCATATCTCATGAATCAAATCGTAACCTTAGACGAGTTCATCATTCGCCGCCAAAATGATTTCCAGTATGCAACTGGTGAATTAACTGGCTTATTAAGAGACATCGGTGTTGCTGCCAAAATCATCAATCGAGAAGTCAATAAAGCGGGCTTACTAAATATTTTAGGTGCTGCCCAAACACAAAACGCTTCTGGAGATAGTGTACAAAAATTAGATTTGTACGCCAATGAAAAATTAATTTCCTGTTTGAAAAATAGTGGAGAATGTTGTGGAATTGCTTCTGAAGAGAATGAGGAATTTATTCCGATTGAAGGCATTAATGGTAAATCAGGCAAATATGTGGTCGTATTTGACCCTTTGGATGGTTCTTCTAATATAGATGTAAATGTTTCCGTAGGAACAATTTTCGGCATTTATCGCCGAAAAAGTGAACTAGACAAAGGAGTACAATTAAAAGACTTTCTACAAAAAGGGTCAGATTTAGTTGCAGCAGGCTATGTTTTATATGGCACTTCTACTCTTTTAGTCTATTCTACTGGAAATGGAGTGAATGGCTTTACATTGGACCCAACGATTGGCGAATTTTGTTTATCCCATAAAAATATCCAAATCCCCAATAGAGGGAATTATTACTCCGTCAATCAAGGATATTATTTGAAATTTGATGTAGAAATGCGTCGATATATAGACAACTGCTGTGACGAAAATCTACGCTTGCGTTATATTGGTTCTATGGTATCAGATGTTCATCGAATTCTTTTCCAAGGTGGTATTTTTTTATATCCAAATACTCGAAAATATCCACAAGGAAAATTGCGGTTATTATATGAATGCAATCCATTATCGTTTATCGTAGAGCAAGCAGGAGGGAAAGCAATGAGTTGTCAGTTAGAACGAATTCTGGATTTGCCGATTACGCAATTGCATCAAAAAGCAACAATCGCTATCGGTTCACCAGATATGGTAGATGAGATGAAAACTTTTGTAGAGCGGTATACTTTACCGCCTTTAGCCCATTCTAAAAATGGCGCTCCTGCAACCAATGGGGCATCTTCTGAACTAGTAGTAATGTGATTTTAAATTAAACAATATTCGATTTAGTTAGTAAGGCAGCGATTATCATAATTGCTGCCTTACTTTTATGTCCAAAATGATGGTCTGAGGTAAAAAATATATTTTTCATTTTTGTTAATTGTTAATTCAAAACCTGCTATTCTTTTTTCCGGGAGTCATGATTAGACAATCTCCATTTTCTCTTCTTTATTTTAATCACCTGCCTAATCCCTCTATATGGTTATTTTAATAAAATTGCACAAGCTTTTTAACCCATTATATATTAGTATCGTTCCGTTTCTTTACAAAGGATAGTTTTAAGATTAATAAATTAGACTGCTCTCTACTAGAAAATATGGAATAAGTTAAGCTTGATAAATGAATAAATAATTGGTAATCAATATTTTAAATCTAGGAGGTTCGTAGCTGTGTCATAGCTTAGAAATGATTTATAAATCATTTCTAAAATAAATTTAAATTTTCTATACGAAATTTTTAAATATTTAATGTTTTGGCATAGGCTTTGCAATATTCTAATCAAATACTTATACCCCCCGAATAGTTGTCTCAATTACTCGAAAGTATTTGTACGGGGTGCATACTTGCTTGCTAAGTGTGTACCTTTTTTTTATGCCTAATCCATAACAAAATTTAGACGTAAAGCTTCTGGTATTTAGGGAAAAAATAAGTCGTTCGCCCACCAATTTTATCCGTTTCAATTTTACTTTTCCCATCAGGCGCAATTGCACCTTCCTTACGCCATTGCCAAAACCAATCATCAGGGTACTCCTTATAATAAGCTGTTCGGTCAATCGCCTTTTGTAAAATTTCTTGTGTTTTTTGAATAATATTGGTGAGTTGTTTTTTAGAGAGTTTATTAACTTTAGAGGCAGGATGAATTTTGAGTTGATACAATACTTCGTCTGCGTATAAATTGCCAACCCCAGCGAGTTGTTTTTGATTCAATAAGAACCCTTTAATCGAGGCTTTTTTTCCTTCCGTTTTTTCTAAAAATTCTTTGACAGAAATTCGTAAAGCATCTGTTCCTAATTTAATGCGATTTAGATAAACATTTCTATCTTCCAAATACCTAATTTTAGCAAACTTCCGAGGACAATCAAACCCCAACCGACTACCATTTTCAAAATGAAAAGCAAATCGTTCATGTTTTGGCTGGTCTAAATCATCTGTATAATATTTTATATCCCCCGTCATCCCAAAATGTAGCAATATATTATGTCCATTATCCAATTCTCCAAAGAGGTATTTTCCTTGTCGATAAGAACTGATAAAAGTTGTCCCTTGTAATTTATCGGCAAATTCCATCCCACTAATATCTTGGATAATTTTATCATCATGAACCACCACTTCTCTAATTTTTTGCTTTAAAGAAGTGCCGTCAAAGTAACGTTGGAAAGTATTGACTTCTGGTAATTCTGGCATGTGCGTTGCGAGTTTATGGATTGCGAGTTGCGAATACTATTGTATTTGAGGCCAAAACTACAAAAAATCCGTTGGGGAAAAGAATCCGTTGCCTTAGATCCGTTGCCAAAAACTACTCAGGCTAGAAGCCTAAGCTACAAAAAAAATCCGTTGGGCATTAAAATCCGTTGGGGAAAAAAATCCGTTACCCAAAGTGCCGCCAAGCCAAAGCCGCCGCCCCCAAAACACCATCATACTTCTGTCCCATATCCGAAATCATCAATTTAATTTTCCCGCGAAAGGCTTGAAAAATCCGTTTTTCCATACTATTCCTAGTTGGAATCAATAATAAGTCTCCTGCTTTAGTTAAGCCACCAGCGAGAATAATCGCTTCTGGATTAAAGTAAGCACCTGCATCTGCTAATTTGGTACCTAAAATTTCTCCTGTATACTCAAAAGCTCGCATGGCGATTGGGTCGCCTTCCAATGCTGCTTCTGCAATCATTTTACCCGTCAATTCATTATAACTATAATCTCTTAAGACACTAGGGGTTTTCATATCGGCCATTAACTTAAACACCGTTCTTTTTATGCCATTAACGGAAGCATAAGTTTCCAAACAGCCAGTAGATCCGCAATTACAAAGTCGCCCATCAGGATTAACATTCACATGCCCCATTTCACCAGCCATTCCTTCATGCCCTAATAATAACTCCCCATTAACGATAAATCCACTTCCTACACCCGTACCTAATGTCAAGACAATAAAGTTTTTCATCCCTTTCCCAATACCATATTCCTGTTCTCCTATTGCCACTAGGTTAGCATCATTCGTGACGACTACTTTAGTCGATAACGCTTTTTCAATGGAATTCACTAAAGGCACGATTTCTCCCCATTGGAAATTAACGGCCTTTTCCATATTGCCTGTATAAAAGTTGGCATTGGGCGCACCTAAACCAATACCCACTAAAGTAAATTCTTCTTGAATACTTTCTTTAAGCGCTTTAAATTTACTAGACAATTGATTGATAAAGTGGATGAAATCTCTATCTGCTAAAGAAGGAAAAACATCCCAACCAATCACCGTTCCATCTTTTTTTACAAAACCAATCTTCGTTTGCGTTCCACCTAAGTCAATTCCTAATACAACGTTATTATTTGCAGCCATTTATTTTGAGATGCGAGTATAGAAAATAGAACTTTGTAGCTCTATTTTCTGCGCTCTGTTCTAGTGAATTTTCGCAAAAATACAAAAAAGTAATAATTATTGTACTTTTTACACTAAGTACTTTTTTATTTATTTTTGTTAAATTTAGGGGAGAATTCATAATTGACACTAAAATCTTTTTATTGATGCTCAATTTTAGAGAAATATTAGCAAGATTGGCCTTTCCGCTAGTCATAGGATTAGCGTTAGGTGCGACTTTCTATTTTATTCAGATACAAGGTATAGCGATTAATACCGTGACTTTTCCCGTTGTTTTTATAGCATTAATTGTCATTGCTTTATTGGAGCGCTTAATCCCTTTTCGGTCGGGTTGGAATAAAAACGATGGAGATGTAGGGAATGATGCGCTTAATTTGGTGATTACCCAAACCATTATTCCTAGATTATTTGCGCCTTTTGGGTATATTGTTTTAGCAGCGGTTACTGCTTGGTTGGCAGCCAAAATGGGGAATCAATTATGGCCGCATCATTGGCATTTAATAGCGCAATTATTTTTAGCCTTATTGATTGCAGAATTTGGTCGATATTGGGTTCATCGTTGGGCGCATACCGTACCTGTTTTATGGCGTTTCCATGCCATTCATCATAGTCCGAATAGATTGTATTTTTTGAATGCAGCTCGATTTCATCCTGTTGAGAAAGTATTTTTCCTTTTACCAGAAACAGTTCCTTTTATTTTAATGGGCACTAATCCAGAAGTTTTGGGTTTGTATGCGGTTTTCAATTCGATTCATGGATTATTCCAACATAGCAATATCTATCTAAAATTGGGTTGGTTCAATTATATTTTTAGTATGGCGGAATTACACCGTTTTCATCATTCCAAAATCATCAATGAATCCAATAAAAATTATGGCAATAACCTAATTTTTTGGGACATCGTTTTTGGTACTTTTTTCTACCCAAAAGAACGAGAAGTCAGTACGATTGGTTTGTATAATCCAGCTTATCCTAAAGACTATGTTGGTCAATTAAAAGCACCTTTCCAAGGAGAGGTAGATAAACCTGCGGATTTTTATGAGCGAGAAGATTATTACCATGATTTGGTTAAAAACGAAAAATGAAAATACGCCAAATTTTAACTTTTTAATCCTAAGACCTTCATACCTTTGCCCTATAAATCTTCAAAACTCTATAAATGGGATTATTCAAAAAAGGCAGTAAATTATATAGCATACTCAACTTAAAATGTCCTCGTTGTCACGAAGGCGATTTATTTAATACAAGTACTTGGTCGTTTCAAGACATTACGGGCATGCCTGATAATTGCCCAAATTGTCAACAAAATTATATGCCTGAGCCTGGGTTTTATTATGGTGCTATGTTTATTTCTTATATTATTTGGGGCTTTTTTTGTGTCATTTTTGGAGGTGCTTGTATTATGGGGTTAGGCTGGAGTGTGAATAAGACGACCTTAATATTAATTGGTATTTCTGCTATATTTTTTATTTGGTTATTCCGAACTTCTAGAGTAATATGGTTCAATGCAGTTGTTCATTATGACCCTAAATTTGCTATTCAAAAGTAAGTACAAGGATTGAAGGAATAAGCTAATCTTTAATTTCACAACGAATTCATCGTTCCTAATTTATCATTCATCATTCTCTTATGCCTTTTGATAGACGATACGTTTCCCTCCTACTCAATGGAGTCAATTATACAGATGAAAAATTAGTAGCGCCTAGTAGTGTTGGTATTGAAACAGGTAAAACAGGTGCAGATTGGCAACAAACCCTACATCAATTCCTACTAAATTGGATGGATAAATCTGATTTTATAACCGTTAATACGTCTGGCTCAACAGGTAAGCCCAAGCAAATCCAATTATCCAAGGAGCGCATGATGAATAGTGCGTTTATGACAGGTAAATATTTTGGCTTTAAGAGTGGACAGACTGCTTTATTATGCTTGCCTTGTGATTATATAGCTGGGAAAATGATGGTTGTTCGGTCGATAATGTGGGGTTTAGATTTACAATTAGTGCCGCCTACTGGAAATCCGATGGCGAATATTGACCAACCGATAGATTTTGCGGCAATGATTCCTTTGCAAGTCGCTAATATTTTTGAGCAAAGTCCAGAGAAATTTGGCTTGATTAAAAAATTAATCATTGGTGGTGGTAAAGTCGATGCCCAATTACAAGCTAAATTACAAACAATTCCTACTGAATGTTATGCCACTTACGGGATGACCGAAACGATTACACATGTCGCTATAAAAGGCTTAAATGGTGAACATCAGTCGGATTATTTTCAAGGCTTGTCCAATATTCAATTTGCTACCGATACTAGAGGTTGTTTGACGATTAATGCGCCTCGATTATCCGAAAAATTAGTGGTGACCAATGATATAGTAGATTTGAAAAATACTCAACAATTTGAATGGTTAGGCAGAATTGACAATGTCATTAATACAGGTGGTGTAAAGGTCTTTCCAGAAAAAATAGAAGCCAAATTGGAAGAGCTAATCACTTCTCGCTTTTTTATTACTTCCTTTCCAGATAAAAAATTAGAAAATAAAGTGGTTCTAATCATTGAATCGGGTAAATGGATAAAAGAAAAGATTAATGTATTAAAAATTGATTTAAAGCAAGTTTTATCTAAATTTGAGCAACCAAAAGCAATTTATTTCATCGAACAATTTGAAGAAACACCAACAAAAAAAATTCAGCGACAGCGAACAAAAGGAAAAGTAAAAAGGTTTAACTTATAAAACTTTCAGAAAATTCTGAAAGTTTGTATATTTGCATAATAAGATTGAATTTTAAGCTACCGCTGAAAAAAAAACATTGTGAATAAATCGATTCAATTAACAAACAAAGACACATTCGCCTTATACCGATTACCCAATCAGTTGAACCATTATTTGGTCAAGCAAAAGGATAATGGTTTTAGTTTTTTGGATACCAAAACCTTTAATAAAAAAGGCTTTGTTTTTTACCCTTTTTCTCGCTCAAGTGGCAAACCGAGTGTATTCATCAATAGCGAAGAGGTCATCCCAAATGCAACTATAAATTTTCATTCCAACCACGCTAATCCAGTCGTTTCTATTGCTAAATCGACTTATATTGACAAGGTTAATCAATTTATTGGCGCTACCAAAGCTCGTTTTAAAAAATTAATCTTTTCCAGAATTAAAAAAATAAATACAAAACCTGGTAATTTATTCAAATTATTTGAAGCCTTAAAAGCTAGTTATCCAACTGCATTTATTTACTTAGTGAATATCGGCAATGAAGGTTGTTGGATTGGTGCGTCCCCTGAAATTTTATATACCCAAAATGGCTTAGCGCATACGATGGCATTAGCAGGAACACAGAAAGATTTGGGTTTACCTCTAGAAAAGGTACATTGGGGAAAGAAAGAAATTGAGGAACAATCTATTGTCGAACGTTATTTCCAAAGAATCTTACAAAATCAACAAATAGATTTTAAAAAGTCGGTTAGACAAACCGTTAAAGCTGGTAATATTTTGCACTTACGTACAAATTTTACTTTTAATCCACGAGGACAAGTTTATAAATTGGTCTCGGATTTGCATCCAAGTCCAGCCGTTTGTGGCATGCCCAAACAATCAGCCAAAGAATTTATCATTAACCACGAACCACATACTAGAGATTATTATTGTGGCTTTTTAGGCCCTGTTAATTTGCACGAAGAAACGAATTTGTATGTCAATTTGCGTTGTATGCAAGTGATGAAAGATTATTTTGCCTTATATGTCGGTGGCGGTATTTTACCAGATTCTGACCCAGAAAAAGAATGGGAAGAAACAGAGATGAAAGCTAGGACTTTATCTAGTGTAATTGAAAAAGTATATTTTAAAGAATTTGTGTAATAAGAGGTTGCTTGTGTCAGGTATTAGTTTAGGAGAACTTCAACTTCAAAAGAAATATCACCTAATCTTCGAAAAGTAAGTCGAAGCCTTTTGATTATCCCCCATCAACTGATAAATATTGCCCATGGATTGGAGCAAAGTACGGTTATTAGGAGCTGCTTCTAAGCCGTAGTTTAAATACTTGATGGCATTATTATAATCTTTTTTGGTTTCCCCAAAATATTGATAACCTATTTTATAAGCAAAATCGGCGAGTTGTTGTTGGTCTGCTCGACTACTCAAATGTGTTAAGTATTCGCCGACAAAAGGAACGTTAGACTTTCTAGTTATGATAAAATAAAATTCATCCAATAATTTTTTTAAATCTCGATCATATCTATATTCTTCTGCGACGACACCACTATGCATAATTAAAGCAGACCCATAAGTTGGATGTATCTCCAATGCTCTATCAATAAAATAAGCGATTTCTTTTATCAATTCCCTTTTTTGATTATTATCAGTAGCAGGTTTATATTCCGTTTCAAAAATAGCGGTACCTAAAAAACAATTTGCTCTAGCACTATTAGGAGAGGCTGATGCGCCAGATAAATTTAAAGTCATTCTATTTTTCCAATCGGGCACTCTGTCAATGGTTTTAAAAGTGAAACCTACTAAAAAAATACTAAGAACGCCTAAACCAATATAACTAGCAATTACTTGATTTTTGAGATAAGACTTTTTAATAAAAGCAGGTAGCTTTTCCATCAATAACCAAGCGAGTACCAAACAGAAACCAATAGAAGGCATAAACAAAAAACGTTCATTCATAAAAGTACCTACGGTAAAAGGGACATTCGAAACAATAGATAAAGTGGCTAAATAAACAATAATACTATAAGAGAGTATCGTCTTTTTTCGTAAACCGATTAACGCAATAATACCTAGTCCGACATGTATAATTGCAGGAATAATCGCTCGCATATCCCCCCAGTTAATGATAGGAATTTGATAAGGATAATAATCATGAGTTAAAGGATGTGGAAAAAATAGTAATTTAATATATAATCCCAAGGTATAAAAAACAGTCGCAAATTTTTCATTGATACTCAAGCCATAAAATGGATTATTCATAATATCAGTAATGGGCGCACCATCATTACTCAAAAAATAGCCAATGACTAAATAGCGAATCCATAAATAAGCTACCGCTGCAATAGCTAAAGGAATTAAAGAAAGTGCTATTTTTTTAGTCGTTATGTTGGTGAAAAAATAAAGCGATAGTGGAATAACTGCCAAAAAAGTTAAGGCATTTTCCTTGGACAATAACGCCAAGAAAAAAGTACAACCAGAAAAAAAGAGAAAGAGTAAATTATTAGTCGAGACAAATTTGAAAGTGCAATATAATGCACCTAATACGCCTAATAGCGTCATAATTTCATCTCGCCCTTTTACGTTGGCTACTACTTCTGTGTGGACGGGATGTACGATAAATAGCAGGGTAGCTAAAAAGGGAAGCGAAAAATACCAAGCAGAGGCATTTTTTTGTGGAAAAAATAGACTAAATATTCTAAATAATAATAGACCTAAAAGCGCATATAATAATACATTGATGGCATGTGAAACAACCGTGTTTAAACCGAAAAATTGATATTCAATAGCAAAACTTACAATGGAGAGTGGACGGTATCTTGCCCCTGCTACTAAGTTTTTTTGCTCTCCGAATCGTCCTACAAAACTCTCTTTGATCATAATGTCGTGAATCCCATCAAATCCTTTTTTTGTGAAACTATTGTTGGTTAAAACGATTTGGTCATCCAACACATAATCAAAGGTAGTTGTATAAGCATAAAGGCCAATAGCGATGAGAAAGAGTATAGTCCCTGCTAGAAAATTACGTTTCCAGAAGCCATTATCAAAAAGAGAATTTGCTAATACCTGTTTTTTAGTATTATGCTTTTTTGTGGATTTTTTTTTAACCATCATAAAAATTATTACGACAAAAATAAGGAATGGTTTTAAGGGAAGTAGGATAGTCGTTAGTATAAAAAGAAAAGAGGCTATCCTGAATTAGAAGAGCCTCTTTTATCTTGATTTTTCAATTCTTTAGGGAATCTATTCCAGATACAAATTAAATTCAACTCGTCTATTCAATCTTCTACCATCCTTAGTACTATTGGTCGAAATAGGTTGAGTTTCCCCATAGCCAATGAAACTAATTCTGCTAGACTCAAATCCTTTGGACAATAAGTAATTAAAACAAGCTTTCGCTCTTTCTTCTGATAGTGCCCGATTACTATCTGAATTACCAACAGAATCCGTATGACCAGCAATGCTTACATTATAATTAGGGTATCTATTTAGAATAGAAGCGATTTTATCTAGCACAGCGTAAGAAGAAGATTTTAAGGAAGCTTTACCTGTTTCAAATCGAATCGCTCTAGTTGCTAAAGCTAAAGCATCTCTTTCTTCTTGTTTAATTTCTGGGCAACCAAAATTATTGATGCTACCAGCCGTAGTTGGGCATTTATCATTAAGGTCAGCCACGCCATCATTATCAGAATCTGGGCAACCGTTAAATTTCGCCAAACCTGCTGTTGATGGGCAATTATCATTGCTATTAGCTATGCCATCTCCATCAGAATCTGGGCAACCATTTAACGCAGCAACACCACTTTCAGTAGGGCATAAATCATCTTTGTTGGCTACGCCATCATTATCAGAATCTGGACAACCTCTAGTCGCTAAAGTTCCTGCTTCTGTTGGGCAATCATCATTGGCATCTGGTATGCCATCTCCGTCTGCATCGGCAGTTGGAGGAGTAACTTCTGTTTCAGGCTCCATTTCTTCTTCTTCTGGACAACCGTCAACAGTGCCAGGAACATCGGGACATTTATCGGCTTTATCCGCTACGCCATCTCTATCCGAATCAGGGCAACCCATGGTGCTTTTAGGGCCTTTTTCATTAGGGCATTCATCTCTATAATCAGGTGTGCCATCCCTATCTTTATCTCTATCTTCTGGGTCAGCAGGGCCAAGATTGACAATAAAACCTACTCCTAATTCTAGGTTATTTCTATTGTCAGTAGGCGAGTAACGGTAACCTGCTTGTAAATTAAGGGCGGCTCTTTGCCAAGTATGGAAATTAAATCCAATACCAACAGGTATTTGAAAATAACTTTCGTCTCCTCCTTCAAGCACATAACCACCGCCCGCATATAAATAGGGCGTGACTAGATTTTCTGGTTTATAATATTTTGCTTTTATGATAGCATCTAAACCAACCAAGGAATGATTATCAATATCATTAGGTAAGTCAATGACCCCAAATCTTAGTGGCACAGCAACATCTAAATAATTATTTAGGTAACGATTATAACTAAATTCAAAGCCATTAGAAAGGTCATCTAAGGTGGCAGAAGGGCCGTCATTTGGCGTAAAATAATCGAGAAAAAGCACTTTGAAGCCTAATGCATTAGGCATTTCTTCAGTTTGAGCATTTAAAGAAAAGCTCATTAGAAAGAGCAGGACGTAAATCGTCGAAACAGTCAATATCTTGTTCATCTCAGTAATCGGTTTTTAAGAAAATATTATGGAATTATTTTTTATAGTAAAATGAAGGTGATAGATTGCTTAAATGAGCACTTTGGCTTATACGATAGTTTATATATTATGTTTACACTATGGCTATTTTTGCCAATAATTAGCAGTTGAGATAATAATAGTAGCCAGCAGATAAAGTGATAGTCATTCATTGTTGAATTAATTCAATGCTAATTGTTTTTAGACAGAGATAAGTTCAGCCACGGATTTTATAAGGTTTTAAGAGCTAATTTTTTATTGGATGCGTTATGTTGAAAAGAAAGATGATGAGGTATTGTATACAAAATAATATTTCTTGCTTAAAATGAAAAAAAGAGTTCAGGTGAACAGAAAAATGGTTTTTAATAAATCATTTTTTCGTTCACCTGAACCCCTTTTAACAAATTTGATGATGTTCATCCATCAAATTGATTATACTTTTTCATTCATCACTTTCCATAATAAATCCTTTAATTCTACTAAGCCTTGCTGAGCAGCGGAGGAAATAAATACATGAGGAATATCTTTAGGTATTTCTGGTTCGAGTAAGTCTAATAATTCTTGATCCGCTAAATCACATTTGGTAATCGCTAAAACTCTTGGTTTATCCAGTAGCTCAGGATTAAACATAGCGAGTTCGTTTAGTAAAATATCGTATTCCTTTTGAATATCATCTGTATCACAAGGAATCATAAAAAGCAAAGTTGCATTTCGTTCGATGTGTCGGAGAAAACGATGTCCGATACCTTTTCCTTCGTGGGCTTTTTCGATAATACCAGGAATATCAGCCATCACAAAAGATTGATCATCTCTATATTTGACAATTCCAAGATTTGGAACTAAAGTAGTAAAAGCGTAAGCTGCTATTTTAGGTTTAGCGGCGGTAATAACTGATAAAAGGGTAGACTTTCCTGCATTTGGAAAACCAACTAATCCTACATCTGCTAGTAATTTTAATTCTAATATTTTCCAACCCTCTTCTCCCATTCTTCCTGGTTGGGCATATTTAGGCGCTTGATTGGTCGGTGTTTTAAAATGAGAATTACCTCTTCCTCCTAATCCACCCGGGATTAAGATTTGTTCTTCATCGTGTTTATTAATCTCAAATAAGATTTTCCCTGTCTCTACATCTTTAGCGACTGTCCCAAGTGGCACTTCTAGAATAACATCTTCTCCCGTAGCACCAGAACTATGGCTACCGCCTCCTACACCACCATCCGTTGCGTGAACGTGTTTTCGATACTTTAAATTAAGTAAGGTCCATCTATTTTTGTTTCCTTTGACAATGATATGACCGCCTCTTCCTCCATCTCCACCATCAGGGCCACCTTTAGCAGTTCGTTTATCTCTAAAGAAATGGGCTGAACCCGATCCTCCTTTACCCGAGCGGCAAAATATCTTTACATAATCTACAAAATTCTGTCCTGCCATGTTTATTTAGTAATAAGTAATGAGTGATGAGTGATGAGTTTGACTTCATTAATAACCACTAAATACTAGTTTGTATACTGATTTTTTGTAGAAAGAGCTTCCATCCCGATAGCTATCGGGATGGAAGCTCTATGATATTCAGTATAAAATTTATTATTAAAATAATTAGTAGAATTTCTGATCTACACGCTATTTTATTTTTTTTCGTTTTTAACAGCCTTATACATTACCTTCACATCGTCTAATCCAAAATTACCAACCAATCCTGTTTGGAAGATATATTCTTTATCTCCTTGAATTTTTAAGTATTTAAAACCATAATTAGTAGCCGTAGAATCGAAGACCATGGAATAAATAAAACCAGCTTCTTCTTCTTCTATAATTTCTGAAAAATAGGCATTACTTTTGATCTCCGCTAAATGACTGGCTTTTACCGTAGCTATATCCATGGTAGTCGCATCATAGGCAAATATCTGTAAGTCAAAATTGTCTTCAGGGCTTTTGATGGTAATATCTTGAGAAAAACTAAGGCTTCCTGCTACAACTTTTGCACTGTCAGGCGCCATAATCGTGATGGGAATATTATATTGCAATAAGTTTAACTCTTTTAGTTTGGTTGCAGCATTGTTCTGGCATGCGAATAATCCAGTAAAAATTACCGCTAACATCAAATAATGATTCTTCATATTGTTGAATGCAAGTTGTGTTCAGGTTAAATAGTCACGCAAAATTAGCCTTTTATGAACAGGTTACAAAACAATATCGCAGGCGATTGCCATATTGCTGCTTTTCAAACACTTTATTAGCAAATATAATTTCAACTAATCAATTAAAATAATCATGTTATTAGAAATTTGTGCTAGTTCTTTAACTTCTGCCATTAATGCCCAATCAGGCGGTGCGCAACGAATAGAATTATGTTGTAATTTGGAACAAGGCGGTTTAACACCAAGTGCAGCAACCATGCAATTAGCCAGAGAAAAATTAACTATTGATATTTTTGTATTAATTCGCCCAAGAATTGGTGGATTTAATTATACGGAATTGGAATTTCAGCAAATGCAAGCCAATATTTTATTTTGCAAAGAAGTAGGTATTAACGGGGTTGTCTTCGGAATACTCAATGAACAAGGTGCCATTGACATTGATAGAAATCGCCAATTATTAGAATTAGCTAAACCCATGCAAACGACCTTTCATCGAGCGTTTGATTGTTTAAAAAATCCGTTGGAAGCTTTAGAAAAGGTAATCAGTTTAGGTTTTGATAGAATTTTAACTTCTGGTTTACAAGCAACGGCTATTCAAGGACAGGATTTATTAAAACAACTAATTCAACAAGCGGCTAATCGAATTATTATCTTACCTGGAAGTGGCTTAAATAGTCAAAATATGAATGATTTTTTATTGACAACCCCCGCAAAAGAAGTTCACGCTTCCGCTAAAAAAGTCATTCAGCCAACAGTAGATAATTTATTTTCAACTCCCTATTTTGAAACAGATCAAAACGAAGTGGAGCAATTAAAGAGGCTTTTACAACAATTCAGCTAAGAATGTTGACAATAGGCAATTTACTTGGCAATTTTTTCTACACCTTTGAGGTTTGAATGATTGTAAATTTTCAATTTGAGCATTAATTAAAACCTAAACTAATGAAATTTTCTTTATCTCTATTTTTTATTTGTTGTACGTTTTTTGTCTTCAGTCAGTCACCAATTGGTGTGTGGAAATCTGTCGATGATGAGACGGGAGAAGAAAAATCGAATGTGACTATTTATGAGCAGAATGGAAAGGTCTTTGGAAAAATTTCCAAGATTTTATTAGCTGACCCAGATGTGGTATGCGACCAATGCCCAGGCGATAAAAAAAACCAACCAATCATGGGGTTAGTTATTATTGAAAACCTTAAAAAGGTAGATAACTACTGGAAAAAAGGCAATATTTTAGACCCTGAAAATGGCAATGTCTATGGCTGTAGTATTTGGTTTGAAGACGGTAAACCAGATGAATTAAAAGTAAGAGGGAAGCATTGGACAGGATTTTATAGAACACAAACTTGGCATCGAGCAAAATGAGTTTTATCAAAGAAAGAATCGCCAGTTTCGGTTATGCCTTTGAAGGAATTTTTGAGGTCATTAAATCGCAAGCCAACTTTAAAATTCACTTTTTAGCGGCTTTTGTTGCTATTGCTGCTGGATTTTATTTTACCATTTCCACAAGGGAATGGTGTCTAATCGTAGGCAGTATTGCAGCTGTTTTAAGTGCGGAAACGTTTAATACTGCCATTGAGCATTTGACAAATCTAGTCTCCCCTGACTATCATATTTTAGCTAAAAAGACTAAAGATGCGGCGGCAGGGGCTGTTTTGTTTATGGCTATGGGTGCGGCTATAATTGGTTTGCTTATTTTTTTGCCGAAGATATTATCAAGTAACTTCCCGTTACTTGATAATTTGTAGTTATTACTTAAAATCGCTTAGTTTTTATAAATTTCAATTCCGTTTTGCTTAAACAAATACAAGTCAATCCTTGTTACTCCCCTTTACAAAATACACTTATTTAAAAAACTAAAACTACATCATAATGACGCATTTAAAAGTAGGCGACCAAGCCCCTAATTTTAGTGGACTAACAGAAAAAGGAGAGACCATTTCCCTAGCTGATTTTGCGGGTAAAAAATTGATTTTATTTTTCTATCCAAAAGATAATACCCCAGGATGTACGGCAGCAGCTTGTAACTTGAGAGATAATTATAGCGCATTGCAAGCCAAAGGATTTGAATTATTAGGGGTGAGTCCAGATAGTCCTAAAAAGCATCAAAATTTTATTGCGAAATTTGAATTTCCTTTTAGTTTATTAGCAGATACGGAGTTGGAAACGATTAAGGCTTTTGGAATTTGGGGCTTAAAAAAATTTATGGGCAAGGAATATGAAGGGGTACACCGAACCACTTTTTTAATTGATGAAGCAGGAAAGATTACAAAGATATTTACGAAGGTAAAGACAAAGACGCACGCAGCGCAAATTTTTGACTCATTGAGTTAGAAAGAAGAAAGAAGTCAGACCATTTCATTGTCAGAAGTCAGATTTTATCTAGGTTATTATCTGACTTCTGACAGAAAAATTTATTTTTCGGTCTGACTTCTGTCCTCTATTTTTTATACTAATCCAAATTAGGAATCCTCAATACCTGTCCAGGATAAATCTTATTTGGGTCTTTTAGCATCGGCTGATTAGCGGCAAAGATTGCTTTATATTTCATGGCATCACCATAATGTGCTTTTGCAATTTTAGACAAAGAATCACCTCTTTTAACTTCATAAAAAACCGCTTCTGGTTCAGGATTTTCTACCGTCATTCTATCATCTACTGCAGCTACACCTGCTACATTTCCTAATGCTAAGATAATTTTTTCCTTATCTGTTTGAGAATTGACACTACCATAAACGGTCACCGTATCATCGTTATAGTCGATGTCTAAATCGTCTACATCTAATCGAAGACTATTGACAACCCCTTTTAATACAATTAATTTTTGTCTTCTAGCGACTGCTTCTGCTCTTTTGACAGCTTCTGCATCATCAATTGAAGGAATCGTTCCTTTAGCTATTGTTGGAGCAGCCATGGTTGTTGGTGCAAATATTTTTGAACCAGCATTTTTCAAAAAAGAAAATAAACTCATAATAAGTAGGTTAGTTTTGAGTGATTAAATGATGAATATTGACTTGTTTGTGTGTAACAGTTCCTATTCATTTTACCTTAACAGAAAGTGAAAATAGAATTGTTTATAAACAAAAACAAGCAATTTCTATTTTTTAGACAGAAATTAGCGGTTCGGTCACAGATAATACCCATTGCCTATTGCTAAAACAAAAGAGGAATAAGAATATCCTGCATTTATTATGTAAACGCTCAACCTCAAGATTAACTT
>JAFMDF010000321.1 GCA_017857395.1 Bacteroidota bacterium | reverse complement strand
TTTGAAACCGCTCTGATTACTCATATTTGACCGATCCTTATCCAAAACTCACGTTGGAATAGATAATTCATAACAAACGGCAGGGGCAATGCTTGTTTCACCAATTAATAAAGCATCATTTTGTCCTTCCTTGAAAAAAGGTACTTCATCGGCGTGTAAATATTTTTTAGTATATAATTGCCTTGGTTGTTGAGGGTGAAAAAACAGTAATCCAATATAAATCCCCTTTGCCTTTTTTATGGGCAGACCAATCCCAATAATAATTTGATGTTGGTTGCTTAATGTTTGAAATATTTCCAAACGTTGGTCGGATGCGTTAATAGCAAGTGCTTTTGCTAAGGTAGGTTCGTAACCCGTCATAGATAATTCTGGGAAAACGATGAGGTTGGCTTGATGTTTAATGGCCAATTGTATCCATTTTTCATGGAGCGCAAGATTAACGGGAATATTTCCCTTAAAAGGCTTGATTTGAGCTAAGGCAATTTTCATTGGTGCAAAGATAAGTAGAAGGTTAAAAATAAAAGCCTAAAATTCCAACTTAAATACGAACGACTTTGTCTTTAGCCCAATGTCTTAGGTCGAATATTTTAAATATATTACCTAAATATTAAATATTATTTCCCATCTTTACACTCCAAAATTTATAAATAATTTAGTCATAAAGTAAATAGTATGAGCCAATCCGTAGTTATTAGTGGTACAGGTTTATGGAAACCAGAAAATACCATCACTAACGAAGAATTAGTAGAGAGTTATAATGCTTACGCAGATAAATATAATGCCGAAAATGAAGTATTAATTACCAGCGGAGAAGTGGCTGCAAAACCACATTCTTCAGCAGGATTTATCCACAAAGCTTCTGGTATAAAAAGCAGGTATATTTACAAAAAAGAAGGCGCTTTGGACATTAATCGAATGATGCCGGTTATCCCTGCAAGACCAGATGATGCTTTGTCTGACCAAGCGGAGATTGCGCTACATGCTGCCAAAAAAGCAATGGCGGCAGCGAATAAAACCGCTCAAGATATTGATGTAATCATTGTGGCTTGTGCTTATACCCAACGTTCTTATCCTGCGATTGCCATTGAAGTGCAAGGTGCTTTAGGCATTGAAGGATTTGGATTTGATATGTTAGTCGCGTGTTCGGCGGCGACTTTTGGCTTGCATCGAGGATATGAAATGATTAAGGCAGGGACGGCAAACTGTGTAATGGTAATTAATCCAGAGTTGACTTCCCCACAAGTGAATTACAAAAACCGTGATAGCCACTTTATTTTTGGAGACGTATCCGTAGCAACTATTTTAGAAAAAGCAGAAACCGCTACTTCGAAACATCAGTATGAAATATTGAGTACCAAGGCATTAACGCATTTTTCTAACAATATTCGTTCTAATTTTGGCTATGTCTTAAATGCAAATAACGGCAATCCTTTGGCCGCAGAACAATATTTTTATCAATTTGGTCGAAAAGTGTTCAAAGAAGTTTGCCCGATGGCCGCCAAGCATATAAGCGAGCATATTGCTAAACATAATTTAACGTCCGATAATATTAAAAGATGGTGGTTACACCAAGCCAATATCAATATGAATCGCTTGATTTGTAAAATGTTATTGGACAGGCAACCGAGTCAAGAAGATGCACCGATTGTATTGGATGAGTTTGCCAATACTGCTTCCGCAGGGTCTTTAATTGCTTTTAATCTGTATAATGAAGATTTGGAAAGTGGGGATTCTGGACTGATTTGTTCTTTTGGGGCGGGTTATTCTATTGGGAGTTTGGTGGTTCGAAAAATATAAACGTAGCTAAAGTAGCTTAGACGGCTGGTCTGAGTAGAAATTTAGGCTACTCAGACCAGCCGTCTAAGCTACTTTTAAGTTACGAACTACAAGAAAGCATAGAACAACCTACTTTATGCCGAGCCCATTCTGGTCGTTTAGCGAACCATTTTTCCATAGCTGGTTGCTCCGCATAAGGTTGTCTTAATAACTCCAAAAAGTCATTAATTACTGAATAATCTCCAGTATCCGCCGCATCAATAGCCACTTGTGCCATATAATTTCTAAGCACATATTTTGGATTGACTGCATTCATTTCTGCCTTTCTTGCTGCATCATCTAACGAAGCTGCTTTTAACCGAGCCGCATAGTTTTTAAACCAACCTTTCCAATGAACTAAAATGTTTCCAGTCAATTCTTCTGGTTTATAAAATGCAGCCAAAACAGGATTTAAAAAATTTTTATCTACGGCGGAGTCTATATTCGTTTCCTTCTTGAAATTAGCTAAATTTCTAAAGAAAATAGTCATGTCCGTTTCTGTTAGGTGTAAGGCTTCTTCTAGTTGTTGAATTAAGGCAGCATCTTCGGCATAATCTTTATCTAACCCCAACTTTGCTTTCATCATCTCTTGATAAGCAGGTGCATAAGCCGCTTTATACTCGTGCAAAATGGCTTCTAAAGGGGCTGCTTCTTCAATTAGTGGATAGAGTGCATTGGCTAATTTTAATAAATTCCAAAGTCCAATATCAGGTTGATTTTCGTAGCGATACCGTTTTTGTTGATTGTCAGTTGTATTCGGTGTCCAACCATGGTCATAGCCTTCTAACCAACCATAAGGGCCATAATCAATGGTCAAACCAAGGATAGATAAATTGTCGGTATTCATTACGCCATGTACAAAACCAACTCTTTGCCAATGCACAATCATCTTCAAGGTTCTTTCCGATACTTCCTTCAAGAAAGCGATGTAAGTTTCTTTTGATGGTTCGCCCAAATGCGGATAATGATGTTTGATGGTATAATCCGCTAATTGTTTAATCGTTTCGTTATCTCTTCTGGAAGCAAATATTTCAAAATTCCCAAAGCGAATAAAACTTGGAGCAACTCGACAAACAACTGCGCCTTTTTCATAAGCTGAATTTCCATTATATAAGACATCTCGCATTACTTCATCCCCCGTTAAAGCAAGCGATAAAGCACGAGTGGTCGGCACGCCTAAATGGTACATCGCTTCACTACATAAAAACTCTCTAATCGAAGAACGTAGTACAGCTAATCCATCTGCATTACGAGAATAAGGCGTTGGCCCTGCCCCTTTCAATTGCAATGCCCAATTTTTTCCTTTGTGATTAACTTCCGCTAAATTAATCGCTCGACCATCGCCTAATTGACCTGCCCAATGTCCAAATTGATGCCCGCCATAGCACATTGCATAAGGCTTTGTGCCTTCCAATACTTTATTGCCTGTAAAAACCTGCAAAAAACTATCGGTTTGGGTGTCTTCCATTGATAAACCAATTAACTCAGCGGTTTCTTTGGAGACACTAACTAATTTAGGTTGCGCTGTTTTTTTAGGGGTCGCATAGGAAAATGCTGCTTTTTCGACTTGTCTTCTAGTATTTTCTAGAATGGGGTCGGCAGGTAATTCTTTGTTAAACGTATCGTTTATTTTTAAGTGAGTTGCTATATCTGTCATGTTATTTTTAAGTATAAGGGAATTTAAGTTCCCTGTTATTTTTCAGGGAACTTAAATTCCCCTATACTATTTTAGAACAACTAGAAGCCGCACTTAGTTTTTACTTTTTTTCTTCCAATACTTCTCGGTCAATAATGCCTAAATGTTTTTCAATTTCTTGTTCTAAATATTTTGCCTTAGAAGGACTTGATAATTTGGGTAATAATTTAATATGTTTTTGCCCATCATGCCCGTTAATAATCATAGATACCCCATTCAATTTATTGACATAAATTTGGTCGATATCATGTACATCATAAACTTTATCCTTAATGAATTTTTTAGGACGCCATTTTATGGTTAACGTTTGTTCATTAATGGTTAAATAGACTTTATGTTTTGACCGATTCATAAAATTGATGAGGGTATATATGGGCGCTAAGGCAAACATGGCAGGTATCCAAACAGGAAATCCTATGATAAAATAGAACTCTAGCACTAACAGAAATATCGTAGAAAGGATAAGAAAAAATCCATCAAAACCAGTGGTAGGCTGCTGTATCGTTATATCTAATTCTTCCTGAAAATGAAAAATATCAATTCCTTCTGGCCGAATCACTTCTTGTTTTATCGTCGGCTTATTGGAAAAATCTAATATCTCTTCATGAAATGGAAAAAGCGCATCACAACTACTACATTTTCCTATCTTATCATGTAAGTTCATATTATCCGCTGGAATAGGTGCTTCACAGGCGGGGCAATTTAGTCTTTTAAAAACCTTTGCAGGTTTCTTCTTAAGATTTTTAAGTTCTAATTTATATTTATCTAAAGGTTTATGCTCCATAATTTGGTTGTACTAAAACTATGTTTAAAACTATGAGACTAGGTGTTAAAGAACATGGGAAAATTTAGTTGAAAAGACTATTTTACCTTCCAGTTACTATATTCATATTCCGCCCGAGTAAACAAAATACTTCGGTCTTTATCCGCTCGATAACTGCCTCTTGTTTTAGGAAATAAAAAGCCACCAACCTTTGTGTAGGTTAAATTTTTGATATAACTATATCGGCCATCATGCTTAATAAAATAAGCCACCATTCGACTATCTTTGGCATCAAAATAATACCACCAAGTATCGGATTTAGTATGATGCTCATTTTTATCCGCATTGTAAGCAGCTTTAATAACTGCTACTTTTTGTCCATCTTCTAAGGTATCCATTCCCTCATAACTCAAGACAACCCCTTTATCCATCATTTTAAAAGGGACATTTATCACGAATTGAGCAACTGTAACAGTTGTATTTAAACCATCCGTTTTTGCGGTATTGTCTACTTGACCGTCTACATATTTTACGGCATTTCCATGGACTGATTTAATTTGATGTCCTTTGCCATCTTTTGCGTCCCAACTAATATTAATACTTGGATTTTTATGATAATAATAATCATGTTGCTGAATAACTTCCGATTCTATTTCCCCTGATTCAAAAATTAGCTTGCCATGTTTTTGATAATGCAATTCCTTTTTATTCTGCCAATTAGCTAACCCACCCGAAGTAGCAAAAGATTTTTGTAGCAATGTGACTACTTTTTGGTCCTTAATATGTGCATAAGGATTGGCTAATTGCTGCTGAGTGGCACAACTTAACAAAAGAACTAGAGAGAAGAAAAAAATAGAATAACGATTCATATTTATTATGTTGAATTTGGGTAAGCAATACCAAAAAACAAACATAATAAATAAAAGGGAAAGAAGAGGGTAAGTAATTGTAGAAATATTATGGATACTAATTTAGGGGAGGAATATTCATGTAGTTATAGTATTGTTGCGAGTTACGGGTTGCGGTTTAGTTAGGAAATAGGCCTAATGTTCTAAAAGTGATACTTAGACACAAATTCCTTCTATTTTGAACCCGCAACCCGTAACTCGTTCACTTCAAATGCAGGGCAGTAGTCAGAGGAAATACCATTTGCTCTCCATCTACTCGTTCAAATAATATTTTATCAAAATAGAGGCTAGTTTCTGGTTCTATTTTATTTAAACGACGTTGAATATCGTTTCGTGTGAAATTATTCGTAATATACTGGATAGCCTTGCCTTCCTTAGGAACAACCGTAAAAGTAACTTGTAATAATTTGACTTGTTCCTCGCCAATATAAAATTCAAAGCCTTCTTTGGATTTTTGAAAGGCCTTTAAATCATAAGTCGTTTTATCCAAAACGGTAGATAATCCTTTTAATTTAATCAGTGGTGGTTGGATATTAAAATCATAAAACTCAGGAAAAGTTTCCGTTTTAAATACCTTATCTGGCAGGGTATACTTATGCTCAATCTCGGAGGGCTTGATAAAAATATCGTCCTGTGTAATGATTCGACGAATTGTTTTGTAATCTTCTACATGAACCACTTCCGCACTTTTACTTTCAGCATAATGTTTGAAGAGTGCCTTGTTTTTTGGGTCATTTTTATCCATTTTGACAATAGCATTTTCTCCCAAAGAGGAATTTAATTGAAAACTAAAAGTGGAGGTCGTTAAATTTAAAGGAGCATGATTTGGATTAAAATTTTCTTCGACTATTTCAATAGGAATACTAAACCGAATGTATTCATCATTAAAAATAAAGCCTGGTAAAGCACTTAGGGTTTGTGTAGATAAATTTTTAATAAAATCACCTTTAATAAAGAAGTGAATGGATAAGGTATGTCCAACTTCCATTATTCGAACAATTTCTCTGAAATCTTCATTATAAGTCACTAAAGAAATCGCTTCTGTTGGTCTATTCATCCAGCATTGATGCCAATTTTTTTGGTTCCAATGATTAATAGACATGCTGAAGGGAACAAAATCTTGGTCCTTGTATAAGAACGGTTGATGATTTATCCATGATTGAAATTCTTTGATGCCTAATTTTACCCTTCTGCCACCT
The DNA here is from genome assembly GCA_017857395.1 of Bacteroidota bacterium. Classification (GTDB taxonomy): domain Bacteria; phylum Bacteroidota; class Bacteroidia; order Chitinophagales; family Saprospiraceae; genus JAFMDF01. The sequence goes on along the minus strand of JAFMDF010000321.1, from coordinate 3,796 downwards.
CTCGGCCCATGCGCATACCGTTCCCAGTCTCCCCATTTAAATAGGTATTTATGGTCTTGAAAAAGTGGTTTTACAACCGTCAAATTATCAATAGATTTATGCTTGTCTCGATTGATTAATTTTTTCCAATGCCTCCTGATTTCGTCATTAATCGTAAATGTCAAGGTTGGATTGTCGGTGACTTTTATTTTGGTAAAGAAGGTTTTCTTTTCTTCTGTTTCAATGGACAACCAAAGGGCAAAATCTTTTTGATGGTTGCTCAAATTGGCATGAAAACACTTGGCTAACTCATTTTCATCTTCGCAAATAATACTAGTACTATCGGGACGAATGAAGATGGCATTGACTTTATTTGGTCGTAAAACATGCCCTTTATATTCAACAGTAAAAGAATCAACCCATATTTTGGCGAATTCTGTTTCAGAAAATACTTGATAGGCAATGGGAGTTTCGTCTATTATTTCTGGGTCAAGAAAGGAAATTTTCTTGTTTCCCCATTTCATAAAATGATTAATTTTAGGCTTGGTAGTGCTCAATAATTGATTAAAAGAAATTTCTTCAATATATGGGGAAACATGTTCTTGGTATGCAGTATCAGCTTGATTAGGAACCATAAACAAACCGTTTGGAAACTGTTTGTTTATATTCCAAAATAGTAAAAATAATAAAAGCCCCTTAAGCGGGTTAATAACCCAATCTGGTGCTCCTTTAGGCTTTCTTTTCTTAGTTGGTCTATCCATACATCGGGCAGTCTGATTGATTTGGTGATTTACTTGAGCTAATGATACGTCAATTTAAAGAAAAAAAAGGAAATAATGTTATGCATTAGCATAGTATTAACAAAATTGTATTTTGATTAAGAATTTAAGGACAGATAATGTTTAGGGGGACCGTGTTGCGATGTTGCGGTGTTGCGATGTTGTACGATAGAACACCACAACACGGCAACACCACAACACCGCAACACCGCAATTTAAATGGGCAAAGATTTATTAAAAAAAAGGATAGACTGATAATAAAACTCAATACTCGATTTATTTTTTTATAAATTTAAATTTTACCTAATTTTTTTCCTCAAAAAACATAACAATTCCTTTTTGGCGAAAATTTTGCAATAGATAAAGTTAAATTGAGAAAATACATGAAAACCACACTTTTATTAAGCATGTTGTGCTTGTTGCTCTCTTTTTCTGGTAAGGCAGAAAATGGAGATTTAAAGCAATTAGAGCAAAATGCTATCGCTGACAAAAATCCCACCCTGTTTAATCGCCTTGCTAATGAATATTTTGAAGGCAAAGAACTTTCATTAGCGAAAAAAAATGCGGAGAAAGCCTTATTATTTGCCACTCAGACTGGCAATGCGCTCGATTTGGCACAAGCCAACGAATTATTAGGTATCATTGCTAAAGAAAGATTTGATTACACCAATGCGATTGAATTCCTTTTGCAAGCCTTAGATGCTTGGAAAAAATTGGATAAACCAAAAGGAATTGCCAAAGTGAATCTACACATTGGACAGATTTTCTATTTCCAAAAGGATTTTACCAATGCACTCATTCACTTGAATCGGTCACAGACTGGATTTGAAAAGCTACAAGATCAATTGGAATTGGCAAGGGTGTATCAATCACTAGGAGATGTATACTTAGCTCAAAACTTTTTTGGAAAAGCCAAAGAGAGTTATACGACTGCTTTTGATTCATATATTGGACAAGAAGCTTACCAAAGAGCAGCCGAAATTGCCCGTTTTTTAGGTAAAATTACTTTAGAATTAGGGGATTACGAAGGCGCATTAGTTTATTTTTCTCAATCCCTAGATTTACATGGCTCTTTAGAAGATTTACCAAATATTGCGACAGATTATAATGACTTAGCCTTAACTAATTTAGCGCAAAAGAATTATGAAGAAGCCAAAGAAAATAACACCATTGCGTATGATATAAGAACAGAATTAAAGGATACGATTGGGACAGCAGAGTGCTTAAAGAATTTTGGCGTGATGCATGCACAAATGGGCACTAAACAGAAAGCAATTCCTTTTCTGAAAAAATCAGCTAAATTATTAGAAGCTTTACCTGTAAGTACAAAAATACCTGCTTTATTTGAAGCTATTTCAGCTACCTTTTCTAATTTAGGAGATTACGTTGCTGCTTTAAAGTATCAAAAAGCTTATGCGAATAGTCAGCAAGTGCTTTTTGATCAAGATAAAGCAACGGCTATGTTAGAATTGACAACTAGGTATGAATCGGAATCTGAAGCAGAAGAACATAAACAACAAATTGCCTCTTTGGAAAAAGATCAGGCAATGAATTTGAGATTGAGAGGGTTTTTGCTAGCGGTTATTGCCTTGATTGCAGGCCTATTAGCGACGGTGTTTATGTCTTATCAACGAAAGAAAAAGGCCAATGAAGTATTGAAAGAAAAGAATGAGGAAATCCTTTGGCAAACTTCTGAAATTGACCGCAAGAATAATCAATTACAAGAAAAAGCAGCTAGTTTAGATTTATTGAATAATAAATTAGTAGGAGAGATGGCAGAACGAGAGTCTATCGAACGTTCTTCTTTTGCAAGAGATAGTTTCTTAGCAATGATGAGTCATCAGATGCGGACACCTATTAATATAATTGTCGGTTTAAGCCATTTATTATTAGAAGCAAACCCTAGAGAAGACCAGAAAGAATCTCTAAGGAACTTACAGTTTTCTGCGAATAACTTAGTCGTATTCATCAATGACGTATTGGATTATTCCAAGATTGAGGCAGGTAAATTAGTCATGCAAACGAGGGATTTTAAATTACCTCAAATTGTGGATGATGTGCATAAATGGTCTCATATACCTGCGGAGGAAAAAGATGTGACCTTGAGTTTTGATATTGATTCTAAAGTGCCAGAATTATTAACAGGAGACCCTGTTCGACTCAACCAAATTTTGACGAATTTGATTAGTAATTCTTTGAGTTATACAGATAATGGACAAATCAATACCAAAATATCTTTGTTTCAATTAAATGATAGAAATGTTACTGTGGAAATTATTATTGAAGACAATGGTCGAGGCATCGAGAAAGCTAAATTAGAGGAGATGTTCCGCAAATTCACCAGAGACCCAGAGGCGGATATTTACGAAGGGTTTAATACTAGTGGCTTAGAATTAGCGATTACTAAACGATTAGTAGATTTACAAAATGGACGAATTGAAGCTTCTAGTGAATTAGGAAAAGGAACAATCTTTAAAGTGTATTTGCCTTATGTTATCCCGTCAGCTTCGGCTAAGTTGGAGCAAAAAGCAAATAAAGATTTAGTGCCATACCATTATTTAGTTGGTAAAAAGATTTTAGTAGTAGAGGATAATAAAATCAACCAATTGGTTGTTCGAAAAATGCTCACCAAATTAGGTGTTTTAGTATCAACAGCGAATAATGGTTTAGAAGCACTTGATTGTGTCAATGAAACCTATTTTGATTTGATTTTAATGGACATTCAAATGCCTAAAATGGATGGTTATAGAGCGACCGCTGAAATTCGGAAGTCCGAGAACCCAATGATTGCTAATGTACCTATTATTGCTTTGACCGCTTCGGCTTACTTGACAGAAAAGGATAAAGCGCAATTATTTGGAATGAATGACCATGTAGGTAAACCGTTTGGGCCAGAAGAATTAATGGATAAAATCAGTCAATGTTTAGCGACTAAAGAGAAGGGAATTCGAGTGATAAGGGGCTTAAATTAATATGGACTATTCTACAATGTCATCGCCAAAACAGGTAAGTTAAAGAAATAAAAATATGTAAAAAAC
>JAFMDF010000320.1 GCA_017857395.1 Bacteroidota bacterium | reverse complement strand
TCTTTTTCATATTAAAATTTTAACAATTCACAAAACTTGACCGTTTCTAGTATAGATAAAGAAAATATTGCCTATCAAAGAAAATTAGAAGTCGAGTTATATACCACTCAATTAACGGGCGCTGCTGCCTCGCATACTTTATTACGAACTTTGGTGAGCAATTTATTTCAAGTGTCTCAAGGTAGGTTTGGCGACCAAAAACGATTGCAAAATGAATTAGCAGACAAAATAAAAGCAGAAAATGGATTTGATTTTATCCAACATGCTAAAATTAGGGAGGATTTACAAAAGGGTAGAATTGGTTTGTCTCGAAATCGTTTGCCCGCGGAAACGAGTATTGAAGATGTTTCGATGGAGGAGGTGGCTAATTTAGCGGATATTACGGATAATCAGTTAGGTATCAATGCTTTGAAAGCGGGTAAAGTAGCAGTTTTAAGTTTGGCAGGCGGTGTTGGGAGTCGTTGGACGAAAGGAGCAGGGGTAATTAAAGCAATCTTTCCTTTTACTGAAATGGAAGGCAAGCATCGAAGTTTTGTAGAAGTACATTTGGCTAAAACAGCTAAAACGGCTAAAACCTATCAAGCCAAGCCTCCTCATTTAATCGCTACCAGTTATTTGACTTATGATGCGATTGCGACGCAATTAAAACAAGCCAAAAATTATGGCTATAAAGGCGATATTTATTTATCTAAAGGAAAATCAATAGGACAACGATTTGTTCCAATGGTGCGAGACTTACGCTTCTTATGGGAAGAAATGCCTCAGGAAAAATTAGACGAAAACAAAGAAAAAGTGCGAACTGCTGGGCGGTCTGCTTTAAAAGGTTGGGCAAAAGAAAAGGGAGAAGGCGCAGATTATGTAGACAACTTAGCCAAACAGCGTTTTAGTCCATTAGGGCATTGGTATGAAGTACCGAATTTACTAAGAAATGGGGTTTTAGCAGAACTACTACAAAAGTATCCTGCGGTAGAAACTATTATGTTGCATAATATAGATACGCTTGGCGCTAATTTAGACCCTGTTGCCTTGACCCAGCATTTAGCTTCTGGTAATATGCTGAATTTTGAAGTCGTTCCAAGAAGATTAGAAGATAGTGGAGGAGGACTAGCCAAGGTCAATGGTAAAGTCCGTTTATTAGAGGGTTTGGCGCAACCACACGAAGAAGATGAATTAAAATTAAGCTATTATAATTCCATGACTACCTGGATTCAAGTGGATGATTTACTTGCTTGGTTTGGATTGACTAGAGCTGATTTAACTAAAGATGCGGCATTTTTATATGAAGCGGTTCGGAAAGCGGCTCAACGTATGCCAAGTTATGTGACTATCAAAGAAGTGAAATATCGTTGGGGACATGGGCAAGAAGATGTTTATCCAGTCGCTCAAATCGAAAAATTATGGAGTGATATGACGGCTATGCCTGATATTTCTTGTGGCTTTATGGTCGTCGATAGAAAACGAGGGCAACAATTAAAAGACCCTGCTCAATTGGATGCTTGGGTGAATGATGGGAGTAAGGCGTATGTGGCGGAGTTGTGTGGGTGGGATTGAAAAATCTTACATCATAAATCATAAATCTGTCACGTTTTTATCTAGATGGATTTATGATTTATGATGTAAGATTTTCAAGGTGCTGTAAGCTGCCTACCCCAAACTACCTATTCCACCAGGATGTTCCCAATAATATCTATAAGTATCCCCTAATCGCCCAGTCTCATCTCCCAAATCAAGCAGAACCGTTTCCACTCGTTTCCCACCTACTCGTTCATAAAAGTCAATAGCTGGCGTATTTTCTGCCAAAACTAAAAGATTCATCCCCTGATTAGGATATTTTGTGGCTACCCATTTACCTGCCAGACTCATTAAATGACGACCGATACCTTTTCCTTTCCAATTTTTAGAAACATGTAAGCTATCTAAATAGATGCCATATTTTGACTCTTTTTTATTGAAAAGGCGAGTAAATCCACATAGTTTTCCATTATCTTTTGCAGTAATGATATGTTGATTGTCAACTGGATTAGCAAATATTTCTGTCCATACTTTTAATCTCGATGCATGGATTAGATGATCTAAAAAATAATCATCTAAGATGCCACGGTTATTTTGTTGCCAGCTTTGTGCATGAAGGGTGGCGATGGCTTCTAAATCTGACGGCTGGGCGATTTGGTAAGTAATCATAAATACACGATTAGCGTTATTTTGATATGGGTAATTTTTAAGATGCATCAAAAGATAGGTTACACTTTATTATCTTTTCTTCTACCACAAAAAATACATGCCTACTTTTTTGAATCGGTAATCTTTCATTTCTCTCTGCTGGTTTTTCGTATTTATTTCCTTTTTTGTTTTGGTTGATTTGCTCATTTTGTGTAGTTTCCTGCCCTAAACATAATAATAAAACAAGAACTTATTTATATTTTGAATATATATTTTTTAATATAGCAAATATCAACCTATCCCTCTCTTTTTTCAACCCGATTCTTGCGGACTTGACCAAAACTACAAATTATCATCTGTTTATTAAACCAAAAGAAAAACCTTCAAACTTTTCAAAAAGCTTGAAGGTTTTTGCGTAGACAATTCATTCGAGAGAGTATACGTTTATCTGAATGAATTCATCCGTATAAGTTATTGAAATTAATTTTGTGCTACCGCTAAATCATCTTTTTCTCTACGTAATTTCATTCTTTCTTCTAAGGTTAAATTAACCGTTTCTTCTATTTTTTCTTTAATTTTCAAGGTAGTTCGTCGATTTTCTTGGTGGAGTGTTTCACCACAATCAACGCCATTGCCACAATCATTGATTAACTGGGTTTCGCCATAACCAACAGCAGTCATTCTTTCATTGATTTCATGACCTAATTTTTGCGTTAAATAAGACTTAGCACTATTTACTCTTCTCTGAGACAAATCCATATTATAAGCATCTTGTCCTCTAGCATCAGCATGACCACCTAATTCAATAGCTAATTGCGGATTATGCTCAATGATTCTAGATAAAGAATCCAAAATCCAGAAAGACTTTGGTTGTAATTCTGCACTATTATATTTGTAATAAATATTAGGAATCGCTACTTCTTCTCCAACCGTAATTGAATCTAAAGTAATTGGAAAAAGGTATCGGTCTGCGTATTCTCCGTTGATTTCGAAAGGTGGATTATTTAAGCCATCTACACAAAATTTCGCTTTTTGAGTACAATCAGGGTCGTAAGTAATGTTGATTTCTTTAGCGAAATAATTAGGTGCTTGAATCAATAAAGTTAGGTCGTTGCCATAACTCATATTTTCAAAATAAGTAACACTACTGTACTTATTGGTCGGCATTTCTGTATAGTCTCTTTTGAAAATTGTTTTTTGTTGGGTATGATCGTAGATTTCGATTAAAACGTCGGTGTGATTAAGTGGTGTATTGTCGGCTTTGAAAATTTCAAAACCAAGCATGAATTTTTCGGCACTTCTAGCTGCTTTTTTAGGGTTTTTAGGACCATCAATAGTGGTAAAAGAGCAGAAAAGGGTAAAAGCTAAACAAGCTGAGATTAAAACTCGTGTCATGGGTAAAGATTGAATATGTTAATAATTTTGGATATAATTAGAAACTTTGGAAGAACTCCAAAAGGCAAGAATAGTAGTTTATATAATGTCAAGAATTGTGGGATTTTGACAAAAATATAGCTATAAAGAGTGTTGTGTTCTGGAATTATTCATAAGTTTCTGGTTCAATATACGTCATGTATTTGAATAATGTTTGCAAATAATTTAATTATAATGTTTAATTGTTTGAATATGTATGATTTGTGACAAAAAAAATATATGTCTTTTTTTGAAACTTAATTTGGATGGTGAAAAAAGTGCATTTTGGAGAAGTGGGGGTTAATTATTCCAAATGATTTTTAAGAGAAATAGGTTAGCTTATTTTTTCTTTTGTTTATTGTGAACCTGTTTTAATGCCCTTACCAACAAAGGAGAAACTTCTAATTTTTTCGCGCTCCCTATTAATTCTAGCTCTTTCGACACTTAATGCTTGATTGATTTCAACTTCTTTTTTTAATGTATATAAATAAGGCGGCTGTGGGAAACAGCCGCCTTATTAGAGATTAACTATCCTCTTTCAAAGTCAATCGTTTCCGATTATCATCAGGATTTCTATCTATCAATTTATTAATCGGGTCAATGCCTGCCTTAATGGGCAATTCATCCACTTCAATTTTAAAATTCATAGTCTCTTGATTGATTTTATGCTTTTGCAAATAGATCAATTTATCTTCACCTGCTTCGTCTTGTCCATAAACGCCAATATCCACCCAATCATTAATGGCAATCTTATTTTCATTGCCCAAACTATCGGCACGATACTTAATAGCAGAAATATCCAAATTGACTTGATATTTATCGCCTACTTTTTCGTAAGTTGCCTCGGTTGCTCGATTTTCAAAAAGGGTAATGGTTTCAAATAAATCAGCAATGATGTATTGTAGGCTATCAGGGGTGACCTTTCTAAATTCTTCGAGGTAAACATCCGAAGTAATATAACGGTCTTCCTTATAAGCCCAATCATTAATAATCCGCCTTAAAGCCAAGTTGACACTATCTTCGCTAATATAATCCTGTAAAGCATACATTAATAAAGAACCTTTTCGATAGTGAATATAACCTTGTCCTTCTACATGGTCTAGCGGTTGTTCTTTCTTAGATTCAGTAGCACGACCTCGTAAATAGCGATCTAATTCTAATTTCAAGAATTTTTGAATAATTTCAGGTTTTAATTCCTGTTTCATCACCATTAATGCGGAATACTGCGACATTGTTTCCGAAGACATGGCATTTCCTTGAACCCCTGCTTCGGTTACTTGATGTGCCCACCATTGGTGCGCAATTTCATGAGCCGTTACATAAAATGGAATATCTACATCATCTTCCCCTACATCTAACATAAAGCCAATTTCTTCACTAAAAGGAACGGTATTACTAAAAGATTGGGCAAAAGACCGATAGCGAGGAAACTCCATAATCCGCAATTGGCGATATTGATAAGGACTGAAATTTTTGGTGAAATAATCCAACGATTTTTTCATGCTGCGCATCATTCGCTCCAAATTATATTCATGCCCTTTATGGTAATAGATTTCTAAGTTGACGTCTTGTTTGCCATTAGACCATGTATCTTTGATAACCTCATATTCTGCGGAGACAATGCTATAAAAATTAAGAATTGGCTCATCCATTTTATAATGATAGTATTTTCGACCATTTTCTTCCCATTCCCGCTGAATATATCCGGGGGCAATCGCAATTTGTTCTGGGCTGGTACTGATGGTAATTTCAAACCGAATCCTATCCGCTGTACCACCTAAAAGATTTTCGGTTACACCTATTGGATGGTCTCTTGGTCGCATTCTATCTTTGACAGGTAAATCATTATCTTTTCTATCATCATCACTATTTAATTCGTTGCCAGATTGATACCCAAAAGTGGGAAAGTAAGTATTATTAAAGAAAGTTCCATTTTGCAAAATTTCGGTATTAGACCCGCCTTCTACAAAACCATCCGTGTGGAATTTTGTAACAAAATCCATTTCAATGCTATCTCCAGCAGCGACCGGATTTTCCAATTCATAAATATAAAATTTAAAATTGTCCCAACTTTCACTAATCGTGGTTGGAACGTTAAACCTTACTTCATCTTTTACTTCGGAATCAACGTTTCTCTGCAAGTAAATTTTCTGAATGGGCTGGCTTGTTTTATTTTTTAAAACATAAGTACCTCTAGCTTCAAAATCTCTAGTTTCAGGATAAACATCGACGGCGACTTTAGTCCCCACTATTTTTAATAGCGGCGAATCCATGTACTTTTTAAGCGTTTTTTCATAAGCTGCTTGATCTGCTTTGGAATCATCCGAATTTTGGTACTTGTTAACGATATTAGTATTATAATAAATATAACAACCAGAAAAACCAAAGAGCGTTAATGCACCCAATCCAAAGGTAATTAATGACCGATTTAAACGTAATTTGCCTAACTTCCAACGCATCGCCATCGAAGATTCTGCCCCTCTAACGGAAAAAAATAGGACTAATGCAAATAAAGCTAAGCCTAAACCAAACCAATAGCTACTAAACCAGGTGAACGGTTGGAAATAATGCCCAAAACCATTCATGTCTGAATATCGACCTAAATTGCCTGAAGCAAAGCGAAACATATTATGCTCAAAACCTAATTGAGTGATAACTAAGGTGGAAATAAAGAAAACCACCATTAGTGCATGTCCTAAAAATTTATGATTTACCATCGTATGAATAAAGAATCCAAGGAAAGCAAATAAGACCCAATTGGATAAATCATCTATAAATAAAGACCGTGCATAAACACCTAATTCATATTCCGTAAAACCCATTAATGTTTGTGCAGTAATACCAACTAAACCAATGACACTCAGTAATAAGATAAACATATAGACCATCGACAAAAACTTACCAACTAGGGAGACATAATTAGGGTAGGGGAGTGCATCGTAAATTAAATTGATTTTGACATCTCTTTCCTTCCAAATCAGTTCACCAGCGTATAAAACGGTGATGATAAAAAAGAAAATATCAAAAGTAGTTAAGATATTAAGTACTCTATAAGTGGTGGGATAGACATCAACATCATACATCCCTCCGCCTAATCCGAAAAAGAAGACGATAATAGTATAAGCAACACCACCAAGCGTAATTGCTAAAAAAGGAATTTGATTGACAATCCATTTAAAATAGAAAATAGATAAATCCAAGGTTTGCCTTACTTGCGTCCCTAAACCACTAAATTGTTGAACAGTCGGTATTTTTACGGTAGTTGCTCTTTCAATGGAATTGGTATCAACCGCTGTTAATGCCTTTTTCTTTTGTTTGCGAGAAGCATTTCCAACTAGGTTGAAATCAAATTTCCAAAAAGTAAATGCTAAAGATAAGAATGCAATACCCATCCATAATAGCCGATTCCATAAAACTAAGCCACTAAATGAAGTAGTTTGGGCATTCTGTTCTGCTACTGTCCAATATCGAGTGAGGTGACTATTCGTATTAATGCCAAAAGGGTCTAATAACGCACCTAAATCTTGGTTTTCCCAATCCCCCATGACCTCTTCTGCTGCTGCGTAGATAATGAACAAGAAAATACCTTGTACATAAACAACTAATAATTTGCGACTTAAAGCTCCACTTGAAAAGAAGAGGCAACCCATGATAAAAATATTGGGAATCACAAAAATTAAAAAGGGTTGAATCATATGCCCTAAATTATAAGGCAATAATTTTTCTTGGTCGAGCCAAGGCATTAAATAACCAATGGCTAAACCCAAAAATAAACCCAAGAAGATAAAAATAGTAATTGCCATAGACCCTAAAAATCGACCGCCTAAATATTGATATTTGGTAATGGGGCTAGTAAATAACATGGAGGCAGTCTTATGTTCAAAATCTCTTAAAATAGGGACGCCCATAACTGCTGAAACCAATAATAGCCCTGGAATAACCGATAAAATAATTAGAAAGAAAGCAATGGTCGTTGGTGCATTTTCTTTGACTTGACCTGCACCGCCACCCACTTGGATGACATCTGTCGTAATGGCTAAAAATGCCATTAAAAACATAATGCCAAAATAGATATAAGTCGCCGGACGTTTCATCCGATATTGTAATTCAAATTTGAATATTTCCCACATGATTTTAGTGATGAGTGATGAGTTATTAGTGATGAATTAGATTGTTGGACAGTTGAATACAGTATAGCGTAATGATTAAAGTTGTTCAGCTAAAATATTAAGGCTGAAAACGAAATTATCTACTACTGCCTACTGCAAACTGCCTACTGTAACTACTCGCTTTCCAAAAATTTCTGAGAAATAAACATCTTCCAAATCTGGTTGAATTTGTACAAACCCATCGCTAGGTTGTCCGTCGCTCAATACATGAATAACAGGTTTACCTGCACTTCTTCTTTCTGAAATCACATTATACGTTGCTTTATAGGTTTCTACTTCGTTCTTAGCAACTTGCTTACGCCAAATTTTACCACTAATACGTTCCAATGCTTGGGTTGGTGTACCTGTCAATAAAACTTGACCTTGATTGATGACTGCCATATTGGTACATAATTCCTTCACATCTTCCACGATATGAGTTGATAAAATGACGATAGTATTTTCGCCTATTTCACTCAATAAATTCAAAAATCGATTTCGTTCAGCAGGATCTAAACCAGCAGTTGGTTCATCTACAATTATCAATTTTGGATTGGCTAAAAGTGCTTGTGCAATCCCAAAACGTTGTTTCATGCCCCCAGAATAACCACCTAAATTTTTCTTTCTATGTTGGTATAAATTGGTTTTTTCTAAAAGCGCTTTAACGACTTCTTTTCGCTCGCCTCTATTTGTAATACCTTTTAGGACAGCCAAATGATCTAATAATGTTTCTGCGCCAATTCTCGGATAAACCCCAAATTCTTGTGGTAAATAACCCAGTATTTTTCGGACCTCCTCTTTTTGGGTTAATACATTTATATCTCCTAATGTGATCGTCCCTTCATCAGGTTCTTGCAAGGTCGCAATAGTCCGCATTAAAGTAGATTTACCTGCGCCATTTGGCCCTAAAAGACCAAACATACCAATAGGTATTTCTAGCGTAACATTTTTTAAAGCTTGAACACCGTTAGGATAAGTTTTTGAAAGGTTTTGGATGTTTAATTGCATAATCGAGTGTATAAGGATTTTATTTTAAGATGGGTGAAGATGGTTAATTAATGCTATTACTAGTTAATAAATCTGTTCAAAGTTTACTTTTTATAGACTAATGTGGCTCAATTTACATTTAAAAGTAATGTTATTGTGATTAATAGAATGGCGCTAAAGATTAAAAATTGAGATTAGATTATTCACTTCTCTATTAATCCGTGGGGTACTAAAATCTGTGGGGAGTTTACTATTTATCATTTAAGTTTCCCCACGGATTTTAGTACCCTACGGATATTGAGCGTTTAAGTAACTTTCAATTCCTTCCTTAGTCGAGTCAATTCGACTTTCAATTCTTGAATAACAGTTTGAAGTCCTGCATCCTCTATCAAATTATGCATTTCCGAAGGGTCGAGTTCCAAATCATATAATTCCCACGCATCAATATCATTGAAAAAGTGAATCAATTTATAACGGTCTGTCCGAACACCATAATGTTGTTTCACAGAATGCCAACCATGTGGATACTCAAAATATTCATAATAGACAGAATTTCGCCAATTAATTGGTGTTTTTCCTGCTAAAACAGGACGTAATGAATGTCCTTGAAATTCAGCAGGAATATCGACACCAGCAAAATCTAAAAAAGTAGGAGCAAAATCCACATTAACCACCAAATCTTCATTAACTTGACCAGCAGGAATTGCTTTAGGATATCGAGCAACTAAAGGCATGCCCATTGATTCCTCGTACATAAATCGTTTATCATACCAGCCATGTTCGCCTAAATAAAAACCTTGGTCAGAAGTATAAATGACCAACGTGTTTTCTGCTAAACCATTATCATCCAAATATTTTAAAACTCGTCCAATATTATCATCTACGGCTTTGACCGAGCCTAAATAATCCTCCATATAACGTTGATATTTCCATTCAATCAATTCTTTTCCGCTGAGGGGATTGTCTCTAAATTTCTTCCGAATAGGGTCATAATAAGCCTTCCAAGCTGCCTTTTGTTCATCCGTCATTCGGCCATAATTATTATTTACCCAATTATTAGTAGGGTCAAATTTTCCACCACCTCCGCCTGTACCAACAGGAATGCCTTCATAATCTTCGGGCATTAATTTCATATCCAAAGACATAAACATATCTTTTACATGCATGTCCTGTTCTTTGGCAGCAGCCGAACGAGTTTGGTAATCATCCCAAAAATTATCGGGCATTGGAATATCTTTAAATTTTCCAAAATCTCTTGGATGTGGCATCCAATTTCGGTGCGGTGCTTTATGATGATACAACATGCAAAAAGGCTTGTTTTTATCTCTACTTTTCAGTGTATTTAACGCCATATCTGTGATGACATCAGAAGTATAGCCAATGGTGATAGACGTATCCGCAGTTCCACCATTTTGTCCGATTTTAACCATTAGACTTGTTCGACATTGATAGTCAACAAATTACGTAAAAAATGGTTGTA
>JAFMDF010000319.1 GCA_017857395.1 Bacteroidota bacterium | reverse complement strand
TATTATTTTGATAATATTTTATTTTATTAACTAATTTTGGGCGAACCTAGCGATCCTCAGCTACAAATTAACAAAAAAGTGTCTGGGGCAAGTCGGTCCTTAAAAGATATTCAGGACTTACCCTTTTCTATTTACGTCATTGAAGGAGCAGACATCCGTCGGAATGGCTATATTACCTTAGTAGATGCACTAAAAATGTTGCCTGGAATTAGGGTTTCTCAACCAGGTTCCGCCTTAGAAGGAGAAACTTTTATGATGCGAGGCCTTTTAGGAAATGCCTATGCTAAGATATTGGTCAATGGTATTCCAGTCAAACCCTATATGGTGAGTGGGATGCCGTTAGGGGCACAATTACCAATCCAACAAGCAGAAAGAATTGAGGTGATTTATGGCCCTGCTGCCGCTTTATATGGAGCAGATGCAACGACAGGCGTGATTAATATTGTGGTGGCAGACTCCGAGCGACCCATTTTTACAAATGCTAGTTTACATGTAGGAGGTCAATCTTATACTAGTATTCATACGCTATTCGGAGGGAAAATAGGAAAAGGGGATAAAATATTAAAGTTTCGACTTTTTGGAACAAATACCCGCCAGGCAACTCGTAGGATTTTTTATGATACCGATTTATACAATGCCGAAAACTATTTCGGGTTGAATCCCAGAAGGATACAGGCATTAATCAATACACCTAATTTTATTGGAACTGTAACTAAGCCAGCTTTGGGCGAAACCCCTCATTTAAGTCGTTCTTTTGGGGTTGATTTAACGTATCAAAATTTCCAATTTTCTTATAAAGACTTTTTTCGACAAGACCATAGAGCTTTGGGCTTGAACACGGTGGCTATTTCTTATGCTATTCCAGTTAATAGTATCGGAGAATCTATTAAAGAAGGGCATCTTATTTATAAAAAAGACTTTAAAAATTGGAGTACCCAAACGACCTTGAATTTTTTGAAGTATAATATGAATAACACCTCTTCTTCTAGTTATGTGAGTCCTACCTTAGCCAATATATTTAATGTTTTTACGCTAGATTCTCTAAATATGCTGTTAGCAGATTCTTTGAGAACGGTAATTAATGATAATTTCTTTTCTAGTATCCGATTTGCACATGCTAGTTCCTTTGAATATGCGTTAGAACAAGCTTTAAATTTTAAGGTCGGAAATGCAGAGATTAATACAGGATTTAGGGCGCAACGAGGAACTGGCGACCCATTTGTTGACTTTCAGTCTACTCCAAATAGAGGTGGAGCCGATAATATTGAAAATATTTCTCGGAATCCGGATCAAGATTATAACGAGTTGAATGCATTTGCCCAATTATTTTTGCCCCTTAAAAAATGGAATATTCTGCTGGGAGCGGCTTATCTATACTCTGAACGGTCAAGTATTTTGATTTTAAATCCAAGATTTATGCTTGCAAAACGTTAGTTTTAACATTGATAATCAAATAGTTATATTTTTGTTAAGATTTTCTTAACAATTCACAAAACTTGACCGTTTCTAGTATATATCGGAATAATACCTCTTTTTCAGAGCGAATTAGTTCTTTCAATCCAAGAATCGCTTTGCTGTATAAAGCACAACAAAATTTATCTTTTAGAGCGAGTTATAGTACTGCTTTCAAAATTCCAGGGCCTTATTTTAGAGAAACCTCCTATACGATAGTTGATAATGTTTTTGATAATATTTCAACCGGTATTTCACCAATAGCATCAGAGCGAACACTTTCTTATGAACTAGGACTGAGGTGGCTTCCTTCGCCCAAGATAGAATTTGATTTAGCGGGATATTACACCCGAACGATTGATTTTTTGGTTTATGATATATTACCTAATCCTATTTTTACGGAACGAAACTTAACTACAGGCTATTTTAATGATGAAAATACAAAGGCTAATTTATACGGGATTCAATCTATGCTATGGTTAAAAAAACTGATTCCTGCCATTAGTATGGATGCAAGGATAAGTCTTAGCTTATCAAAAGGAAAAGAATTCCTTTTTAGTGCTATAAATGATAATCGGACTAGAGAGCATTTGGAAGAGTTGGGTGGATTGCGTGCCTATCCTAATTTAATTGCCCAAGCTCAATTTTCTTTCCAGCCTTTTGAACGATTTACCTTAATCTTGGATAATGTAGTTGTCTCCAATTCTTTGACCAGAAACCTAGTATTAATAGAAGAAGTTTTAGATGAGCGAATAGATAGTCCAATTAAAAATTCAGGTTTTTATACCTTAGATATAACTGGAAACTATCAAATCAATCAAAGTTTTAGAATGTATGCTCGATTCAATAATGTACTGAATAAAAAATATGCTGGTATTGATGCCGACAGTAGTCCTGATGTATTATTATACAATCCACAATCCCTTTTTACTTTTCGTTTAGGAGTGAATTATAATTTAAATTAGGCATGATGATTAAATCAAAAATATTGTTTTTTCTGGTTTTATCTACCACCTATTGTTGGTCGCAAGATAGCACCACCGTGCTCCAATATTTAGAAAATGCCAAGCAAGCTACCGATTATGAAACCATCAATGCTCAATTTGAAAATGGGTATACTTTAGCGAAGCAAATAAAATATACAAAAGGCATCCAATTATCCCTTGCTTTTATGGGGGCAGTAGAGCTTGAAAAAGGGCATACTCCAAAGGCATTACGTTATTTACTAGAAGAATTGGATGTATTGGCACAAATGGATAATACCCCCAAAAGATTAGCGGTGGTTAATACAACTATTGGGGATATTTATGCCAATGAAAATTTACATTCAGAAGCTTTGCCTTATTATCAAACTGCAGTAAGGTATGCTTCGACTAAAACCCTTTATAGGAGACTAGGAGACGTCCATGCAAAGTTGTTACAACCCGATACAGCCTTTGATTATTATTCCCAACAATTGGCTTTTTTAGATAAAAAAAATGTCAATGCTCGATTAAATATTTTCCATGATATAGTCAATGCCTATCAAAATGCAAAACAGTATGATAAAGCTTTAGGATATAATCAACGGATTTTATCTATTATGGAAAATGCAGGAAAACCAGCAGCAGAACAAGCGATTATTTACAACAATATTGGCTATAATTATAACTTTATAAAAGAATACGAGGAAGCTATTAACTTCTTTCAAAAAGGGTATGCACTAACAACAGAAACGGACTATCAAACTTTGGCTTTATTGCAAATGAATATTGGTATTGCCTATTTTAACTTAGGGAATACAGCGGCTGCTATTCGAGCATTTACCCTAGCAGAAAACTTATTAAAACAAATAAAGTCAGCGGAACAAAGTCAGATTAATCACTTATTAGCCAATGTGTATTTGAAGCGTGAAGATTTGTATAATGCTTTAAATTTCAATCAATTAGCTATTAAAAATGCGCTTAAGCATCAACAGCCCAAACTATTGAGTAATGCGTATTATACTGCTGCACAGATTTACGCAGATTTATTTGAATACCAAACCGCTCTTGATTATTTTCAAAAACATTTTGAAATACAAGATTCACTCGACCAACTAGCTGCACAACAACAAGCCGAATTTTTCCTAGAAAGAAAAGAGCTAGAGACCGCAGAAACAGAAATTCGTTCTTTATTAATCAATCAAGAAATCCAAGACTTGATGATTCAACAATTAGGATTAGAAGGGGAGAAACAGTTATTAGCGATTAATAACTTAAAATTGACCTCCACGCAGCAGGAACAAGAATTGGCTTTATTAAAAAAAGAACAAGAGGTAAAGGAATCCAAATTAAATAATCAACAATTATTAGCCAAACAAACGCAACAACAATTACAATTGGCACGACAACGACTTTTGGCGGTCGAGCAAGAGCAACAATTAACGGAATTAACCCAAAAAGAAAAATTACAGCAATTAGAATTGGATAAAAAGGAATCCCGCTTAAAAGAAGAAGCGCAGAAAAATTCCTTGCTACAAAAAGATAATGAAATCCAACAGCTAGATTTAGAAAGACAACAAGATTTTCAACAATTTTTATATGGTTTAGGGGGCTTATTATTATTAATCATGGGCTTGATTGCTGCTGGTTTAATCTACAGTCGCCGAACCAATCGAATTTTAGCCACTCAAAAAATTGCCATTCAAAAAGAACAGAAAAAGTCGGATGATTTATTACTAAATATTTTGCCTGCCGCAACGGCTAAAGAGTTAAAAGAAACAGGATATTCTGCTCCAAGAAAATATGATAACACTACCGTTCTTTTTGCCGATTTTGTAAATTTTACAGGACTATCTGCCAATATGCCTCCAGAAAAATTAGTCAATGAACTCAATGATTGTTTTAAAGCCTTTGATGCGATTATGGAAAAATTTGGATTGGAAAAAATAAAGACCATTGGAGATGCTTATATGTGCGTAGGTGGTTTGCCTATCCCCAATACGACACATGCAAAAGATGCGGCTAATGCCGCTTTGGAAATGATGAGTTTTATTCAACAGAGATATACCACTAAAATGGCAGCAGGAGAAACCTACTGGCAAATGCGAATTGGTTTGCATAGTGGCCCTGTGGTGGCAGGCGTAGTGGGTACTAAAAAGTTCGTGTATGATATTTGGGGCGATACGGTCAATACGGCTAGTCGAATGGAAAGCAATAGTTCGGCTGGTAAAATTAATATCTCTAAATCAACTTACCATTTAATCAAAGAACAGTTTAAGGTAACTTATCGAGGAGAAATACAAGCTAAGAATAAGGGGGCGGTGGAGATGTATTTTTTGGAGACTTAAGGAGCACTTACAGAAATTTAAAAACTTAAAATAAAAGCTTAAAAAATGAAAAACCTTTTCGGTTACATTGGGGTACTTCTATTAATTGGTAGATAACAATTCCTCACTATTAATAGAAATAAATAGGGAACAATTTATACAACGGTAAGAGAAGCTGGGTTATAATTTTGCTAAAACTTCCAATTTTTTAAAAACAATAACCTTATACATAGCACTTACAGGGACTTTATTATTTTCAATTAACAAATGTGTTCTAGTTGCTTTTGTAACTCTATCCAAATTAGTAATGTATGATTTATGGGTGCGTTGGAAATTTTCAGATAAAAAGGTAGTGATATTAATAAGTGTTTCGGAGATAAGGTAAATTCTTGAATCTGTAAAGATTTTCAAATAATTTCCAAAACTCTGAATATAGAGAATTGAATTAAATGAAATATTAACGGGCATTCCATCATGTTTTATTTGAAGTTCTTCAGGTCCTTTATTCTTTTTAAGTGGTGGTGTTTTTAAAACGGAAACTTTGTTGATTGCTTTCAAAAAGCGTTCGATTTTTATAGGTTTCAATAAATAATCTACAACACCATAGTTATAACTTTCTAATGCATACTCAGAATAAGCGGTAGTCAAAATAACTTTAGGTGGTTTTATCATAGAACGCAAAATTTCCATGCCATTCAGTTCAGGCATTTCTATATCTAGAAAGATGAGATCAACTTCATTTTGCTGAATAAAATTGATAAATTCAAGTGGATTCCCGGTGCTTAATACTAATTCAAAGTTGTCAATTTTAGAACAATAATCTTCTATCACTTTACGTGCTAATACTTCATCATCTACAATACCAATTTTAATCATTAGCTGTTTTTTTTAGTATTGAAAGAGTTAAATCAATAGATAAATTTACACGATATACTTTTTCCATATCATCAATTTCTAATAAGTGAGCATTAGGATATAATAGATTTAAACGTCTTTTCACATTTTCAAGCCCTAGTCCTTCTCTTTTCGATGCAGAAACTATGGGAGGCTTTGAATTATCTACGCAAAAATGAAGGGTGGTATTTTTTATAGCTACAGAAATATCAATTATACTCTGTTCATTCGTACTTTGGGCACCATGTTTAACAGCATTTTCAATAAAAGGGATCAGCAACATAGGAGAAATCCTTAACCCCAACAAATTTCCTTCAATTAAAAATTCAATAGTACAACGTTTACTCAATCTTTTTTCTTCAAGTAACAAATAATTTTCTATAAACTCAAGCTCTTCTTTTAATAGAACGGTCTCTTTTTTAGAACTCTCTAATTGATATCTCAATAATTCTGAGAGCTGCATGACAAGATCTGGCGTTTCTGGTGAATGTTGTCTGGCAAGTGAATAAATACTATTTAAGGAGTTAAATAAAAAATGAGGATTCACCTGTTCTTTTAAATAGTTAAGCTCTATCTCTTTTTGTAATTTTTCTTTCTCAGCATTTTCTCTTTGGATGATTAAATTTCTTCTTAAAAAAAAGGCAGCCATTCCGGTTCCAGTAGTATAAATTAGAAAAAAGGTCATTTTATAAACACCATACCAGCCATCCTCCCCATATCCTTTCAAATATGCCCCAATAAATACACTCCCAATAAGAAGTATTGTATATAAAAAATAGCGTCTCTTATCAAAAAAAGATGGAATGAAAATAAAATGATTTATCCATATAACCGCCATAATGGCAATTGTATAATTAAGACCATGTAAGAAAAAAGAATAATTCGTATCAAATCTATCCTTAATCGCCCACATACTTAATATCTCAAGTATAAGTACCAATAAAAAGGCGCCTATATTTATTAGGATTGTATTTTTTAATGACTTTTCAAGCATATATTTATTTAATAATAGGTAAAATATACCATCTATGTATAGCAATTAGCTTAATTATTATACAAAAGCGGGATATCAATGACGAAATGGTTTTATCATTTAATTATTGTGTTCATCCTATTGATGGATTTAGATATTAAATATACTATACATTTGTTCAGCATCTAAGTAAAAAAATAAACATGAAAAATTACAATAGTATACTTTTAATAATTACCATCTTTTTAAGCGCTTGTGCTACTACCAAACAAAAATCAAAAAACAATGATTCATCAACTATAGTAAGCCCATCTAAATCATCGCCCTATACGATTGCGTATTCATCTAATGGAATTGTTCTGACCGATAATGAAGGCAAATCAAAAAATAGAATCATAGCTAGTGGAGGATATGCAGCTTGGTCGCCTGACGGAAAACGCTTCGCTTATTATGCAAAATATGATGAAAGAAAAACATGGTCTATTCATACCATGAATAGTGATGGTACGAATAGGAAGAGATTAACTCATGTAAAAAACAAATGGGATAATTCACCAACATGGTCACCTGATGGAACAAAAATAGCATTTTCAAGAGAATACGAAGATTCGGAAAAAAATTGGCAGCAAGAAGTTTGGATTATGAATTCAGATGGTAGCCAGCAGACTCAAATAAAACCAATCAAAGGTGGTGGTCCTTATTTTACCCCAGATGGTAGAATAGTCTTTCACTCGGCATTCAAAGATGAAAAAACTCAGATAAGCATAGCAGATATTGATGGTAACAACATCATTCACTTGACAGATAATGATGCTGAAGAGCAGCATCCAGAGGTTTCTCCTAATGGCAGGCAAATCGCTTTTATGTCTGATAGGGATGGAAACAATGAAATTTATGTGATGAATATAGATGGTTCTAATCAAAAACAACTAACATCTAGTGAGGCTGCTAAATGGTATCCATCTTGGTCTCCTGATGGATCTAAAATAATTTTTTCATCAACAAGTCTGGATGGAGAAAGAAATATCTATATGATGAATAAGGATGGTGCTTCCCTAAAAAAAATTATTTCTAATGGTACACAACCCGCATGGTCAAAAATTGCTAACTAAAACAGCCACTAAGAGTTGATAAATCAATCATTGCTCTAAACCAACTCGCAACCCGTAACTCGCAACAAATTAAATATTGTAAGTTTATTTTTGTCTCATTACTTACCATTTATCAAACTACTATTCAATAAAATTACAAAGAGGAAGAAAACATGAAAATCACTAAATTATTAATATTGACATTTGCTATATCGCTAAATAGTGTCTTTGCTCAACAAAATAAGGTAAACGATAACATCCATACAGTAGATAAGTCTTATTTAGAATTGCCTAAGATAGAGGTGATCCCTATAACCGACACTAAGGCTGATAGGCAATATGAATTGTATATTAAGCTACCAGAGGGGTATTCAGAAAACAAGGACATAAAATATCCTGTGCTATATTATACGGATGCTATGTGGCATGTTGAAATATTATCTGGTTCCGCCGACTTTCTGATAAAAAATGCCATTTTAGTTGGTATCTCCTGGGAAAAAGATCTAAAAGGAGAATTAGGAGCATTAGGAGCACATGCAAGTAGATTTCGAGATTACTCAATACGGCCATCAAGCAACCCGGAGAATCAAGCAAAATATCAATTGGGGCAGGCAAGCAATCACCTGGATTTCATTCGCAACGATGTAATTAAGTACATCGAAAACAACTACCGAACCGATCCTGAAAAACGCGCTTATTTTGGGTATTCTATGGGCGGTAAATTTGGTGCGTACATATTACTCACAGAACCCAGCACCTTTAAAAACTACATCCTGGGTAGTCCATCGTTTTCGGGAGGGAGAGATGTTCCCATTCTTTCTGAGCATGGAGCTAATGAAGCACTAAATGCTAAAGGCCTAAATGCCAATGTTTTCATTTCTTATGGTGATTTGGAAAGGGAGTCGAGCCCGTATACTGATGAAATTATTGCCATGCTGAAAAATAAAAACGATGAGCGTTTATCCTTAAAGCATTTAGTGATTGAAGGTAACCATGAAACAGCGTTTCCAATGACAGCTGTACGCAGTATGCAATGGTTGTCACAGATGAATAATTTTCCGGTTCAGGGAGGTCCTTACTTCGGACAAAAACCACCAGGTTTGACTCCTGAATTGTTTGCTCCTGGAATTGTTTCAATCAATGGAAGGAATGAAGCGGGTATTTCGTTTTCTCCTGATTTAGACGAAGTATATTTTACGGCTAATAAAAAAGAGGAAGAAACAGCTATCTATTTCTCAAAATTTAAAGGTAATAAATGGACGCCCGTTAAAAGAGCAAATTTTACCAATGGGGGAAAAAATGAGGAATTATATCCATTCGTTAGTCTTAATGACAAAAGGATTTACTTCACAGCTTTCGATTCTATTTTTTCGGATGAGAAAATTTGGTACGTAAACCGTTTAGCCGATTCCTGGAGTGATGCAATACAACTTGATTCACCTATTAATAATGACCTAGTTTTTTATATTAATCAAGCTAAAAACGGAGATCTTTTTTATACAAGTATTTCAAAAGGGAAAATGTATTATGCACCCAACAAAAACGGTGAATTTCCCGAAGTACAGGAAGTTGAACTTGAATTTGGTCATCACGGGTTTATTTCCCCATCTCAAGAGTATTTGCTGATATATACTCGAAACAAAGAAAATGAAAAAAGAAAAGACCACGATATTTATGTCTGCTTTAAGGAAAAAGACGGGACATGGACAAAACCAATTAACCTTGGAAATGAAGTAAATTCTAATTTTAACGAAGGGTGTCCGAGTATTACGCCAGATGGTAAATATTTGTTTTTTGGCAGAGACCAAGAAGACGGGACAGGAAATATCTATTGGGTGAGCACAGAAGTTATTGAGAATCTAAGACCAAAATAATAAAACTACTACTACTACACAAACACGTTACCAAACATTCTAAAAATCTAAATAATATTAAAAACTTAAACAATGAAAAATTACAATAGTATACTTTTAATAATTACCATCTTTTTAAGCGCTTGTGCCACTAAAAAACAAGAATTAAAAAACAATGATTCACCAACTATAGTAAGCCCATATTTTGGACAAAAACCACCGGGTTTAATTCCTGAATTGTTTGCTCCTGGTATTGTTTCCACAAAAGAACATCTTGAAACTGAAGTATTGTTTTTGCCCGATATGACGGAGCTTTCTTTCACTCGGTCTGGTGGAGAATATAAAGAGCCTACATGGTTTGTTATGCAATACAAAAAGAATAAATGGAGTAGGAAATCTATTCCGTCAACCGAAATCAATCAATATAAGGAACGATTCAGCCCTAATGTATCAGAGATAAAAAGCTTTGAACCGTTCAAAGACATTCCCATCGTAGGATTCACGATTTCAGCTAAAGGGACTTATTATTTTTATGTTTTAGATTTTAAAGATGGTGGTAGTGGGCATATGAGTTATTCACGCCTTATAGATGGCAAATATGAAAAGCCTCAAAAATTGAGTAAGGCGATTAACAGAGG